>NZ_JACHVQ010000001.1:1844143-2151500 GCF_014190805.1 Flexivirga oryzae | reverse complement strand
ACTAGGGCCGACGATCCGGCGACGCGGCCTGCGGACACCGCCACCACTGCTTCGACCAGGTTGTATCCGACGGTGGCCGCCGCCAGCAGTTGAGCCCGCCGACCCAGCCGCGCCCGGTCTGACTCGGGGGCCACCGCGGTGGATGCGGTCACCGCGGCCCCGCTGCGGCCGAGCCGTAGGTCGGGCACAGCGCCACCGCGTCCCGGGTCACTCCCAGAAGCACCTCGGCCTGTCGGAGCAGATCCAGCAGCTCAGGGTGTTTCAAGGAGAACATCGAGGCTCGACCTACGGGCCGGGACGCGACGAGATCACAGTCCTTCAGGCAAGCAAGATGCGCCGAGACCGTCGACTGCGCCAACCCCAGGTGCGCAGTCATGTCCACCACTCGGTGCTCCCCGAGCGCCAGGTGCTGCACGATCGCCAATCGGGTCGGGTCGCCCAGGCTTTTGAACATGCACGCCGCGGCCATCAACGCCTCGACCTCGTCACCGGCAGCATGGGTGGCTGCGAACTCTTTCGTATTCATCGCCATATCACGATGATAGCGCCTCAGCGGTTTGGTTCAGTTTGCCGGCTCGTGTGCTCGTAGTGGGCTGACGTGGATCAGCGCGGTGGTGAGTCGGGGGATTTGGGTGGTGAGGCGTTGTTCGGTGCGATGTGCGGTGTCGTGTGCGGTTTCGACGAAGATGTCGTCGGCGATGGTGACGTCGGCTTCGGCGTGCAGGGTGTGGCCGATCCATCGCAACCTGACCGACCGGACCCCGAGAACGCCCTTTGTGTCGAGGATGACGCTGCGTGCCCGGGCGACCAGTTCGGGGTCGACCGCATCCATCAGACGCGCCCCGACCTGCTTGACGGCGGAGCGCAGCACACCGAGGATCGCGATCGCGATAAGCAGGCCGATGACCGGGTCGGCCCAGGGCAGCCCCGCCGCGACGCCGGCTGCACCGACGACGACGGCCAGGGAGGTGAACCCGTCGGTGCGGGCATGTAACCCATCGGCGACCAGAGCGGCGGATCCGATCTGGCGGCCGACGCGGATACGGTATCGAGCGACCAGTTCGTTGCCGGCGAAGCCAATAACGCCGGCGGCCGCGACCGCCCACAGGTGGGACACGTCGCGCGGATTCAGCAGCCGGCTGATCGCTTCCCACCCGGCCAGCACACTCGACAGGGTGATCATCGCGACGACGAACAGGCCGGCGAGGTCTTCGGCGCGCCCGTACCCATAGGTGTAGCGGTCGTTCGCGGGTCGTTTGGCCAGCCAGAACGCGATGAGCAGCGGGATCGCGGTCGCGGCGTCGGCCACGTTGTGCAAGGTGTCGCCGAGCAAAGCGATGGATCCGGTGAAGACCACCACGACGGCTTGCAGGATGGCGGTTGCCGCCAACGCGGCCAGGCTGATCCACAATGCCCGCCGGCCGCGGGCGTCGGCTTCCAGGGCCTCGTCGACCTGGTCGGCGGTGTCGTGCGAGTGCGCACCGGTCAGGTCGGAGACGGCATGCCGGAAGCGAAACCACGGGCCACCTGGGTGGCTGTGGTCGTGCCCATCATCGTGGGGGTGTCCGTGGTCGTGTTGGTGGTCGTGGGAGTGGGTCATGACACGGCGCCGGTGATGCGGTGGTGGGCGGGGACGTCGTCGAGTAGGTGCTCGACGTGTCCGATGGTGTCGATCACCAGCTGCCGTACGTGCCCGTTCTCGACCCGGTACAGCACCGAGGTGCCCTGTTTGCGGGTGGTGACCAATCGGGCCATTCGCATCTTCGCCAAATGCTGGGAGACAGCCGGGCCGGGCTTGCCGAGCGCGGCGGCCAGATCGGAGACCGACTCCTCGTCGTCGAGCAGGAGGCCGGCCAGTTGCAAGCGGGTGGGATCGGCTAAAACGCGCAGAACCTCGAACGCGAGGTTTACCACGTCGTCGGGCCATACTGGTGGATGCGTATCTGCGTGCATACGCACACACTAAGGCTTAAGATCCGGCTGGCCAACTCGACGCCTCGGTCTGACGGCGCTTGACCAGGGACGGGGCTCGGCGGGGTCAGGTTTGCGGGCCGGCTCGCGACAGACTGTCAAAAGTTGCCCGGGTCAACCGCTTGGCGATGTGCCGCTCGTACACAGCCACCCAGGCGCCGTCCAGGTCGATCTTCTCCCACTCGGGGAACGGCAGAAACCCCACGTATGAGGTCCACAACAGTGAGGTTGGTGTGACCTGCTCGGTCGGCACGACCCCCGGGGGCGAGTAGCAGCGGTCGACGCTTGGCCGCGCGCGTGAGCCGCGTCCCAAGTTCGCCGCCAAGTGATTGCACTCGTTCAGGCATTCTCCGCGCCATGGGGGAGGGGGCACTGTGTCTGCTGTGGCCACGGGGCTTCGACGTGCCATCCTGAGGGCATGGACAGCCAAGGCGTGAAAGAGTTCTTCGAGAGAGTCTCACAAGATTGGGACGAGATGCGTTCGAGCTTCTACAACGCCGACATCATCGACGCGCTGGCCGAGCGGACCCAGCTCACACAAGACAGCACCGTCGTCGATGTGGGCACCGGAACCGGCTTCGTCGCCGCCGGTGTGGCTGGACGTGCCGCTGCCGTAGTTGGGGTGGACAACTCACCCGCGATGCTGGATGTCGCCCGGCAGTCGTTGGACGCTTTGGGCGCGGACAACGTCACCCTTATCGAAGGATCGATTGAGGCTCTGCCGCTGCCCGATGACAGTGCGGACGTCGCAGTGGCGAACATGGTGCTACACCACGCGCCGCACCCGGCCGCGATGATCGCCGAAATGGCCAGAGTTGTGCGGCCCGGGGGCCGGATCGCGGTCACCGATGAAATGGCACACGAGTACGAGTGGATGCGCACCGAACAGGCCGACTTGTGGCTGGGGTTCACCCCACACCAAGTCGCCGATCACTTCGCGCAGTCGCGGCTGCAGGAGTATGGGTACGCGTCGTTGGGCATGCAATGATGCGTCGTCTCCAAGACCTCGGTCGGGGTCTCTGCTGACATCGGCATCTTCGCCGCATGGGCCACGGTGCCACCGCCACGCTGAAGGCCAGCGCAGGCTCATTCTCCGATTGGTGCTGACCGGTTCGGTGCGGCCCAGTCGGACCGGAGCACCCGCACCGTCGTGCCACCGGTCGACTCGCTGCAGCCAGTCCGCGACGCCATAGCGTCCAGTACGTCAACCACCGCATAACAAGCTGACCTGACCTGACCTGACCTCACCGCAACGCACACCGCCGTCCTCTGCTAACTCGTACTCGATGCAGATCGAGCGATCACCACGGCCGTCCCACGCACGAGCTGAGATCCGGCCGCCGCTCCCACAGTTGGCCAGCCGTCATGTCTCGACGGTTGAACGAGCCCGAATCCGGACGAATCGATTTCATCAACAGCCCATCACCCGACACAAATGCCGTGCCGCCAGTCCCGGTCGCGAACCGACGATTGACGCCGGGAAGGCGGTCGGCTCCACAGCCGGACGATCTGGCCTTGCAGCTCCCGACAAGTCCGATCACTGCTTCTCGAACTTGATGCTTGCCCTGAACGCGGAGCAAGACACGCCCGGCGGGTACCAGCGGCGACACCTCGTGGTCGCCGCTGGGTCGATGGCCACCGCACGCGTGAAGCCGGTCCGTAAGAAGCGCGCCCCCCGCGTGTACGCCATGATGATCTGGGACTACAGCCGCCAACGAAACTCACCCCGCGAAGTCAGATCCACCGGCCCACTGTGAACATGCAACGCGCGTGGATCAACGCCCGCCGATCGCGCCGCCCTGGCAATCGGCCAAGGTGTGTGGAGGGCTCAACGAGTCAGTGCCTGCACTGTGTTCAGCGGGTCGAGTCCGCCGGCAACGGGCCAGTAGTAGACCCAAGTGCCTCGGCGTTCGCAGTCGATGAGTCCGGCTTCGCGCAGTTTGCGCAGGTGGTGCGACACGGTGGGTTGAGAGACGCCGACGTCTTGGATGTCGCACACGCACGTCTCGCCCGCGCAGGACGCGATCCGGGTGTACAGCCGGAGCCGGACTGGGTCTGAGAGCGCTTTGAAGACGACCGCGGCGCGCTCGGCGGTCGCGGCGTCGAGGCCGTCTCCTGGCACGCATGCGGTGTCGCACACCGGTGTCGCGGCAGGTGGTGTGCGGGTCGTCTTGGTTGCGGTCACCACACCATATTGACAATCATCGATGCAATGCGCAACGCTGACCATATCGACATTCATCTAATCAGTCGTCTAGTCAGAGAGTGTGGTCGCTGATGGTTTCCGTTGTCCCCCAAGAGCTTCCGGTCGCTGTGATCGGTGCCGGTCCGATCGGTTTGGCCGCTGCTGCGGAGTTAGTTGGCCGCGACCAGCAGGTCGTGGTGTTCGAGCAAGGCAACGAACCGGCCTCCGGGGTGCGGTCCTGGGGGCATGTGCGGTTGTTCTCCCCGTGGTCCGAACTGACCTCTCCAGCCGCGGAGAAACTGCTTGCACCCACCGGGTGGACGCCGCCGAATGGCAAGCGGTACCCGACCGGCACCGCGTGGATCACGAACTACCTCGCGCCGTTGGCGGCAGCCCTGGGCGACCGGGTCCGCACCGGTTCGACAGTGATCGGTGTGTCGCGACTGGACCGGGACCTGCTGGTGGAGTCCGGCCGCGAACAGCAACCCTTCGTGCTGCACGTGCAGTCCCCCGAGGGATCGATCGAGCGGGTATTCGCCCGCGCCGTGATCGACGCTACCGGCACGTTGAGTGTGCCGAACCCGCTGGGTTCGGAGGGATACCCGGTGTCCGGTGAGACCGCCCACGCCGACCGGATTCTGTACGGCATGCCGGACGCGACAGCGGACGGCAACCCGTGCGCCGGGAAGGCCGTCGCGGTCGTCGGCTCGGGCGCGTCAGCGCTCACGTCGCTGATCGCGCTCACCAGCGACGACGTCCACACCCCCGGGTCCCGGGTGGTGTGGGTGCTGCGCCGCGGGACGGTCGGTAACTCCTACGGCGGCGGCGACGCCGACGAACTCCCGGCACGCGGCGCCCTGGGCGCCCGGGTACGTGAAGCCGTCACCGCTGGCCGGATCGAGGTCGTCACCGGGTTCCGCACCATCGCCGTCGAAGACGCCCACACCAACAACGGCGACACCAACAACGGCAGCGGCGCTGATGGACGGGTTGTCTTGGTCTCTTCTGATGGTCGCCGTATCGAGGGCCTGGATCAGGTGGTGTGCGTGACCGGGTTCCGTCCCGACCTGTCGTTCCTGTCCGAGGTGCGCCTGGACCTGGATCAGCGGTTGCAGGCACCGGCCAAGCTCGCCCCGGAAATCGACCCGAACTGGCACTCCTGCGGGTCGGTGCAACCCCACGGGTATGACGTCCTGGCTCAACCCGAGGACGGCCTGTACCTGGCCGGAATGAAGTCCTACGGGCGCGCCCCGTCGTTCCTGGCGATGACCGGGTACGAGCAGGTCCGCTCCATCGCTGCCGCTTTGGCCGGCGACCTGGACGCCGCCGGCCAGGTGGAGCTCACCCTGCCCGACACCGGTGTCTGTGGCGGCGCGGGCTTGTTCGACTCCGAGGAAGGCTCCGGCGGCGGCTGCTGCGGCCCGGTCGGTCCGCAACCGGTCAGCCTCGGCGGCCTGTCCACCACGGGTGGTCCGTCCTGATGACCACCACGACGCAGGCGCCACCCCATGATGCGGTCGTCGGGAAACTGTCCACCTTGGACCGGTTCCTACCGCTCTGGATCGGCGCCGCCATGGTCGCCGGGATACTGCTCGGCCGCGCCATACCCGGCCTCGACGACGCGTTGAGCGCCGTTGACATCCAAGGCGTTTCACTGCCGATCGCGCTCGGGCTGCTGATCATGATGTACCCGGTCCTGGCCAAGGTCCGCTACGACAAATTGGACTCCGTCACCGGCGACCGGCGACTGCTAGTCACCTCGCTGGTGCTGAACTGGGTGCTCGGGCCGCTGCTGATGTTCACCCTCGCCTGGGTGTTCCTGCCCGACCTGCCCACCTACCGCACCGGGCTGATCATCGTCGGCCTCGCCCGGTGCATCGCCATGGTGATCATCTGGAACGACCTGGCCTGCGGCGACCGCGAAGCCGCCGCCGTGCTGGTCGCGATCAACTCCGTCTTCCAAGTCATCATGTTCGCCGTCCTCGGCTGGTTCTACCTGTCGGTGCTGCCCGGCTGGCTCGGCCTGCACCAAGAACACCTCAACGTCTCGGCGTGGAAGATCGCCGGGTCCGTCCTGGTGTTCCTCGGCATCCCGTTGTTGGCCGGGTACCTCTCCCGCCGGCTCGGGGAGAAAGCCAAGGGCCGCACTTGGTATGAGGAGAAGTTCCTGCCCCGGATCGGGCCCTGGGCCTTGTATGGCCTGTTGTTCACGATCGTCATTCTCTTCGCGTTGCAGGGCCACCAGGTCACCGGCCACCCGCTGGACGTGGCCCGGATCGCGCTCCCGCTACTGGTGTATTTCGCCCTCATGTGGGGCGGCGGGTACACCATCGGCAAAGCTGTGGGCCTGTCCTACGAACGCACCACCACGTTGGCGTTCACCGCCGCAGGTAACAACTTCGAACTGGCCATCGCCGTCGCGATCGCCACCTTCGGAGTCACCTCCGGACAAGCCCTCGCCGGTGTCGTCGGTCCCCTCATCGAGGTCCCGGTCCTGGTCGGGCTGGTCTACGTCTCCCTCGCCCTGCGCAACAGGTTCACCCACTCAACCCGGGAAAACATCAGTGCCTGAAATGAACCGGCCCGCAGTGCTGTTCGTGTGTGTGAAGAACGCCGGGAAGTCGCAGATGGCCGCCGCCATCACCCGCCATCTGGCACCCGAGGTCGCCGTGTTCTCCGCGGGCACCCGGCCAGGGACCGCACTGAACGAGGCATCTCGGGCGAGCGTCGAACGCATTGGTGCCACCATGAATGGCGAGAACCCAAAACGTGTTGATCCGGCCTTGCTCGGCACCGTTGACCGGGTCGTCCTCATCGGCGCCGAGGCCACGCTCGACCAACCATCGAAGGCACCGGTGGAACGTTGGGACACGATCGAGCCCTCCCGGGACGGGATCGAGGGAGATGAACGGATGGACCTGATCCGCGACGACATCACCAACAGGGTCCGCGACCTTCTCGCTCGGTTACGCACCGACGACAGCAAGTCCTGACGCGACTCGATCGCTGGGAACTGATGAACACCATCGACCGCAAGCCACCGATCCTGATCATCACGGTCAGAGGCAGTACCGAACCCGCCAGCGGGTCACGCCTGCTGACACCCATCGCCCGCCAGATCAGCCACCGGTACACCGGGGACGTGCAGATCCACAGCCTGCCCTACCCGGCGACGTTCGAAAGCTTCACCGCGACCTACCCGGCACACATCGACCTCGGGCAGAGCCCGACGATCGGTGTGCACAACCTGGTCTCGCTGCTCAACGACGAAGCAACCACCCGACCGCAGCGACGCACCGTTCTGCTCGGCTGGTCCCAAGGCGCCCAAGTCATCACCGACGCACTCGTGCCGCATGCGGCACGGTACGCAGGGATCGACGCACCGGACCTCGACCCCGCGGCCGTCGACCAGATCGCCGCTATTGCGTTGTTCGGCAACCCCACCTTCACGGCAGGCGAACCCCACAACGCAGGCGATCCCGCCCCCGGTGTCAGTGGGGTCATACCTCGCCAACCCGGCATGCTCAGCCCGCACGCGGACACAATCCGTGACTACTGCGCGCCAGGTGACATCTCGGCGCAAAACGCGCCAGGGTCAGATGTCGAGGGACACGTCGCGTACTTCCACAACGGCATGCCCGACCGGGCAGCCGAATTCGTGCTCAGCCGCCTCTAGAGAACGGCGATCATGGGTGGCGCGTGACTACCCACCGGCGGGCCGGGACGTGCACATGGAGCCCGGGCTGCCGGGATACATTGCCACCAGGGGCTGATCAGGAAGGATCTCTAACCTGACCGTGCAGATCGAGTTGCTCGTCGTACCGGATTGCCCGAACGAGGCCGCCGCTGCGGAACTGATTCGGGCGGCGGTGAGGAGCACGGGCGTGTCCGCGAACATCGCTCGCACAATCATCACCAACGACGAGGAAGGGAACGAGCGCGGTTTCACCGGCTCGCCGACCATCCTGCTCAACGGTGCTGATCCTTTCGCCAAGGCTGCCGCGCCCATCGCACTGGCTTGCCGGCTCTATGCCACCCCCACCGGGCTACGAACCGCCCGATCTATGCCGAGCCGTCAAACAAGCAGCCCACTCCTGAGCGAGCGCCAGGCAACCCTTGCTCGGACGTTTACACGAACCCGGCGCGCCAGTCCTTCCTCCTAGCTTGCATCCGGTACCTGAATCCAGGTCTATCGTCGAAGAATGAACGCAGCAGAACAGTTACCGGTGGACGCGACGTGGGCGCCTGCCGACGCGTGCACTCTGCCGACCGCGCAACGACCACTGCGGGTTGCCGAGTTCGACGGCCTGTTCGCGAAATCGCTGCACGACGTCGAGCAGCCCCGCCGAACCCGTGCACGGCTCCTCCTGGAAGGCAGCCTGGACCTACCAACGCAAGTGCAGGACCTGATCACCGGCGAGACGTCGTGCTGCTCGTTCTTCAACTTCACCGCCACGTCAACAACCGACCCTGATGCGCACACCGCACGTGTCGTGCTCGACGTTGAGGTGCCCGCAGAACGCGCCGACGTGCTCGCCGGGTTGGTCGATCGTGCCCGCGCCCAAGCCAACCCCTGACAGGACTAATCATGGCCGGGGCAGGCGCCCACCTGCTCGCCGGGCAGGTTGCGCGCCAGGCGGGCGTCAACAGAGAGACGCTGCGGTCCTACGAGCGCCGTGGCCTACTCGCTGCGCCCGACCGTAGCCCCGGTGGCCACCGCGTCTACGCCGACCAGGCCGTCACCACCCTGCGCATCATCAAGGCAGCGCAACGGCTCGGGTTCCGTGTGGAGGAGATCGCCGACCTGATCGACGTACGCCGTCACCGGCACGGACAGCGACCAGACCCCGGTCCACAGGCCAGAGCGACGGCCAAACTCACCGAGATCGATGCCCGCATCCACGGCCTTCAGACGATCCGCGCCAACCTCACCGACGCAGCCAACGCCGGATGTGACGACCTCACAACGTGCGCACAGACCGACTCCTGTCCCATCCCGTTCGTGGACATCGCCGCGCCCGCACCGGCCGAGGACACGCGATGAGCCCGACCCCTGCGCCATCGTCAGCTGCTCGGCGCCGGAGCCGCCGCCTGTGCCGCGCCAGTGTGGGGCTACTGGGGTCGTGGGTGCCGGAGCCGCCGCGACGGCGGCCACGTTCACCTTCGCCGGCATCGTGTTCGCCCTGGTCGTCGCGGGCCCACGGTCATATCTCTGCTCATCACCCGCTGGCAACGCGCCAAGAACGCAACGCCATGCATGTCGGCGACCAGCATGCGGTCCGTGAGGATCGAACGATCGATCGGGCGGACGGATGGATCCTGACCCCGGCTGAGAAGATGCCCATATGACGGTCGTTCGATCCCTGGCCCTGTTCGTACTGGCCGCCATCGCCGAGATCGGCGGAGCCTGGCTGGTCTGGCAAGGAGTACGCGAACACCGGGGCTGGATCTGGATCGGCGCCGGCGTCGCAGCCCTCGGCGCCTACGGCTTCGTAGCCACCCTCCAACCCGACTCCAACTTCGGACGCATCCTCGCCGCATACGGCGGCATCTTCGTCGCAGGGTCACTTGCCTGGGGCATGGTCGCCGACGGCTACCGCCCCGACCGGTGGGACGTCGCAGGGGCTCTCGTCTGCCTCATTGGCGTAGCCCTCATCATGTACGCCCCGCGAGCCAACTGACCCTCGACCAAAACCTGGCCATGTTACTCGTGAAGCAACTCACCCCCCGCACATCGATCGATAGAACCCGGGGGACGTCGTACGACCACCTCGCCGCTGAAGACCCCTGGTCTCCTGCGCTTCATCCCCGTGAGGAGCGGCGCTTCCAAGGAACATTACGGCCGCTAGCCGCCATCTGCAGGAAAATGGGGGAGTGTCAGAATTTCGGTGTTTCTGGCCCTGATTGATTAGTACTTCTCTGCCGTGGCCAGCGGCCCTCGAAGACGGTCGCGAACACGTTGAGTGCTGGCTTCCGTCTAATGGTCCACTGTCGATGGCCGGGGTGCCTTGAGAGAATGGCCTGCGCGTCGGTGCGAGTTGCTCGTACAGACCCTGACTGGCACGTGCTCATTCCACCGATCCAGCCACTGCAGGATCACCACACGGAGCCGTCCAGTGCGGCCAACTTGTCGGCCAAGAGCTTCTGACGTCCCTCTGCGGAACGCACGTACCGCAATGCTGCCTGCGCTGTGGAGTCGCCAAGGAACAACTGGACATCTGCCACGGTCCCGCCTTGCTGTGCGAGCAATGTGGCGCCCGTTGCCCGCAGATCATGGAAGCGCAGGGTTGGGCACCCCGCGGCCGACCTAGCTGCATACCAGCCGTTCCGCGCTCGCTGCTTGGCGGCTTGCTCGGGTGTCTCGGCGGGCTTTGGGGGAACTTTGCCGTAGAACGTTACCGGGGCGAGGTGCCCTCCGTTCTTCCCTGGAAATAGGAGTCCGTCCTGCCCGGTGACGAATGCTCTCATGTGCTTTTTGAGCGCGGGCAGTACGTTCGGCGGGATGATCTGGTCGCGGATACCCGCTTCGGACTTGGGAGATTTGACGCCGACGCCTTCGACCTTGCTGCGCGTCACCGAGCGACTGACCTGAATCACCTCCGCGACGAGGTTGATGTCGCGGCGCCGTAACTCCGCTATCTCGCTGTAGCGAAGTCCGGCCCAGCAACCAAGCAGCAGAATCAGCTCCCACTCGGGGCGAATGGTCATCAGCATCACTTTGAATTGCGCGCTGGTGGCCACTTGAGTTCGCTTCCGCGCGGGTGAGGTGCCGCCTCCACGCACGGCGAATGGATTGACTCTCCCGACCAATGGGCCATGAGCCGACGTCGCGGAGTTCAGCACAGCACGCGCCAGAGAGTAGGCGTGCGCTTTCGTGGTCTCTCCGGTAACTCCATTGAGGTTCTTACGTAGAGGGGTGAAGGCGTCATACCAAATATTCACTTGTGCCGGGGTGATCTCGTCCAGCAGGAGGTAACCGAACGTGGGCTCCAGGTAGTCGGCCAGCAACTGGTGGTAGTGGTCTCGGGTCCGAGGTGCCAACGACTTGCCCGACTTGTTCTTTCGCGAGTCAATCCATGCGGACGCGTACTCCCCGAAGGTAGGGGAGTGGTTCAAATCTGCTGCCAGCTCCTCCTTTCTTCGCTGCGCCGGGCTGGTCCAGGTGCTGGTGCTGATCAGTCTGCGTTCTGCTGCTAGCCAGGCCTCGGCGTCGAGGGTTGTCTCGAAGGTGTGATTGGCACGGTGCCGGACTGGCGTGACCGTGCCGGAGGCAGAAATCTTTGTGCGGCCGTCAGGGTCGTTGTACCACGCGGTGTAGCGACCGGAACGCTCCTGGTTTATGCGGCCGAACGCGCGCTTGCGAGCCTTCCTGGCAGTCCGTGACATGGCCCCTCCTGAGTGGATTTTGCACTACTTGTGCACTACTTCGGTGGACAGCAGAGGCAACGGTCGTCACCACCTGTCCACGTCAGAGTCCTGCATCGCCGCAGGTCAGAAGCATTTTACCCGGAAATTGCGCGTGCAGCCGAAATCCGAAGTTGAGTGGTTCGATCCCAGTATCGTCCACCAGCACGAAACAGCCCCTGACCTGCGGAAACGCAAGGCCAGGGGCTTTGTCGTGTGCGGCGCGTGCTACTCACGTGCTACTCACTTCCGGCTTCCTGGCGTCATAGGTGGACCCGGCAGCGCAGCAACGCTCCGGGTCCTGACGACAGAACAACGGAGGTTCTGACGTGGACACGATCCTACAAGCCGGGCAGTCGCTCGGGCTCCCTCTGCTGCTGCTCGGCATCGTCGCCGGTGCGCTGCGGCTTCACTCCAAGGTGTCGCTGTGAGGACCGCGACGGCCGATCCTTTCGACCAGCTCGACCGCGCTCTCGCTGACGTGCGCTACCTGTCCCGCCTCATCGCGCAAGCGACGGAGCAGGCTGAGAAGGGCGTTCCCTGCTCGGGCGGTGACACCTGGGGCGACGTCATCGCGCAACTGTCCCTCAGCCGCAACCGGTGTTCCGAGCGCGTGACCGAGCTACTGCGCAAGACCGCCAGCGAGCTGCCGGAGGCGCTGCGATGAATGACACGGACGAGGTACTCGTTCACGACCTGAACACAGGTCAGACATCGCGGTGCACCGAGGCTGACCTGGGCGACACGCTGCGGGGCATGTTTGAGGGGCACCCGGAAGTTCTCGCGGCATGTGACGTGCTGCACCGCCAGTGGGCTGCACGGAACTACGTCGGTTCACTGGAGGCGTTCCTCGGCGTCCGGGTCGACCGTGCCTGAGTCTCGCGTCCACGCGCGTAGGGCGACGACCTGACCAAACCATCCTCGCGGCTCTGTCTCTGGCGCTCGGCCGCAGGTGTTGCAGTTGCAACACCACTCACTCGATTGCGCCCCCGGCTAAGTCCATCCTCCGTGCCGGGCGGAGGCGTCCTCGATGCGGTCGCGAACGCATCGGGGGTCACGCGGCATAGCCTGCTCTCACACCGAGGGCGGGCTAGGGAATCGCTGATCTATTGACCAGTTGGCGCGCTCTACCTGGGAGGATCGGTGCGTGCCCGCGAGACCTGTGAGTGGACGGCAAGGTAGAGATCGTTTGTGCGTCGCACGCATCGTCTGAAGTCCGAGCGATGCGTCTATCTCGTGCTGAGGAGTGGGGATGACGGCAACGGTGTAGGTGTAAGGCTTCAGCTGGCAGCGTGCACCGCGCTGACTTCCTCTGACGCGTCATCGACCAGCAGGACATGGAGCGTGCGCGGGCCGTGTACGCCCTCTATCCGGCTCAGCTCGATGTCGCTGGTGGCGCTCGGTCCACTGATCCACGTGAGTGCCCGGTGGGCGTCGATCGCCGGCCTAAGCCTGCGCACCGCAGTCGGAACATCAGGTACGACTTGATCAGCCCGCACAACGCAAACGTGCACATCCGGGATCAGCGTCAGGGCCCGCCGTCCCTGGTTCCCGGAATGATCCAACACGATCGTGCCGGTGCCCGCGATCGCAATCGCTGCGCCGGTGACAACCGCGTCGACGTCGTCCAGCTCAGCGGTGGTCAATCTATTATCCCTGAGGATCTCTCCCGAAAAATGCGTGAGCCACGCAGTATCCATCTCGGCGGAAACCGCAACGCGCGAAGCCTTCGACGACACAAGTGACGCAGCGATGTGCTCGGCCAACGTGTCGTCGGTACAGCGGTTCACGATCGCTCGGTAGTCCTCGGTGATCTGGACGAACGTCTCGAGGATGCGAGTACGTTCGACGTGCGGTGATGACTGCTCCCGTTGGATCGGGCTGGGTGCGGACGTCACACTGTGTGCGCGGCGGATGCGCAGGAGGATGTCGTCCCTGGCACTGCTCATGATCGAGCGCCTTTCCCGGGCGTTGCTGCGTCAGGATGGGTTCGCTTCCACCACTGGGTGAACGTCTCGCGTGGAGGTGCAGGTGCGTCGCGCGCATCGGACCAAGCGGTTGCTGGCCACGGTAGGTGGCCGATGGTGGAGCGGCCTCGCAGGAGTCGAGCAGCCGTCGTGACGCCGTACTGCGCCGTGCTGAGGCGCTTGGAGTCGCCGAACACCCACGATGCGGCCTTCATGGCCGCGGCTTCCGCGCTCGGCAACCCGCTGCGGTGTTGGTCGACGACCTTCATCCGCAGCGCCACGAGCAGGGTGGGGATCTCGATGCGGACGGGGCAGACGTCGAAGCAAGCGCCGCACAGACTGGAGGCAAACGGTAGGGATTGGTCGATGGGGGTGCTCGTACCTCGCATTTCCGGGGTCAGAACGGCTCCGATGGGGCCGGGATAAACCGAGCCGTAGGAGTGTCCGCCGGCACGCTCGTAGACTGGGCACACGTTCAGGCAGGCGGAGCAGCGGATACAGCGCAGTGCTTGCCGTCCGATGTTGTCTTCGAGCACATGCGTGCGACCGTTGTCTAACAGGATCACATGCACTTCCTGCGGACCGTCCCCGGGTGTGACTCCAGTCCAGGTGGAAGTGTAGGGATTCATCCGTTCACCGGTGCTGGAGCGGGGGAGCAGCTGCATGAACGTGCCCAGGTCGTCCCAACTCGGCAGCACCTTCTCGATCCCGACGACGGAGATCAGCGTTTCTGGCAGGGTGAGGCACATCCGTCCGTTGCCCTCGGACTCCAGTACGACGAGGGTGCCAGTGTCGGCAATGGCGAAGTTGGCTCCGGAGATCGCGACCTTGGCACGAAGGAACTTCTCCCGCAGGTGTCGCCGTGCGGCCTCGGCAAGCTCGGCCGGCTCGTCGGTGAGATCTGCTGGTGCCGCACGACCCACCTTGCCCATCTCGGTGAGGAATATCTCTCGGATCTCGCTGCGGTTGCGGTGTATCGCGGGCACCAGAATGTGAGAGGAACGGTCGTGCCCAAGCTGGACGATCAGCTCGGCCAGGTCCGTTTCCCAGGCGTGCACGCCGGCTGCTTCCAACGCTTCGTTGAGTTCGATCTCCTGAGTGGCCATTGATTTGACCTTGACGACTTCGTCCGCGCCTTTTGCGTGCACCAGGGTGATCGCGATCTCGCAGGCTTCGTCGGCATCTCGTGCCCAGTGGACCTGTGCCCCGGCCGCTGTGAGATTCTCCTCCAACTGCACCAGGTAGTCCGCGAGATGGTCCAGTGCCTCATCCTTGGTCGTCGCGCCATCGAGACGCAGGGCCTCCCACTCCGGCAGTTCGTCCACGACCTCGGCGCGTTTGGCGCGGATCGTGTGGGTTGCCGTCTTCAGGTTGTGTCGTTGTACGGCGTTGTCTAAGGCCTCGCGGGCGAGTTTCGGGAACTTGGGCATGCCGACGAATGTCGGGGTGCTCTTGGCGGTCGGGTTACTCATGCGAGCTCCAGGCTGGGTCTTCTTGGGTCGAGGCGAGCACCTCTGCCAGGTGAAATGTGCGGACGCCGGCCCGCTGCCGGTGCAAAATCCCCCCGATATGTGTGAGACATGAGTTGTCGCTCGCCACCACGACTTCGGCGTCAGTCTCGCGGATGTGTCGCGCTTTATCTGACCCCATCGCCACCGAGACGTCCGCGTTCTTCATCGCGAAAGTCCCACCGAATCCACAACATTCCTCGCGCTCGGGCAGGTCGACAAGGGTGATGCCTCCGACTGCGCGCAGCAACTGAAGCGGTTTGTCACCCACGCGCAGCATCCGTAACGAGTGACAGGTCGGGTGATACGTGACGCGGTGCGGGAAGTAGGAGCCGACGTCGGTGACGCCGAGCACATCGACAAGGTACTCGGACAGCTCGTGCACCCGCGGCGTCATCGCTTCGACCTCGCGTACTAGTCCGGAATCACCGGTGCGGCGAGCAAGCATCAGATGCTGTTCCCTCACGGATCCGGTGCACGAACCAGATGGCGCGACGACGTGCTCATACGAGTCGAACACATCGATGAAAGCGCGCACGAGCGGCATGGCCTCGTCGGCATATCCGGTGTTGGTGAACATCTGCCCGCAGCATGTCTGCTTCTCGGGGAAATCGACTTGCACGCCGAGGCGCTCCAGCAGCTGCGTCGTGGCGATCGGTGTCCGGGGAAACATCGTGTCGTTGAAGCAGGTGGCGAAGAGCGCGACACGCGGTGACCCGGTCACGGCAGCATCCACGACAGCACAGGTGTTGACTGCAGCCCGATCAAGATGCAGATGACTATGAGCAAGCCGAGGGACCACAGGATGACCTTGCGGAAGATTGCTGACTCCTGCCCGACCAACCCGACCGAGACCGCGGCGATTGTAAGGTTCTGGGGGCTGATCATCTTGCCAACAACACCGCCTGCGGAGTTGCCAGCAACCAGCAGTGTCGGGTCGATGCCGGCTTTGCCTGCGGCTGTCTGCTGCAGGGTGGCGAACAACGCGTTGGAGCTGGTGTCCGAACCAGTCACGGCGGTGCCCAGCCAGCCAAGAATCGGTGATAGGAAGGCAAACGCTGCACCGGTTCCGGCGATCCAGGTGCCGATAGTGATGGTCTGACCGGAGAGCATCATCACATAGGCCAGAGCGAGCACGGATGCGACGGTGACGAAGGCGAACTTCAGCTTGACCGCGGTGTCGACGAATTCGCGGCTCCACTGCCGGGCAGTCACTCCGTACGCTGCCGCGGTGATCACCGAGCAGATGATCAGTAGCGAGCCGGGGGAGGATAGCCAGGGAAAGCTGTAGGTCGTGGTGGTGCTGACTGCGCCGGCCGGAGTCAGCACATGCCCGTCCAGCCCCGGCCAGGGGATCTTCACGTTGGTGTCTGCCAGTGCATCTTTGATCGGATCGATCAGTGCACTCCCAGCAAAGACCGCGATCACCAGCAGGTAGGGCAATAGCGCCATGAGGATCCGTCCGGCGGTGAGGTCCTTGGCCCGTTGATCCATTTCCTCGGCCGAGGTGAATGCCACGTCGTCGGTCGCGATCGCGGTGCCTCCGGCCGTACCGTCGTTCCCATTGCTCACGAGGGCGAGATCCTTCTGACGGGCGATAGTGAGCGACTCGACGGCGTCGTCGCGACCCTCTGGCTGCCAGAGGCGCAGCATGATCACGGCAGCGGCAAGGCCGACAAGGGAGGCAATTACGTCGGTGAGTTCGACCGATATGAAGGTCGCCGATACCCACTGAGTAATGCCGAAGGCGAGGCCGACCACGAGCGCAACCGGCCAGGTCTGTCGTAGTCCACGCCGACCGTCGACGAGGAAGACCAGCATCAATGGGACGATGCAGGCGAGCACCGGAGTCTGGTGACCGACATAGGCGCCCACCGTGTTGTAGTCGATTCCGGTGAGGTTACCGGCCGTGATGATTGGTATGCCAATGGCGCCGAATGCGACCGGTGCGGTGTTGGCCAGCAGTGCGACCGCAGCGGCACGCAGCGGCGAGAATCCGACGGCAATCAGCATCACGCCAGTGATGGCCACCGGTGCGCCGAACCCAGCGAGTGCCTCCAGCAACGCGCCGAAGCAGAACGCGATGATGATGGCCTGAACCCTCGGATCGTCCGACACGAGGTGGAAGGCTGCACGGAGGTCCTCGAATCGTCCGCTGACAACCGTGATCTGGTAGAGCGTGATCGCGCTGAAGACGATCCACATAATCGGTAGTAGCCCATAGGCAGCACCTTCGGAAGCTGTCAGCAGGGCAAGCGAGAACGGCATCTTGAACGCGACGATCCCCACGATGAGGGCGATGGCGACGGCGGCCAGGCCGGCCCGGTGCGCCTTCCATTTCAAGAAGCCGAGCGTGACGAAGATGCTCAGCAGCGGCAAGATTGCTACGAGTGCGGACAAGAAGAGACTGTCGCTCACCGGTGTGAGGGGCGGACGGTAAAGAGTCTGCACGGTGCATCTCCGATGTGTGGGAATTGGCTCGGCGGGAACATCGGACCAGAAGGTAGCGCGGGGATACCTGCCTTTGTGGCTGGATCCGTTCACCGTGCGCGTTCCAGACGGCGCCGAGTACGGGGATGGGCGACGCGTTGGGGTAGCGAAACATGCTGCTGTCGTTCATGTTTCGGTCATTCACAGCGTAGTCACGACGAAACGGGTTCCGGTGATTTCAGTCGGCATGTGGCGGGTGCCTTCTGACCGTCGTCCGAGCACGTTTCGAGGCCGACCCGACAAGTGGACAGACCACACGTCTGGTCAGGTGCGGAATGGTCCTCGTCGTTGACCACACCACGGTGAGTGGCAGCATCACCGATGAACGTCGGATCAGCCCGCGCTGTTGCCCACGGCCTGGATCCGGTCACGACGCAGATTCGTCGCGTGGGTACGGGGTAGTCCCGGAAACGAAACCCGTTCTCCTAGAGAGGCATCCGACTGTGGGTGATGACGCGATCACAGTCGCGCGTTAGTCGCCTAGACACGAACTCGGCGAGCCGCAGTCTGACGAACCTCCATGACTCCCACATTGGGCGTTGCGCAGTTTCAAGTCGTGGCTCGGTGACGGCGTGTTTTAGGTTCCTTGACATCAACCTTTCGCGCTCGCTTAGTTGGGCGCACCTCACGTACGGCGGACATCGCCTCTCGCTCTTTCCCTGGCAAGGGCGTGAGTGAGGCAAAGAAGTGTCTGGTGCAGCCCTCGACGGTTCCTCGGGGGTGCGAACCCGGAGTCCGATCGCAGGACACGAAAGGCGAAGTGAGCACATGACGCAGCAACCTGATTCCGATACGACCGAGACACGAGAGTGGCTCGATGCATTCGACTCGGTGCGAGAGTTCGACGGCCCAGGACGGGCCGGATTCCTCATCGAGGAGTTGTTCAGCGAAGCCCAGCGGTCTGGAGTCTCGGTGCCCTACTCGGCCAACACGCCATACCTCAACACGATTCCTCCGGACCGGGAGCCGGACTATCCGGGCGACCTGGCGCTCGAGCGCCGGATCCGGGCGTTGGGCCGGTGGAACGCTGCGGCATTAGTGCTGCGGGCGAACAAGGAAAGCTCCGAACTTGGCGGCCATATAGCCAGTTATCAATCACTGGCCACGTTGTTCGACGTCGGCTACGAGCACTTCTGGCACGCCCCAGGGCAGTCGCACGGTGGCGACCCCGTGTTGATCCAAGGCCATTCCTCACCGGGACTCTACGCGCGTGCCTTCTTGGAGGGACGACTGTCCGAGGAGCAGTTGTTGAACTTCCGCGAAGAAGTCGGAGGCAATGGTCTCTCGTCATATCCCCACCCGTGGTTGATGCCCGAATTCTGGCAGTTCCCGACGGTGTCAATGGGCTTGGGACCGTTGATGGCGATCTATCAGGCGCGCTTCCTCAAGTACGCGCACTCACGCGGTCTCGCGGACACCGCCGGGCGGCATGTGTGGGCGTTCCTCGGAGACGGGGAGATGGACGAGCCGGAGTCCTCTGGCGCGCTCGGCTTGGCTGGACGGGAGCGTCTGGACAACCTCATCTTCGTCGTGAACTGCAACTTGCAACGGCTCGACGGGCCGGTTCGCGGCAACGGCAAGGTCATCCAGGAGTTGGAAGCCCTATTCCGCGGTGCGGGATGGAACGTGATCAAGGCCATCTGGGGCTCAGGCTGGGATGCGTTGCTCGCCGCCGACACGTCTGGACTACTGCTCAAGCGGATGGAGGAGTGTGTCGACGGTGAGTATCAGGACTACAAATCCAAGAACGGTGCATACGTGCGTGAACACTTCTTCGGCGCGTACCCCGAGTTGCTCAAGTCAGTTGAGCACCTCAGCGATGACCAGATCTGGGCACTATCGCGCGGTGGTCACGACCCGAAGAAGGTGTATGCCGCCTACGCGGCTGCGGTCGCACACACCGGTCAGCCGACGGTGATCCTTGCCAAGACCGTCAAGGGATACGGGATGGGGGAGGCCGGCGAGGGTCAGAACATCGCGCACTCAGCCAAGAAGATGGGCTTCGAGGCGCTGCGTGCGTTCCGCGACCGGTTCGACCTTCCAGTGCCGGACGACCAGTTGGAAGCGGTGCCGTTCCTCCGGCCACCGGACGACAGTCCGGAGCTGACCTATCTGCGCGAGCACCGTGCGCGGCTCGGAGGTTATCTGCCGGTCCGTCGGCCGCGTTCGACGCAGACCTTGGCGGTCCCAGAGCTGACCGCGTTCGGAAACCAGCTGAAGGGCACTGGCGATCGGGAGATCTCCACCACCATGGCGTTCGTTCGGATCCTCAACACTCTGATGCGGGACAAGAAGGTCGGAAAGCACGTGGTGCCGATAGTTCCCGACGAGTCGCGGACGTTCGGTATGGAAGGCATGTTCCGGCAGTTCGGAATCTGGTCCCAGGTCGGGCAGCTGTACCAGCCCGAGGACGCCAACCAGTTGATGTTCTACCGGGAGGGTCAGGACGGCCAGTTCCTCCAGGAGGGTCTGAACGAGGCAGGGGCGATGGCGTCATGGATCGCGGCGGCCACGGCGTACAGCGTCTCCGACCTGCCGATGATCCCGTTCTTCATCTACTACTCGATGTTCGGCTTCCAGCGCTTCGGTGATCTGGCGTGGGCGGCGGGCGACTCGCGGGCGCGAGGTTTCATCCTGGGTGCCACCGCCGGGCGCACGACATTGAACGGTGAGGGTCTGCAGCACGAGGACGGGCACAGTCACATTCAGTCCTCGATCATTCCCAACTGCGTCTCCTACGATCCGACCTTCTCCTACGAGGTCGCGGTCATCGTCGCCGACGGCCTACGGCGCATGTTCACCGAGCAGGAGGACGTCTATTACTACATCACCCTGATGAACGAGAACTACATGCACCCCGACATGCCCGAAGGGGCGGAGGACGGGATCCGCAAAGGGATGTATCTCTTCCGGGAGGGCGACGGCGCGAAGCGTGCACCGCGTGTGCAGTTGCTGGGCAGCGGCACCATCTTGCGCGAGGTGATCGCCGGTGCCGACCTGCTCGCAGAAGACTTCGGTGTGGCTTCCGATGTGTGGAGTTGCCCGAGCTTCACCGAACTCGCTCGCGACGGTATGGCGGCGCATCGATGGAACATGTTGCACCCGACACTGCCCCGTCGGGACAGTTACGTGGAGGCGGAACTCGCGACCCGGCCCACTGGTCCGGTGATCGCATCCACCGACTACGTGCGCGCCTTCGCCGACCAGATTCGCCCGTTCGTTAAGCGGCCGTACCGAGTGCTCGGAACTGATGGTTACGGAAGGTCGGACTACCGGCGGCGACTGCGGCGGTTCTTCGAGATCGATAGGCACTACGTGGTGGTGGCGGCCCTGTCCGAGTTGGCCGCGATGAATGAAGTCCCGACATCAACGGTGGCCGAGGCGATCGCCAAGTACGGCATCGACCCTGACACCCCCAACCCACTGACCATCTGACGGAAGGGCCCAACCATGACAGCTGCAACCGAGGTGCCGGTCCCCGACATCGGTGACTTCTCTGACGTGCCGATCATTGAGATTCACGTGTCCACTGGGGACCGGGTCAACGCCGAGGACCCGTTGGTGACCTTGGAGTCGGACAAGGCCACGATGGACGTGCCTGCGCCGCTTGATGGCGAGGTCGTCGAGGTGCTGGTCAGTGAAGGTGACCGGGTCAGCGAAGGCACGCCGATAGTGAAGATCGAACCCGGCGAGGGCACTTTGACCAGCCCGCCGTCGCTGTTGTCGCAGCATGAGCCCGAGCCCGAGTCGACACCGACACCCTCGCCAGCGACAGCTCCGGCGCCGGCAACGGCTGCCGCACCGGATGCGGTGCAAGGGGCCGGGCCAGGCGACGTACACGCGGGTCCGGGCGTGCGCCGCGCCGCACGCGAGTTGGATGTCGACCTCTCGACGGTGACCGGAACCGGTCCCAAGGGCAGGATCACCAAGGACGACCTGATCGCCGCACTGTCCGGGCCGGGCGCGTCGGCCGGTGCGGTTGCCGCGGGCACGGGCATCCCAGAGATTCCAGCTCAGGACTTCGCACAGTTCGGTCCCGTCCAGACACTTCCGTTGTCGCGAATCAAGAGGCTGTCTGGCCCGTTCCTGCACCGGTCCTGGCTGAACCTGCCGCACGTGACACATCACGACGAGGCAGACATCACAGACCTAGAGGCCTATCGGAAACAGCTGGACACTGATGGCAAAGCGGCCCCGGAGCCTTATCGAGTCACGCTGCTGGCCTTTCTCGTGAAGGCCGCAGTGGCGACGCTGAAGGAGTTCCCGGAGGTCAACAGTTCACTGTCGCCGGACAAGGACGCGCTGATCGTCAAGGACTACTACCACATCGGGATTGCTGTCGACACACCGGACGGCCTGGTCGTGCCCGTCGTGCGCGACGCCGATCGCAAGGGTGTGCTGGAGCTGTCCCGAGAGTTCGGATCGATCTCGTCCCGGGCCCGGGACGGCAAGCTTTCCCCGACAGATATGTCCGGTGGCACCTTCACCATCTCCAGCCTTGGAGGCATCGGCGGCACGGCGTTCACCCCCATCGTCAACGCACCCGAGGTGGCGATCCTCGGCGTCGTGCGATCCCGGACGGTGCCGGTCTGGAACGGCGCCGAGTTCATCCCTCGGCTGGTGCTGCCAATTTCGTTGTCCTACGACCACCGGGTGATCGACGGTGCGCTGGCAGCGCGGTTCTCCCGCAAGCTGTGCCAGCGGCTCGAAGATGTCCGCCGGCTCATCCTCTAAGACGGGAGTCTCGCATGAGTGTGCAGCAAGTCAGTGTCCCCGACATCGGAGACTTCTCGGACGTGCCGATCATCGAGATCCATGTCCAGCCCGGCGACCGCGTGGCCATGGAGGATCCACTGGTCACGCTCGAGTCCGACAAAGCGACGATGGACGTTCCCGCGCCGGTCGCCGGCACCGTGTCGGAGCTCCGGGTCGAGGTAGGTGACACCGTGTCCGAAGGGACGGTGATCCTGCTGGTCGAGGCCGCGGCCTCGACCACCGCCGCCCAGTCACCGGAGAAACAAACAGCGCCCGCGGCCGCACCCGTAGCGGCCGCCGCTACGGGCAGCGACGTCCATGCCGAGGTACTCGTGCTCGGTGGTGGACCCGGCGGCTACAGCGCAGCGTTCCGCGCTGCCGACCTGGGCAAGCAGGTGGCGCTGGTCGAACGGTGGGACACCCTGGGCGGCGTTTGCCTGAACGTCGGCTGTATCCCGTCGAAGGCGCTGCTCCACGCCGCCAAGGTTGTCGCCGAGACCCGGGAGATGGCCGAGCACGGGCTGTCCTTCGGCGATCCGTCCATCGACCTGGCCCAATTGCGCGGCTGGAAAGACGGCATCGTCGGTCGGCTCACCGGAGGGCTGGCGGCCCTGGCGAAGCAACGAAACGTCCGCGTCATCCGTGGTGCCGGTACATTCACCTCACAGCACCAGGTCGAGGTCACTGCCGACGACGGGAGTGCCTCCACGGTCAGCTTCGATCAAGCGATCATCGCCGCCGGCTCGGAGCCGGTCACGCTACCGTTCGTGCCCGAAGACGATCCACGCGTGATCGATTCCACCGGCGCCTTGGACCTGGCCGACATACCCGGCCGGCTGCTGGTCCTCGGCGGCGGAATCATCGGTCTTGAGATGGCCACGGTCTACCACGAGCTGGGCGCCTCGATCACCGTTGTCGAGTTGATGGACCAGTTGATCCCGGGCGCGGACAAGGACATCGTCAGGCCACTGACCCGCTGGGTCACCAAGCGTTACGAGAACGTCTTCCTGGGCACCAAGGTCGCGAGTGTGGAACCCACACCCGACGGTTTGAAGGTGAGCTTCGAGGGTGGAAAGGCCCCGGACACCGACACGTTCGACCGAGTTCTGGTTGCGGTCGGTCGTACTCCCAACGGGAGGCTGATCGGAGCGCAGAACGCCGGGGTGCAGGTCGACGAGCGCGGGTTCGTGCCGGTAGACCATCAGCAGCGGACGAATGTTGCACACATCTTCGCGATCGGCGACATCGTCGGCCAGCCGATGCTCGCGCACAAAGCGGTGCACGAGGGTCACGTCGCAGCCGAGGTTGCGGCCGGGCAGAACTCCGCGTTCGACGCGCGGTGCATTCCCTCGGTCGCCTACACCGATCCGGAGGTTGCCTGGGTCGGCGTGACCGAACAACAGGCCACGGCGGACGGCACGGCATACGGCAAGGGCGTGTTCCCCTGGGCAGCCAGCGGCAGGTCCTTGTCCCTCGGGCGGGACGAAGGTATGACGAAGCTCCTGTTCGACCAGGACACTGCCCGGGTCATCGGCTGCGGGATCGTCGGCCCGAACGCGGGCGAACTCATTACCGAGGCGGCGCTGGCCATCGAGATGGGGGCCGACGCCGCCGACTTGGCACTGACGATCCACCCACACCCCACGCTCTCCGAGAGCGTGGGCATGGCAGCGGAAGCATTCGAGGGCACGATTACGGACCTGTACCTGCCGCGGAAGAGCTGACACTCCCTCCTCAAGACGCACTGCGACCCACGGAGTGACGTGCCGCTGCCGCCTGCCCTCTTCTGCTGGCCGGGTGCGTTCGGCATTGACCATCGACGTCGACCCGCACGGTGTCGACGACACACACTGATAGGAGATTCTCATGCCAGGTTCGGTCATCATCGGTGGTGCGCGCACCCCGATCGGCAAGCTCGGCGGGGCACTCAAAGGCTTCACCGCAATGCAGCTCGGCGGGTTCGCCATCCGCCGAGCATTGGAACGCGTCGGCCTCAGCGGTGACCAGGTCGACCACGTGATCATGGGGCACGTCATCCAGGCGGGAGCTGGTCAGATCACCGCTCGACAGGCGGCCGTCAATGGCGGCATCCCTATGTCGGTCCCCGCTTTGACGGTGAACAAGGTCTGCCTGTCCGGGCTGAACGCCATCGCACTGGCGGACCAGTTGATCGGTTATGGCGAGTTCGACGTCGTGGTCGCCGGCGGCATGGAGTCGATGAGCAACGGTCCGTACTTGCTCCCCGGCGCCCGTGCCGGGTACCGCTATGGCGATTCATCGTTGGTCGACGCCACCGCACACGATGCACTCTTCTGCGCATTCGACCACCGGGGGATGGGCGACTCCACCGATCTGTACGCCAAGGAGCGCAACATCTCCCGGGAGGACCAGGATGAGTTCTCCGCGATGTCCCACCAGCGTGCATCCGCCGCAGCGAAGAACGGCATATTCGCTGACGAGATCGTCCCCGTCGACGTCCCGCAACGTCGCGGCGACCCGACCCGGGTGAGCGAGGACGAAGGAGTGCGACCGCAGACAACTGCAGACTCACTAGCGAAGTTGCGCCCGGCGTTCGCGACGGACGGCACCATCACCGCAGGCTCCGCGAGCCAGATCTCGGACGGCGCCGCCGCTGTGGTCGTCGCCAGCCGGGACAAGGCCGAAGAACTCGGTGCCACAGTGCTGGCAGAGATCGGCGCGCACGGCACAGTGGCCGGCCCGGACGCCTCACTGCTGTCCCAGCCGTCGAACGCGATTGCCAGGGCACTCGACCGCGAGGGACTCGCCGCCTCGGACATCGATCTGTTCGAGATCAACGAGGCCTTCGCTGCCGTGGCCTTGCAGTCCATGCGTGACCTCGGTATCAGCACAGACAACACCAACGTCAACGGCGGCGCGATCGCGATGGGTCATCCCGTCGGCATGTCCGGCGCCCGGATGGCGCTACACCTCGCACTTGAATTAGGACGCCGTGGAGGCGGCGTCGGTGCCGCCGGACTGTGCGGCGGCGGCGGCCAAGGCGAGGCTTTGATCCTTCGAGTCAACGACTGAAAGGAGCCGAATCTATGGGAGACATGACAGGACAAGTCGCGCTCGTCACTGGCGGAGTTCGCGGGATCGGCCGGGCGATCAGCGAGCGCCTCGCGAGTCGTGGAGCGGTGATCGCTGCCGGGTACTACAAGGATGACGAAGCGGTGGTGCAGGGCTTTCGCGGCGCGCACCCGACGTCGAGCGTGCACCGTGGCAATATCGGCGACAAGGACGACTGTGAACGGGTGGTCCACGAGGTCATTGACCAGCATGGAAAGCTGGACATCCTCGTGAACAACGCTGGGATCACGATCGACAAGACGGTGCGCAAGATGAGCCCGGAGGACTGGGACCGGGTCTTACAGGTCAATCTGTCCGGGGCGTTCTACCTGTCCAGGGCCGTGCTTCAGCACATGCTCGACCGAGGCTCTGGCCGCATGATCAACATCAGTTCCATCATCGGCGAGGCAGGCAATGTCGGGCAGGCGAACTACGCGGCGGCAAAGGCCGGACTCTTCGGACTGACGATGAGTCTGGCGCAGGAGACTGCACGCAAGGGACTCACAGTCAATGCGGTTGCCCCTGGATACACCGCCACTGAAATGGTTGCCGCCGTTCCCCAGGAAGCGCTGGAGAAGGTGATTGCAAAGATCCCGGTCGGACGACTAGGCAAGCCCGACGAGATCGCCAGAGTTGTTGAGTTCCTTGCAGATCCGGACTCCGGCTTCATCACCGGCCAGATCTACTCGGTCAATGGCGGACAGCACATGTAGGTGCGGGACTATGTCATTCGGTAAGGAAGAGGGAGTTGGAGCGATGGCGACAGATCCGGATCCGTTGGGAATTATCCCGGCCGCAGCCAAGGTCCTCTTCCGCGCCGCCGGACGACCGGTGCAGCTGAGTACGGCAGTTGGGCGGGCTGTGTTGCAGTCTGCCCAACTGCCGGCCGTTGCGGCCGCGCGGGCTGTGGGCATCGGTCTCGACGGGCCCCGAACAGCCCGCTGACAAATCCCGATGTGCTCGAGCGGGCTATCCAGACCGGCGGACGCAGTCTCGCAAGAGGTGCGTCGTTCGCAGTGGACGACCTGCTGCATCGAGGTGGTATGCCGCTCAAGGTGGACCGGTCGAAGTTCACCCTTGGACAGGACTTGGCCGCGACTCCCGGGGAGGTCATCTACCGGGGTGAGTTGATCGAAGTCATGCAATACCGTCCGCAGACCGAAACGGTCAGCGAGGTCCCGATCCTGATGGTGCCGCCGTGGATCAACAAGTACTACGTGATGGACCTGGCGCCCGGGCGCAGTCTTATCGAGTGGGCCGTCCAGCACGGCCGCACCGTGTTTACCATCTCGTATCGAAACCCTGACGAGTCCATGAGCGCGTTGCAGATGGACGACTACCTGCAGCAGGGGCCCTTGACGGCGTTGTCGATCGTCCAGGCGGTGACCGGTTCCGATCGAGTCGACCTCGTCGCGCTGTGTCTGGGTGGTGCACTCGCAGCAATGACGACGGCCTACCTCGCACAAGACGAGACCAGTCCGATTTCGTCGCTAACGCTGTTGAATACGGAGCTGGACTACTCCGACCCTGGCATCCTCGCCGTCGCGGTCGACCCGGACACACTCGCGAAAATCGACAAGCGGATGGCGGAACGCGGGTATCTGCCTGCCGAGGACATGTCACGGATGTTCGACCAATTGCGCTCCAACGACCTGATCTTCAACTACGTCGTGTCACGGTGGATGATGGGCGAGGAAGCACGCCCGTTCGACATTTTGGCGTGGAACGATGACAGCACTCGGATGCCGGCAGCGATGCATTCGCACTACTTGAGGTCGCTGTATGGCGAGAATCAGCTGGCACGCGGCGAATACGAACTCGGGGGCCGCAGGCTGGATCTGCACGACATTACCTGCGATGCCTATGTGGTCGGGGCGATCAACGACCACATCGTGCCGTGGAAGGCGTCATATCGGGCGACAGCCCTATTCGGTGGGGATGTGCGCTACGTGCTGTCGTCCGGGGGGCACATTGCGGGCGTTGTCAACCCGCCGACCCCCAAGGCATGGTTCCAGTCCAACGAGAAGAACTCGCCGGACGCGGAGGTCTGGCTGGCGGGCGCGACGCGACGGACCGGCTCCTGGTGGGAGGACTGGACGGCCTGGTCGGCTGCGCGTTCCGGTGGGCAGCGCAAACCCCCGAGCCTGGGCAACCGCAGGTATCGCCCGCTCGCCCCTGCCCCCGGTACTTACGTCTTCGGAGCCGGATGACCGGGTAGCGGCGGCTGGGCCGTCCCTGAGCCTGTTCTGCATTCGTGCGGTGTTTGCCCCCTGACATGGCCCGGCCGCTTGGTCACCAGGGCTCGTACGCCGCAATCGACACTGGATGGCGTCGACGATTCCCGCGTGTGCACGGCGGATCGCTGGCACTTTGATTCGACGGTGATCAAGCCGTTCGCCCGAACGTGGCTCATATTCTGAGATGTGGTAGACCCTCTTTGTGGTCGGACGATAGAGTGGTATGACCATACGCACAGAGGAGACGGCGCAATGAGCACTTCCTGGGAACCGGTACGGCAGCCCCGGACGCACGAGCTCGTGCTGGAGCGGATTGAAGAACAGGTGATGGCAGGGGATTTGCACGCCGGGGAACGGCTGCCCGGAGAGCGTCAGCTGGCCGCTGCCCTTGGGGTGAGCCGTTCGGCGGTGCGCGAAGCCCTGCGGATCATGGAGGCGTTCGGGCTCTTGACCGCGCACACCGGGCGCGGGCCGGACTCGGGCGCGGTCGTCACGACGGATCCGACCGAGGCAGTTGGCCGGATGCTGCGTTTGCACTTGGCGCTGGGTGGCTATCAGCTCTCCGACATCCTCGAAGCTCGAGTGATGCTCGAGCGGGCGAGTGTCGCCGATGCTTCCCTCGAGCCGCAGAACCCACGAATCGATGCTGCGGCTCAGCTCGTTACTGCCATGGACAACCCCGAACTGACACCTTTCGAATTCAACGAGCTCGACACTCAGTTCCACGTCGAGCTGGCCTCATGCTCGGGGAACGAGCTGATCCGCACGCTGACGGCCGCAGTCCGGGAGTCCATTCGTCCACTGGTTCTGAACGGATTTCAGCATGTTCCCGACTGGCGGGAGACGGCAACCACGCTGCAGAGCCAGCACCGCAACATCCTGCACCTGATCCGTGATCGTCAGCCCGAACGAGCCGCCCAAGCAATCGACGATCACATCCGTAGCTTCCATGGAAAGTTGGCGACCGCAGGGCAAGCCACCTCCTGAAGCGTCGTCGCCGAATCGGCTCCGCGGTAGTTTGTGGCAGTGTCTGTAGCTGCACAGGTTAGGAAGCGGCGGACTGCTGCGTCGGCGCGTGAGTATGCCCAACAATCGCGTTGTGGGTGTGATTCCACGCGAGGTGTTTGGTGGTGAGATTAGCCATCGTCGACATCCGGTTCCGGCCGCCGAGCAACGTCGCAACGTGTACCGCGTTCCAGATCATCCAGGCAGGGAAACCCTGCAGACGCGGAAGGTGCGCTACCTCCGCAACCGCCGAACTGCGACCGATTGTTGCGAGGATGCCCTTGTCTTTGTAGCGCAACGGATCGATCACCTGCCCGAGAACGTCGGCCCGGATGAAGGCCGCAACATGTCGGCCGCCCTGGACGGCCGGCTGCGCAAGCTGCGGAAGTGCCAGGACGCCGTCACCGATGGCTGCATCGCCAACAGCGAAGACCCGATCGTGGTCCTTCACGCGCAAGTGGTGATCGACCGCAATCCGTCCGCCGTCTCGTTGTGGCAGCCCCCACCCGGCTACCTCAGCTCGCGCGATCACCCCGCTCGCCCAAACCACCGTGGCTGCAGGTATGACGTCACCCTGACCGACGACCGCGCCCTCGGGCTCGACCCGTAACACGGTGGTGTTCAGCCGCAGGTCGACGCCGATACGCCGTAGCGAGCTGGCGGCATACGCTCTGCTGGCCGGCTTGAACGATGCCAGTAGATGGGGCGCCATTTCGACGAGCGTCACGTGAACCCGCCGCGGATCGAGCTCGGGGTAGATGACGGGGATGTCCTTGTTCCGCATCTCAGCCAACGCTCCCGCCGTCTCGACCCCGGTCGGGCCGCCACCTACGATGATCATCCGCAGGTCTCGGTCGCGATGATTGGCGGCCGCGTCCTCCAGGCCGGCAAACACGCGGTCCCGGAGGGCGAGCGCCTGCTCCCGCGTGTACAGCGGCATCGAGTGCTCCGCAGCACCGGGTGTTCCGAAGAAGTTCGCCGTGACCCCGGTCGCGAGGACCAGGTAATCGAAGGACAACCGGCGGCCATCGTCGAGCTGGATCTGCCTGGCGCTGTGCTGGATTCCGCCCACGGAGCCTTGGACGAACTGCACGTTCGGTTGCCGAGACCGGACGGCGCGGAGGAACCAGGTGATGTCGCCAGGATTCAGACTGCCGGTCGCGACCTGGTAGAGGAGTGGCTGGAACGTGTTGAAGGTGTGCCGGTCCACCAACGTAATGTCGACGTCGGTGTCACGCAGACCTCGGACAACGGAGAGTCCGCCGAAGCCGCCACCGACCACCACTACACGCGGCCGCCGCGGGGACTCAACGTGCGTCATCGGATCGCTCCGTGGCGATGGCCACGAGCGCGGCGGCCTCCTGCCGGGCGGGGGAGGACGACGCCTCGGCGAGGTGGGCCAGGTGCTCGGGCAGCTCGCGGCCGAGTTCGGCCATCGCCCCGGCATACAACTTGCCCGCCCGGTACGACGAACGCACCAGCGGCCCGGCCATCACGCCGAGGAAGCCCAGCTCGTAGGCGAAGTCCGACCAGCGGACGAACTCCTGCGGCTTGACCCAGCGGTCGATCGGGTGGTGCTTGGGGGAGGGGCGCAGGTACTGGGTGATGGTGAGGATGTCGCAGCCGGCGTCGTGCAGGTCGCGGATCGCCTGCTCCACCTCGTGGTCCTCCTCGCCCATGCCCAGGATGAGGTTGGACTTGGTGATCAGCCCGAACTCCTTGGCCATGGTGAGCACCCGCAGCGACTTCTCGTAGGTGAAGGCGGGGCGGATCCGCTTGAAGATGCGCGGCACGGTCTCCAGGTTGTGCGCGAACACCTCCGGGCCGGCCTGGAAGACCTGGCCGACCAGCTCGGGCTTGGCGCCGAAGTCGGGCGGCAGGATCTCCACGCCGGTGTTCGGGTTCAGCGCGTGGATCTGGCGGATCGTCTCGGCATACAACCGGGCGGCACCGTCCGGCTGGTCGTCGCGGGCGACACCGGTCACCGTGCAGTAGCGCAGGTTCATCTCCCGGATCGACTCGGCGACCCGGCGCGGCTCGTCCATGTCGAGCTCGGTCGGCTTGCCGGTCGCGATGTCGCAGAAGTCGCAGCGGCGGGTGCACACGTCACCGCCGATGAGGAACGTCGCCTCGCGGTCCTCCCAGCACTCGAAGATGTTGGGACAGCCGGCTTCCTGACAGACCGTGTGCAGGCCCTGGCTCTTCACCAGCTCGTGCAGGCCGGTGTATGCCGGGCCCATCTTCGCGGTCGTGCGGATCCAGGCCGGTTTGCGCTCGATCGGCGTCTCGGCGTTGCGCGCCTCGACGCGCAGCATCTTGCGGCCTTCAGGTGCGACAGTCACGTTGGCCCTCTCGTTGATGCTACGCGACAGCTCGGATGCGAGTTTTCGGCAATACGGAAGCACCTCAGCTACACCACCGACTGTGCGACCCATGCCGCGGACAGTACGCCGCACACGTGCATGCAGGGTGCCGACAAGTCCGGATGCTGCATAGGTCTTGCGTGTTGCCCTAGTCCAGCACACGTGTCACGGGCAGATCTCCCCTGCGTGAGAACGCCCCTGGAACGAGTCAGGGACATGCTGAATTTCGTTGAGGATGAACGTTTTTGGGTTCTGCAAAGGCTCCTGAGATTAAGGCCAGTGAGCGCGCGTTCAATGGAGTGCTCCGCTGATCGAGCGCGCCAGCGCGATAACTCTCATCCACCAGTCGGGCCTACCTTCTCAATGGTTCCCTAGTGTCCTCCGTCCTTAATTCGTTGAAGAAACCTTCCGAGTGAGGCGAGGATCTCCTCGGCGGTTTTGGTCCAGATGAATGGCTTCGGGTTCTTGTTCCAGGCCTTCGCCCACTCGCGTAGGTCTTTCTCCAGGGCTTGCACGCTGCGGTGGTCGGAGCGTTGCAGTAGGTCGCGGGTGACTTCGGCGAACAGTCTTTCGACCTGATTGATCCACGAGGAGTAGGTCGGGGTGAAGTGCATCTGAAAGCGGGGGTGAGCGGTCAACCACTTCTTGATGGTCGGGTGCTTGTGGGTGCCGTAGTTGTCGCAGATGACGTGCACGTCCAACCCGGCGGGCACGTTCTGGTCGATCGTGGCCAGGAACTTCTTGAACTCGGTGGCCCGATGGCGGCGGTGCGTCGCGGAGATGAGGGTGCCGTCGGCCACGTTCATCGCGGCGAACAAGGTGGTGGTGCCATGCCGCACGTAGTCGTGAGTACGGCGTTCGGGCATGCCCGGCATCATCGGGAACGCGGGTTGAGACCGCGCCAACGCCTGCACCTGACTCTTCTCATCGACGCTGAGAACAACGGCGGATTCGGGCGGGTCCAGGTACAGGCCGACGATGTCGTAGACCTTCTCCACGAACAACGGGTCATTGGACAGTTTGAACCCGTCGGCCCGGTGCGGTTGCAGCCCGAACGCTTTCCAGATCCGCCCGATCGTCGAGGGTGACAGCCCCGACTTCTCAGCCATCTTCGTCCGCGACCAGTGCGTCGCGTGCTCCGGTGTCGACTCCAACGTCGCGACCAGCACGTCCTCGACCTGCTCGGGCGTGATCGTCGCCGGCCGACCCGGCCGAGGCTCATCAACCAGCCCGTCCAAGCGGTGCTCAACGAACCGGGACCGCCACTTACCCACCGTCGGCTGACTGATCCCCAACCGGGCCGCGACCACCTTGTTCGTGTGCCCGTCCGCGCACTCCAACACGATCCGCGACCGTAACGCCAACGCCTGCGACGACTTCCGCCGTCGAGCCCACCGACCCAACTGCTCACGCTCGCCAATCGTCAATTCCAACAACACTTTTGGACGACCCGCAGAAGGCATGCCCCATCATACCAATTATTCAATGAATTTACGGCGGACGACACTAGGTCGCTGGTGTTTTTCGTGGCGTGGCGGTCCGTGTTGCTTGGTGCTGGGTTCGGGAGGATTGGCCTGTGACGTTGGGAGTGACTCCGAGCCAGGCTGATTTGTTCCGTTCGACGACCGCGTTCTGCGAGCCGCGGATCGGCGAAGACTCGATCTACGGGTTGTTGCACCGGCAGTGCCACCGGTTGTTCCCGGACGAGATGTTCGCGGACTTGTTCACCGATGTTGGTCGCCGGTCGGTACCGCCGATGATCGTGGCGGTGGTGATGGTGTTGCAACGTTTCGAGGGGTGCAGTGACCGGGAAGCGGTCGACCGGTTCGCGTTCGACGCCCGGTGGAAGTACGCGGCGGGCGGGCTGGACTTCGATTACCCGGGATTCGTGCACACGGTGCTGGTTGATATGCGGGCCCGGCTGGCCGCCTCGGATGCGCCGGACCGGATCTTCGATGCCGTGCTGCAGGTGGCCAAGGCTGCCGGACTGGTCGGGCGTAAACGGGTGCTGGACTCCACCCCGTTGTATGACGCGGTCGCCACGATGGACACGGTCACGTTGATCCGGTCGGCGATCCGTGGGCTGCTCAAGGCGTGTGATGCGCAGTTGGGGGCGCGGGTCCGGGACGTGCTGGCCCGTGATGATGACTACGTGGGCGCGGGGAAACCGGCCTGTGACTGGGACGACCAGGTCGCCCGGGCGGTGTTGGTCGATGAGTTGGCTCGGGACGGGATGGCCGCCCTGGCCGTGTTGGAGGGGCGGACGGTCAGTGAACCGGTGGCCGCGGCGGGGCAGTTGCTGGCCACCGTGCTGGGGCAGGACCTGGAACAAGACGCTGACGGGGTGTTCGCGATCGCGCGGCGGGTCGCCAAGGATCGGGTGATCTCCACGGTCGACCCGCAGGCCCGGCACGGGCACAAGACCGCCGCACGCTCCTTCGACGGGTACAAGGGGCACCTGGGCCTCGACCCGGACAGTGAGATCATCACCGCTACCGGCGTGACCCCGGGCAACACCGGTGATGCCGCGGCCGCACAAGACCTGATCGCTGATCTCCTCGACACCGACGATCACGATGCCGGCGATCACGGCGACGCGGATGAGCCTGGCGTGTATGGGGATAACGCGTACGGGACTGGGCCGATCCACGACTTGCTGGAGGCTGCCGGGATCGATGACAAGTGCAAGACCCAGTCGCCGTCCAATACTGGTGGCCTGTTCGCCAAGGACGAGTTCGAGGTGGACTTGGACGCTGACACGGTGACCTGCCCGGCGGGGCAAGTCTCGCCGATCCGGCGCGGGAAGGGTGGTGCCGGCACGGCACGTTTCGGGGCGGCGTGTGCCGAGTGCCCGCTACGGGAGCAGTGCACTACCTCCGCGAAGGGCCGCACCATCAAGGTCGGCGCCTATGAACGGCAGCTGACCGATGCCCGCGGGCGGCAACAGGACCCGGGATGGGTGGCCGACTACCGGGCTACCCGCCCGAAGGTCGAACGCAAGATCGGGCACCTGATGCGCCGCAAGCACGGCGGGCGCAGGGCACGGGTCCGCGGCACGACGAAGGTTGCCGCTGACTTCTCCCTGCTGGCCGCCGCGGTCAACCTCGTACGCCTGAGTGTGCTCGCCGTGACGTTCACGACCGGTCAAGGATGGGCAGCGACCGCCTGATAACACCAGGATCAGACTCGAAACCCCTTACCTGGCCGTCATATCCGCCCTCAAGCCGGCGTACTCGACTGGCCAGCGTCATCAGTCCCGCCCGGCGACCAGCCGCGCTCGGCCAGCCTCAGCCCCACGCGGTGACCTGATCTACCCCAGCCGACCATCCTCACCCACACGCAGCTGTTCAACACCAGCCACCTAGGGCGTCGGGTGAGGCATTCTTTGGTCGGACCAGGGCACCGGGAAATTTCGTGGGTGCTTGCTGACCTGCAGGACACTGCGTTGTGGTTCAGCATCTCGAAACAGACCTGGCACGCGAGGGAAACACTGTGCAACTCTGCATGGCACTTTCGGGCTAGCTACCCACTGCCGACGGCGGCGTGAGGTTGGGCAGCCCATTGATGGAGGTTGTCAATGACTGAAACAGATTCAATGTTCGCCCCTCCGCATCTGGACCATGACGCATTGGTCGCCGCTCAACGGGAGACGCTAGCGTCGCCCCGACGACGGTATGGCATCGCGGCACGCGGGCTGTTCTCACTGCTGGATGTACTGTATGGGCGCCGGCGAACCCTGTCGAAATTCAAGATGCTTGAACTCGTCGCTCGGGTCCCTGATCAGTCGTGGGAGCAGGTCGCATACATTGCCGTCACTCAGGTGCATCAGCAGACCGGGATGGCGCGGCGTATCCATGACCGAGTGCTCGAGTCCCGGGCGCAGCAGGACAACGAGCAGTGGCATCTACTCATTCTCGAGGAGCTGATCTCGCAATCCGGCTTCCAAGAGTCACGTTTGAAGTACTACTGGGTCCCACAGGGCATCGCCTTCTTCTAGTATCAGCTCTCGTGGCTGCTGTTCGTAGTTCGGCCGGCTGCGTCACACGTGCTCAACGCGGACTTCGAGGATCACGCCGAACATGAATACATGACGCTGGTCAGTGAGCACCCGGAGTGGGAATCCACCCCGTACGAGTCCACCTTCACCGTCGACTATGGCTCCTTCGAGTCCCTGGCCGATCTGTTCCGTCAGATTGGCCATGACGAACGAGTTCATAAGGAGGAGTCGCTGAGTCAGCTGCGTAAGCCCCGCTTCAATTGAGGCGTGGGTCGGGCCGATGCGTTCTCAGGGCGCGGCAAGCAAATCCGCCGTGTGGACGTACGAGCCGGGTGGACCCCTGACTGCCAGGGCCGACCACGACGTCGGCTCCACCGGATGACGGGGAGGGCGCCCGCGGCGAACCGACGACGAGCGGTAGGGCAATCGCGTGCGCAGGGGCACGAGGTTGATGCGGCATCGGACCAGCACGTCGAGACCGAGGTAGCGGTGGCCTTCGGCCCACTCGTCGGTTTGCTTGGCGAGCAGAGCCCGACGAGGCGGACGATCGCGGCTCTGGTCGGGAAGATCCCGACGCAGTCGGTGCGGCGGAAGGCAGAGGCGAGCGGGAGGGTCGCTCATCCTGGACAACCGCACGAATGCTTCGGCTACGAGGCGCGGGTCGCCGCCCTGTCGATGGTTCAGACTTGCGTCGCCGGACAGTGCGCGGCGCACCAACGAGTAGGCCGACCGTGCGCCGTCATCGGCGCCGCGTGACGAGCTCGGGTCGAGGAAGTCGGTCCGCACGCCACCGGGGCACACCGCAGTGGTCCGGATCCCGTGCTCCGCCCCTTCGGCGGCGAGCGCTTCGGAGATCATCAGCACCGCCGCCTTGGTGGCCGAGTAGATGCCGGTTGCCGGGCCGGTGACGCTGGCGGAGATGGATGCCAGGTTGATGATGTGCCCGGATCTGTTCGACCGCATCAGGGGGAGCACCGCGCGCTGCACGGCCAGGACTCCGAAGACGTTGACGTCGAAGTTCCGGCGGACAGCCTCGTCCGTGAGTTCTTCCACGGATCCGAGCAGCGAATAGCCGGCATTGTTGACCAGTACGTCGATCCGGCCGAACCGTTCGACCGCCTGTTCGACCGCTGTGCGGATCGAATCCTCCTGGGGATAGCCATTTCGACCGCCAGGAAGTCTGCCCGTTCGCCGATGGTCTCGGCGAAGTCGCCCGGTCTCCGGGACGTGGCCACCACCTGGTCGCCTGCTCGCAGCGCCGCCCTGACGGTCTCCAGCCCCATCCCCTTCGACGCGCCCGTGATGAACCAGACGCGCGGCTCCCCGGTCACGACCCGTTGCCAGTGGTCTCGGTCTCGGCCAGCACGGAGACGGCGAGGTTGCCGAGCGCGTTGGCGGCGAGCGGGCTGTCTCCGGTGAGCACGAGACGGTCACGGTGCACCGCCCCGCTCATGTCGTCGTTCACCACGTGCACACCCTGCTCCCGCAGCCGCTCGGCGAGGAGCCAGGTGAGTTGTCCTGGCAAGTAACCGATCTCAACGTTCGCGCCCTGGTCCAGGGTGTCCGGGAACGCACACACCTCGTAGCCCGCGAACAACGAATTCCCGTCCGTGTTCCGGGCGGCGAGTAACGCCGCAGGGCCGTGGCACAACGTGATGACGACCCGGTTGTTCTCCAGCGCCCAGGCGAGCACAGTGCCGATGTCCGGGTCGTCGGCCATGTTGATCATCGCGCCGTGTCCACCGGGCACGAACACTGCGGCGTAGTCAGAGTCGGGCCCCAACTCCTCGGCGATCACGTCGGACAGCTTCTTGGGATTCTCCGTTTTGGGTAGCAATCGTCGGTGAATGTCCTTGACAGCATCGTCCTGCGCCGGAAACGCCCACAGTTCGTACTTCATCAGATTGCCTGAGGCGGTGGCGACCTCGACGTCATACCCGGCTGCCTCGAGGTGCAGTGCCGGAAGCAGCGTCTCGACCGGGTGGTTGCCGGTGGAGAAGTAGCGGTCACCCTGCACGCGTAGGTAGCGCTCGTCCGCACCGATGAGCAGGACCTTCCGACGTGTGGACCGGGTCCGTTCGTGGTTCGCGCCGTCGAAGTCGGTGCGTGGTGGCACGTACTGGCCCAGGGAGTACGGCGACGGGAAGAAGGCGTTGTGCTCGGCCGGGTCGGCAGTGGGTTCTTTCGATGACATGGGCAGCTCCACTCATGAACGGGGTTTCGGGTAGGCGGTTCCGGATCCATCGTGTCGCGCGCAGTGATCAGCCGCGCAGTTCGCGACGCAGCACTTTGCCGGTGAGCGTCTTGGGTAGTTCGGCGACGATCTCGACGACGCGCGGGTACTTGTAGGCCGCCATCGCGGCCCGGCAGTGCTCGATCAGTTCTTCGGGGGTTGCGGTGGTGCCGTTCTTCAGGCTGACGAACGCCTTCACGGTCTCGCCACGCTTTTCGTCGGGTATGCCGACCACGGCCGCCTCGAGCACCGCAGGATGCTCCTGGAGCACGTCCTCCACCTCGCGTGGCCAGACCTTGTAACCGGACGCGTTGATCATGTCCTTCTTCCGGTCCACGATGAACACCCAACCGGCGTCGTTCATGAAGCCGACATCGCCGGTCCTGAGCGCCCCGCCCGGCAGACTCTCGGCGGTGGCGTCGGGTTTGCCCCAGTAGCCGGCGACGACCTGCGGGCCCGCTGCCACGATCTCGCCGATCTCCCCGGCTGGCAGGTCGTTTCCGTCGTCGTCCTGGATGCGCACGACGGTGGACGGCACCGGCACTCCGACGGCGAGTGCACCCGATTGTTCGTCCACGGGTGAGGGCACGCCGAACGGTGTCCCGGTCATCGGGCTCGTCGTCTCGGTCAGCCCGTATGCGTTGTGCACCTGGTGCCCGGTCGCCTCCCGGAAGGCCCGCTCCGCGGCCGGCGCGATGGGCGCGCCGCCGGAGTAGATGGAGGTGAACGACGAGAAGCAGTCCCGCTCGAACGCCGGGTGATTGATCAGCGCGACGAGCGCCGTGATCGCCCCGATCGTGCACGTGGGTCGGTGCTCCCGGAACGCGTCCAGCACCACCGCGGGGTCGAAGCGGTAGGCCAGCACCAACGGCATCGGTGCCAGGAGGCTGATCGCGGCGTGCCCGATCATGCCGGTGATGTGGAACAACGGCGCGATCCCGAACACCGACCCGCCGTCGAACCGCCAGTGGTCCCGGTAGACGGTGGTGCTGAACACCACGTTGCGGTGGGTGTTCATCGCACCCTTGGGGACGCCCGTCGTCCCGGAGGTGTAGGTCAGCATCGCCACGTCGTCGGGGGCGAGTCGCGCCTCGGCCGGCGCCTCTCCGCGGTGCTCCTCGATGTAGTCCAGCAAGTCCCGCGTACCCGGGTGGCGCACCCGCTGGGCGCCACTGAACAGTCGGGGATCGTTACGCGTCTGGTAGTCCAATTCGCTGGTGGTCAGGACCAATTGGACCGGGCTGTCCGGTATGACGTCGCGCGCGACGTCGCCATACAGGCTCTCCAGGCAGACCAGCACCGTGGCTCCGGAGTCGTCGAGCAGGTGGCTGAGCTCGCGGGCCCGGCTCATCGGGTTGATCGAGACCAGCACGCCGCCGGCCTTCCAGGCGGCCAGCATGCACACGAGGAACTGCGGGACGTTCTGCAGATAGACGGCGAGCCGGTCTCCGTCTCCGAAGCCGTTGTCCCGCAAGCCGGCCGCCAGCGCGTCGCTCTGGGCATCCAGCTCTGCGCGGCTCACGACGCCGTCGAAATAGCGGATCGCATCACCGTCCGGGTCGGCGGCCAGGCCGGCCTTGAACATCGCCAGGGCATTCGGGTGCTCAGGGACGATGTCGGCGGGCCGGCCACCGTAGAGCGGCAACCACGGGCGCGCGTCGTAGGGGGAGGTCTCGTGCGGGCGGGACGTGGTGGGGGAGGTCATCGGGGTCCTCACTTGATCGCGAGTGGGTTGACGGGTGATCCGCTGCCTTTGTTGATCTTGATCGGCGCGGCGGCGTAGAACACTTCGTAGACACCGTCCTGCGCACAGTCCGCGGCGAGCGTCTCCAGGTCGACGATCTCGGTGAACACCACTCCGAGATTGCGCATCAGCGCGTTGTGCAGGGTGAGGGCGACTCCCGTGTCCGGGTCGACGGTCACCTCGTTGGCGATCGTGTCGGTCACCAGGTTCGGGATCTCCATGTCCGCGAACCACTGCACGAGCTCGGGGCTGTAGACCAGGCCGGGTTCGCAGAACCCGTCGTAGAAGGCGTCGCCGATGTCGAAGAACAGTTGGAGGTAGTTGGTGCGGATCAACAGGATGTCGCGCTTGCACAGTTGGACTCCCTGAGCTTCCGCACAGGCGATCAGGTCCTCGTGAGTGAAGGTCTCAGCGGTGTCCAGGTGCTCCTTGCCGCGGAACCTGGCCATGTCCAGCAGCACTGCACGCCCGACCACACCGCGTTGCGCGATCGGCTCGACGCTGGCCTTCGTGACGCCGCCGACCGTGCTTCGTGCGTCGTAGCCGTTCCAGAGCTGTCCGTCGTACCAGACGTGGCCGAGGGCGTCATACTGTGTCGATCCCTGCAGGAACGCATCGATCTTGTCGTCGGCGTAGTGCAGACCGCCGGGGAACGCGGGTGCATCGGCCGCGTCCCAGGTGGACTCGTCGATCACCTGGGTGCGGACGGCGGGGGAGCGTCCGGGCCACACCGGGTCACCTTTGGGGTCGCCGATCAGTCGCTGGATGGGGAAGACCTTGCCGGCGCGGATCAGCCCGGCAGCAGCCAGAACCTGTTCCGGGCCAAGGTAATTCAGGCTGCCGACCTCGTCGTCGGGTCCCCACTTGCCCCAGTTGCGCGGTGCGTCGGCGAGCAGGTCGCTCAGTGCGGGCGGGGTGGTGGTGGTCGTGTTTGTGGTCATCGGTCCTCCAGCGGGACGGTGCTCGGACGGTGGTTGGCTCCTTGACCCTGCAAGTGAAGCCCGTCACACCCGGACCGGTCTCGCGCGCAGGCGCACAGTCCTGTCGCGAATGCGCACTTCCGTACGGCGAGGTCCGGTGCGGGCCGGTCAGCTCCGGAAGTCACGGGGCGAGCCGCCGAACCGCCCGCGGAAGGCGCTGCTGAAGGCACTCGGTGAGCCATAGCCAACCGAGTTGGCGATGTCGGTGATGCTGTGATCGGCGAACGCCGGGCTGGCCAGCCGGGTGCGGGCCAGTTCGAGTCGTTCGGTCCGGATCAGGTCCGAGGCGGTGGTTCCCTCCTGTCCCAGGACGGCCTGCACGTAACGCGGCGACCAGCCGATCTCACGTGCCATCCGGGCGACGGTGAGATCGGGGTCGGTCAGATGTTCGCGGACGTAACGTCGGACCGCCTCCAGCACCGCCGGTGCGCCGACGCCTGCCGGGGGAGCGTTGTCGCCGACCGCCGCGATGCAGAAGAGGTCGACGACCCTGTCCACGATGGTGTCGAACTCCATGGCGCTCAGGCTTTCTCGCTCCCTCACCAGCCCCACCAGGAGGTCGCGGGTGAGCCTCGACGTCCCGGTGCTCGGGAGCATCCGCTGACCGCGCTTCGGAACGGTCCCGAGTCGTTGCTCGATGCGTTCGAACGGCACCAGCAGACTCAGTGCAGCGGCGTCGTCGCGGTGGGCCACGTAGAAGGGGGCGTCGATCGGGACGAGCACCATTTCGCCCGGGTTCATCGCTTGGTCGGCCGCGTCGCCACCGACATGGAGGGTGTCGTTGAGCGGCACGAACAATTCGTAGTGACCTCGCGGATCGCGACGGATCCCCGACGCCTCCCGGCGTACCAGTTCCGACTCGCCGGTCCAGCTGACGAGCTGGTAGGTGTCGGTCCGCTGTCGGCGGACCGTTCCCTTGTAGGAGTCGGTGTAGAAGTCGAAGCCGAACTCGCCGTGGACGTCGCTGCACCACTCCGCCCAGTCCTGCTGTGCCACAGGATCGTCACTGGCTGAGCGGCTGGTGTCCAAGCCGTCGAGTTCGTACGTCGCGACCGCCCTCCTCGATGGGACGCTTGGTGCGCCCCCTGATGATACGGGCTGGAGGCGTGTCGCGTCTGTATGCCGATCCCGCGGTCGGTCCGGCACGAACACCGGTCATAGGTCTGCCCTGGGGGGACTGCGGTACGCCGGAGGGCCGGATTACCGGTCATAGGTCTGCCCTGGGGAGACCTATGCGCGGTCGGACGGGGTTTTGCGGTCATAGGTCGCCCCTGGGGGGACTGCGGTACGCCGGAGGGCCGGATTACCGGTCATTGGTCTCCCCTGGGGGGACTGCGGTACGCCGCGGGCCGGGCGGCGCGGGGTCGCCCGAGCTGTGGATTGCCGCAAGCGCCATACGGTGCAGGAGCGCGGCCATCTGCTCCCGATCCAGCCGCGCGCTGTGGGGCGTCGAGTTGATGAGTGCGAAAACGGCGTGAGCAGCGGCGCGGGCGTGGTCCTCGTCGGTCGGCACCGCAGAGACGATCACGCCCACCCAGCGCTCGACATACCTGCGCTGTAGCCGGCGGACCTTGTTGCGGTCGGTGTCGTTGAGGTTCGCCAGGTCGCGGAACTGCACGGTGATCAACGACGGGTAGTTCAAGGCGAATTCGATGTGCCAGCCGACCAGCGCGGACAGAGTAGCGTCGGGCCCGTGCTCGACAGTCGCCCGATAGCGCTGCTCGCCCTCGCTGAGCAGTCGCTCGCTGATGCCGACCAGCATCTCGGCGAGGAGGGCGTCCTTGCTTGCGAAGTGCTTGTAGAGCGCCGGCCCGGACAGGCCGAGAGCCGAGCCGATGTCGGTGATCGAGACACCGTGGTAGCCACGCTCGGCGAACAGGTCGGCGGCGACGTCGATGATCTGCTGCCGGCGCGCCTTGGGCCGCTCGATGCTGGACGAAACCTTCGTCATGAGGACACCCTAGACAAGCTGGTTAATGATTGCTAACTTCTGATGTGGTTAACAAACATTAACTTCCGGATCCGGTGAGGACAAGGAGCACTGATGGACGACTCGACGAGTGCCGCGGGGGAGTCGCGGCGAATCGTGCAGCGCGGACTGTGGTTCGAGGAGTTCGAGGTGGGCACCACCTACGAGCACCGACCCGGCCGCACGGTGACCGAGGCGGACAACGTCCTCTTCACGACCTTGACGATGAACACCCAGCCGCTGCACCTGGATGCCCACGAGAGCAGTCAGCAGCCGCCGTTCCACGAGCGGCTGGTCAACTCGATGTTCACCTTCTCCACGCTCGTCGGCCTCTCGGTCTCCCAGTTGACGCTCGGGACCATCGTGGCCAACCTCGGCTTCAGCGAGGTGAAGTTCCCCGCGCCGGTCCGTCATGGCGACACCCTGTATGCCGAGACGCTGGTGACCGGCAAGCGCGCGTCGTCCAGCAGGCCGGGGGAGGGCGTCGTCAGCCTGCGGCACATCGCCCGCAACCAGCACGGTGAGGTCGTGGCGTCAGCCGACCGCAGCACCCTCGTCCGGATGAAGCCTGATGAGACGAACGCCGATGAGTGACTCGTGGCAGCCGGGGCCGGCCTGGCTCTTCTGCCCTGCGGACCGACCCGACCGCTACACGAAGGCGCTCGCGGCCGCCGACGTCGTCATCCTCGATCTGGAGGACGCGGTCGCACCCGACAAGAAGGCACAGGCACGGGACGCCGTGCGGTCCCTGGTGCGTGACGGCGTGCTCGACGCGGAGCGCACCGTCGTGCGGGTCAACGCCGCGGACAGTGCCGAACAGTCCGCCGACCTCGAACTGCTCGGTGAGCTCCATATCCCGCGGGTGATGCTCGCGAAATCCGAATATCCGCAAGATATTCGGGCGCTGCCCTGTGACGTCGTCGCACTCGTCGAGACCGCACGCGGGCTGGAGCGTGCCGGCGCACTCGCCGAGCCGGACAACGTCGTGGCAATGATGTGGGGTGCCGACGACCTGGTCGCCAGCATGGGCGGCACCGGCAGTCGACGACCCGACGGCAGCTACCGCGACCTCGCCCGCTTTGCACGAGTCAGGGTGCTCACGGCAGCCAAGGCGGCCGGACTGCTGGCGCTCGACGCCGTCCACATGGACATCCCGGACACGACCGGCCTGCGGGCCGAGTGTGAGGACGCCGTGGCCAGCGGGTTCGACGCGACCGTCGCCATACATCCGAGCCAGGTGGCGGTGATCCGGTCGACCTACGCGCCCACCGACGACCAGATCGACTGGGCCCGAAGGCTTTTCGCGCACGTCGGTGACGATCGCGGCGTGACCACCTTCGAGGGCCGGATGGTCGACGGCCCCATCTACAAACAGGCCGAACGCGTGATCCGGCTCGCGGCCCTGACCGACGCAGCCACGAAGGAGGAGTCCGGCAGATGACGAACCTACGAGAGCTGACCGCCGAGCTGCGTGAGCGGCTGGAGCGTGTCCGCGAGGGCGGCAGCGAGTCTGCTCGTCGCAAGCACACCGGTCGCGGCAAGCTGCTGGTGCGCGACCGGGTGGACCGGTTGCTCGACCCCGGCAGTCCGTTCCTGGAGCTGAGTCCGCTCGCGGCATACGGGATGTATGGCGCACCCGGCCGTGGCGACGAACCGTGGACGGTCCCCGGCGCAGGTCTGGTGACCGGCATCGGCCGGGTCGCAGGCCGCGAGGTCATGGTCATCGCCAACGACGCAACCGTGAAGGGTGGCACCTACTACCCGATGACCGTCAAGAAGCACCTGCGGGCGCAGGCGGTCGCTGCGCAGAACCAACTGCCGTGCATCGCCCTCGTGGACAGCGGCGGCGCTTTCCTGCCCAAGCAGGACGAAGTCTTCCCCGACCGTGAGCACTTCGGCCGGATCTTCTTCAACCAGGCCAATTTGTCGGCACAGGGCATTCCGCAGATCGCCGCGGTGATGGGCTCGTGCACGGCAGGCGGTGCGTATGTTCCGGCGATGTCGGACGAAACAGTCATCGTCGCCAATGAGGGCACGATCTTCCTCGGTGGCCCGCCCCTGGTGAAGGCGGCGACCGGCGAGGTCGTCAGCGCCGAGGACCTTGGCGGCGGTGACGTCCACGCCCGTAAGTCCGGTGTGGCCGACCACCTGGCCCAGGACGACGATCACGCACTGCAGATCCTGCGGTCCATCGTGGACACCTTCGAGCGGCCGCGTGCCGACTCGCTCACGCAGGCTGTTCCCGAAGAGCCCGCCGAGGACCCTGCCGGTCTCTACGACGTCGTTCCGGCCGACTCGCGCACGCCGTACGACGTGCGCGAGGTCATCCGTCGCATCGTCGACGGCTCCCGACTGCAGGAGTTCAAGCAGCTGTATGGCGAGACCCTCGTCTGCGGTTTCGCGCGCATCCACGGCTACCCGGTGGGCATCGTCGCCAACAACGGCATCCTCTTCAGTGAATCCGCCTTGAAGGGAGCGCATTTCATCGAATTGTGCAACCAGCGCGGCATTCCGCTGCTGTTCCTGCAGAACATCACCGGCTTCATGGTCGGCCGGGAGTACGAGAACCGCGGCATCGCCAAGGACGGCGCGAAGCTGGTGACCGCGGTCGCCTGCTCGGTGGTGCCCAAGTTCACGGTCGTCATCGGCGGATCGTTCGGTGCCGGAAACTACGGCATGTGCGGCCGCGCCTACGATCCGCGCTTCCTGTGGATGTGGCCCAATGCGCGGATCTCGGTCATGGGCGGCGAGCAGGCGGCCTCGGTGCTCGCCACGGTCCGCAGCGACCTGCACACCGAGGAGGAGGTCGAGGAGTTCAAGGCGCCGATCCGGGCGCAGTACGACGAACAGTCCTCGGCGTACTACTCCACGGCGCGACTGTGGGACGACGGCATCATCGACCCGCTCGACACGCGCCGGGTGCTCGGTATGGCGCTGGAAGCGGCGGCGAATGCGCCTGTCCCTGCTCCCAACTACGGCGTCTTCAGGATGTGATGACCTTGTCCAGTTCGCTCTCCATCCGGTCGGTCCTGGTCGCCAACCGCGGCGAGATCGCCCTACGCGTCTTCCGCACCGCGCACCGGCTCGGGCTGCGCACCGTCGCCCTCTACACCGATCTCGACGTGGCCGCACCGCACGTGCGTGCCGCCGACGTGGCCGTGCGCGTGCCCAACTACCTCGACATCGACGCGGTGGTCGCTGCGGCGGTCGAGACCGGCGCCGACGTGGTGCATCCCGGCTACGGATTCCTTTCCGAACGCTCGGCGTTCGCGGCCGCCCTGCAAGAGGCTGGCATTGCACTCGCCGGACCCAGCGCCGACGTGATGGAGCTGATGGGTCGCAAGGACGCCGCACGGGAGGTCGCGGTCGCCGCCGGCGTGCCGGTCGTCCCGTCATACTCCTTCGACGACGACCCGGAGACCTTCGCCTACCCGATCCTGGTGAAGGCGGCCGCCGGCGGTGGCGGCAAGGGGATGCGCGTGGTCCGTTCCGCCGGTGACTTCACGGAGGCGGTGGCCGCCGCGCGGCGCGAGTCCGCCGGCGCCTTCGGGGACGACACGCTGCTGCTGGAGAAGTATGTCGAGTCCGGCCGCCACCTCGAGGTGCAGGTCATGGCCGACACCCGTGGCACGGCGCTGCACCTGTGGGAGCGCGACTGCTCCACCCAGCGCCGGCACCAGAAGGTGCTCGAGGAAGCCCCGGCGCCGACTATCGACGACGACCTGCGGCACCGGTTGTGTTCTGCCGCAGTCGATCTCACCAAACAGGTCGGGTATGTCGGCGCCGGCACCGTCGAGTTCCTGCTGGACACGGCGACGAACGAGTTCTACTTCCTGGAGATGAACACCCGGCTGCAGGTGGAGCACCCGGTCACCGAGTCCATCACCGGGCTCGACCTGGTCGAGCTGCAACTGCTGGTCGCCGACGGACAGGCGCTGCCGATCAGCCAGGAGCAGGTCCGCAGCGACGGGCACGCGATCGAGGCCCGGGTCTACGCGGAGGACGCGTTCGGTGGGTTCCTACCGCAGGCGGGCACCGCGACCGTCGTCCGCTGGCCCGACCGGCTCGCGCGGGTCGACCAGGCGCTGGAATCGGGCCAGGTCGTCAGCACGTCGTACGACCCGATGCTGGGGAAGGTGATCGTGCACGGCCCCGACCGTGAGACGGCGCGCCAGGGCCTCATCGCGGCATTGGATGCGACCGCGATCTTCGGACTGACCACCAACACCGGTTTCCTGCGAGCATTGTTGGCAACGGACGAGTTCCGCGACGCGACGATCGACACGGCCTGGTTGGACCACCACGAGGTCGAGGCGCCCGACCCGGCGCCCGCCCGCGACATCGCCGCATGGCATCTGGCCACGCATCGCCCGGTCACCGGATCCGCATTCGATGCCGACGGCTTCCGCGTCGCGGGTGACCCCGCACCGGTCCGCGTGCAACTCGACGAGCCGGTGGTCGTCCGCCCGCGTCTGCGGCAGGTGGACGAGCTCACCGTGCGTGAGCTGGCCGACACCGACCGGGACGCGGACGGTGTCGTGCGGGTCGACGTCGACCTCGAAGGAGTCGGGCGGACCACCGCCTTCCTGCGTCCGATGCGGCGCGGCGTCGAAGTGACCTGGCGCGGGCAGCGGTTCGTCTTCATCCCCCCGGACCGTGCCGCGGGTGGGGCCGCGGCGCCCAGCGACGGCACCGTCGTGGCGCCGATGCCGGGTACGGTGCTCGACGTGCGTGCCGCCGTCGGCGACGATGTCAGTGCCGGTGACGTCCTCGGTGTGATGGAGGCGATGAAGATGGAGCTCACCCTCAAGGCACCGCACGACGGCACCGTCGGTAGCGTTACTGCTCGAGTAGGCAATCAGGTCGCGCTCGGTGCACGCCTTTTCGAGGTCACCGCGCACGACACCGATAGTTCCGAAGCCAGCTGACACCAAGGAGAAACATGTCCACCACCACACTGGCGCCGACCCTGGTCCGCGTCCCGGCCGTATGGCGTGAGGCTGCTCTTGTGTCCATGGGCGTGCTGTTCGTCGCGCTCTCCGCGCAGGTTGCGATCCCGCTGCCGTTCACCCCTGTCCCGATCACCGGCCAGACCTTCGCCGCGCTGCTGGTCGGCGGAGCGTACGGCGCGGTCCGCTCGGCCGCGACCATCGCGGCATACATCGGCGTGGGCGTCATCGGCGTGCCGGTCTTCGCGGACGGCGCACACGGCCTGTCGACGGTGCTGTCGGCGACCGGTGGCTACCTCGTCGGCATGCTCGTTGCGGCAGCCATCGTCGGCGCCGCTGCCGACCGCGGCTGGGACAAGGCGCTTTTCAGCTCGATCCTGGCCATGTTCGTCGGCAGTGCGGTGATCTACGCGATCGGCGCCGGCTGGCTCGCGATCGACCTGGGAGTCGGTCCCGCGAAGGCCTTCGACCTCGGCGTCCGCCCGTTCGTCGTCGGTGACCTGCTCAAGCTCGCCCTGGCCGGTGCGCTGCTGCCCGCGGCGTGGAAGCTCACCGCACGGGCGAAGTGAGTCAGCCGAGGAAGTCACGCACGAGCCGGGCGTAGAAGTCCACGCCGACTGTCAGCACGTCGTCGTTGAAGTCGAAGTCGTGGCTGTGCAACGGTGTGCCCCCGCGTCCCGGCTCGATGCCACTGCCGAGGAAGGCGAACGCCGCCGGCAGCTGCGAGGCGAAGATGCCGAAATCCTCGCTGGCGGTGATGGGAGCGCAGTCGTCGTCCACCCGGTCGGCGCCGAGTACGGACGCCGCCGCGCTGGCAATGCGCTGCGCCGCACCCGGGTCGTTGACGGTCGGCCCGAACTCGCGCGTGTAGTCCACTTCGCAGGTCGCCCCGTGTGCCCCCGCGATGCCGATCGCAAGTCGGGTGATCCGTCGCTCGAGCAACTGGGAGGTGGCGAGCGCGAAACTGCGGGTGTCGCCGGTGATCTCGACGTTGCTCGGGATGGCGTTGCGTGCCCCGTCGGTCCGTATGTCGGTGCACGACACCACTGCGTGCTCAAGTGGATCGACGCACCGGGAGACCACGGTCTGCAGGGCGGTGATGATCTCAGCAGCCGCGACCAGCGGATCGATGACCAGATGGGGTGCCGACGCATGGCCACCGCGCCCCGTCAGCCGGATCCGGAAGTTGTCCTCACTCGCCATGATCGGACCGCTGCGGACGTGCAGGTGCCCGGCCGGGACACCCGGCAGGTTGTGCAGACCGAACATCGCATCCATCGGAAACCGTTGCAGCAGTCCGTCGTCGAGCATCGCCTGCGCGCCACGGCCCGGCTCCTCCGCGGGCTGGAACACGGCCCGCAGGGTCCCGTCGAAGCCACCATCGCGGGCGAGGACGGCCGCTGCGCCGAGGAGCATGGCCATGTGCCCGTCGTGACCGCACGCATGCATCGCGCCCTGGTGCCGAGAGATGTGCGCATGGTCGCCGATCTCCTGCAACGGCAACGCATCCATGTCGGAGCGCAGGCCGATGGCCCGATGAGAGGTGCCGCGGGTGAGGGACCCGACGACACCTGTCCCACCGACACCGGTGGCGACGTCGAAGCCGAGTTCACGCAGCGCTGAGGTGACGTACTGTCCTGTCGCGTGCTCGGCGAACGCGGTCTCGGGGATCCGGTGCAGATCGTGTCGCCATCGGATCAACTGGTCCTGCAAGCTCACTGAGGTTCCTGGGCGGCCGCGGGCTGGTTTGCCAGCGTCAGGACTGCGTTACCGAGCACTCGCGTGCCGTCGGCACACGCCTGCGGGGTGGAGTATTCGCGTGGCGTGTGGCTGATCCCGCCATACTCACCGCGCACGAAAACCATTGCTGTCGGGCAGATCGCGGCGATCTCCTGGGCGTCGTGACCCGCGCCGCTCATGGCTCGGACGTAGCCCAACCCGAGACGTTCCGCGGTGTCGGCGAGCAGGTCCTGCACGCGGCTGTCGAAAGGGATCACGGCCGTCTTGGCCATCCGTTCCCACTCCGCGCTCACCCCGTGCTGGTGCGCAAGGGTGTCGACGTAGGTCGCGAGGTCCTTCTCGGCCCGGGTCATCAGGTCGTCGACCGGGTTGCGCAGATCGATCGTCAACATCGCGCGGTGCGGTATGACGTTGGTCTGTCCCGCACCGATGTCGAATGTCCCGACGGTTGCACGCAACTGGCCGTAGTCCCCGCTGTCGCACATCCGGCGCAGCTCGACCACGACCGAGGCGGCCACCAGCCCGGCATCGTGACGCGAACCGATCGGCGTGGTTCCCGCGTGCGCGGCCTCACCGTGCAGGGTGAGCCGCTGCCACGAGATCGACTGCACGCCCTCGACGATTCCGACCGGCACGTCGGCGTCCGCGAGGATCGGGCCCTGCTCGATGTGGCACTCGATGTAGGCGTGCGGTGCGGGCCGGCGTTCGGGCGTCGGCCCGTCGAAGCCGATGCGCTCCAGCTCGCTCTTGACCGTCAGACCGTCGATATCCGTGAGTTGCCACGCGTGCTGCAACGGGATGCGACCGGCCGTGACCGCGGACCCGAGCATGTCCGTCCCGAACCGCACGCCCTCCTCCTCGGTGAAGAAACCGACCTCGACGTCCCGGAGGGTTTCGATGCCGGCGTCGTTCAGTGCGCGCATGACTTCGATCCCGCCCAGGACACCGAGGGTCCCGTCGAAGGCTCCGCCGGTGGCGACCGTGTCGATGTGCGATCCCATCAGGACGCACGGGAGCGAACGGTCGGTCCCGGCTCGGGTCGCGGTGACGTTGCCGATGCGGTCGACGCGGAATTCGAGGCCGGCGTCGAGCATCCATTGGACGCACCGGCGGCGCGCCTCGGCGTCGGCATCCGTCAGGGCCAGACGACGCACTCCCTGCAAGCCGGTGCCCTCGTCGTGATAGGCGCCGATCTGCTTCAGCTCCATCAGGGAGTCCCACAGGCGATCGGGGTTGATGGTGAGTTCGGTCATGAGGAAAGCCCTTCGGTGTTGAGCAGGACGACGATCGCGTCCGGAGGGAGTCGGAGGTCGGCGCGGTCGGCCGGGTCGTGCAGGAATTCGCGGACTCCGGCGAGCGTGGCTGCGCCGCAGGGGCCGGACGAGACGCCGAGTGCGCCGAGCTCGACCGACGCGTCGAGTGCCTGCTGGTCGCTGACGGCAACGGCTGCATCGCACCCGTCGCTGAGCACCGGCCACGCAGTGGAGGAGACGGTGCCGCAGTTGAGTCCGGCCATCACCGTGTCCGCGGTGTCCACGGTGACCGGGTGGCTGCGGGTCAGGCTGGTGAGCAGGCACGCCGCGGTGTTTGGCTCGACCGCGAGCACGGCAGGGTGGTCCGCCCCGGGTCGCCGGTAGTGCGCGACGACCGCCTGGGCGAGTGAGCCGACACCGACGGGCACCGCGACGAGATCGGGCACTCGCCCGAGCCTCTCGTCGATCTCCTGCAGGAGGGTCTCGTAACCGTCGACGATCCAGGACGGGACCTCGTCGTACCCCTCCCACGCCGTGTCCTGGACGAGCGCCCGGCTCGGATCTGCTGCGGCATGGTCGGCCGCCACCCGCACGGTCTCGTCGTAGTCACCGTCGACCCGCACGACGTCGGCTCCTTCGCCCGAGATCAACTCGGCCGTCTGCGGCGTCATGACCGAGGGGACGAAAACCGTTGCTGTGGTGCCGAAGTGAGCCGCCATGCGGGCGACCGCGCGGCCGTGGTTGCCGTCGGTTGCCGTGACCAACTGTGCGCCGGGCCGGCGGTCCAGCACCTGCTTGCAGGCCCAGGACGCTCCGAGAACCTTGAAGGCGGGCAGTCCCAGACGGGAAGACTCGTCCTTCACGAGCACCCTGCCCACACCGAGTTCGGCTGCAACGCCTGGCAAGTCGATCAACGGTGTGGGGGCGTAGCCCGGCAGGGACCGGTGGAACGCGCGGGCGGACGCGCGCAGCGGTTCGGAGGTCCAGGCGCGGCCGACCGGCCGACTGTAGGAGTTTCGCACCACTTCACCCTGGAGTGCCGCATCGATCAGGTCCAGCGCATATTCTTGACCAGTAATCGTAAGCACAGCTGATGGGTTGGTGATCGTCGTGCTGGATGTCCGACGGCTGCGGCTGTTGGTCGAGTTGTCGCGGCGCGGCACGATCGCCGCGGTGGCCCACGCACTCGCCTACAGCCCCTCGGCCGTATCGCAGCAGTTGGCCGTGCTGGAGAAGGAGTCGGGCAGCAAACTGCTCGAACCGATCGGCCGGAGAGTGCGGCTCACCCCGGCGGGCGAGCTGCTGGTGGTGCGCGGCGAGCGGATCCTGACCGAGTTGGAGCAGGCCAGCATCGCGCTGGAGGCCGCCACCGGAAGCGTCGGCGGCACCGTGCGGCTGGCGGCGTTCCAGAGCGCCGCCCTGACGGTGCTGCCACTGGCGCTCATCTCCCTGCGGCAACAACACCCGTCGCTGCGCATCGAGGTCACCGAGATGGAGCCCGAGCAGTCGTTACCGGCGTTGACCGCCGGTGACTTCGACCTCGTCCTGGCCGAGGAGTATCCCGGGCGCCCGCGCCCGCACCTCGCGGGTGTGGATCGTCGGGACATCATCGAGGACCGGCTGCAACTGGTCGTGCCCGAAGCCGGAGGTGTTCGGCGCATCGACGACGTCGCGGGGGAGGAGTTCGCCATGGAGCCGGTCGGTACCGCGGCCCGCGAGTGGTCCGAAACTGTATGTCGTGCAGCTGGTTTCGAGCCGATGGTGACCTACACCTCCACCGACCTGCAGATCCAGCTGCGGATGGTCGACCACTCACTGGCGGTCGCGTTGCTGCCCGAGCTGGCCGATGCTGCGCGCTACTCCCGAGTGGTCGCCGGCCCGTTGCCCGGCGATCCGGTGCGGCGGATCTTCGCGGCGACACGGGCCGGCGGATTCGACCGCCCAGCCGTGTCGGCGATCACCGAGACCGTCAGCGCAGTCGGTCAGAGGGCGACGAGGTGATGGACGAGGGCCCCGCCGAAGCCCCTATCTCTTGATCAACGGGCTGCGCACCACATGCGCACCGGAGGCCCGGTCGGCGGCATCGAAGAAGTCCTCCCGCAGGATGTCGCGGGGGAACAACCGAGCCTTCATCAGTGCCTTGAGGGTGTCCTCGACCATTGCGGGGTTGCCGCAGATGTAGGCCGTGTTGCCGCCCGCACGTGGGAAGTCCTCGGTCAGCAGCGCCGGCACTCGGCCCTGCCGCCCGTCGCACTCCTCGCGGGAGACCACCGGACGATAGCTGAACCAGTCGACCTGGTCCTGCACGCCCTCGAACCAGTCCCGGTCGTAGAGGTCGGCCCGGGTCGCGACGCCGTGGTAGAGCACGACGTCGTTCTCCCAGCCGGTGTCCTCCGTCGTCTCCAGCAGGTGGGCCACGATCGATTTCAGCGGCGCCAGGCCGGTGCCGCTGCCCAGCAGCAGCACCGGTTTGTCGCGCAGCGGCCGGAAGCTGAACTTTCCGTAGGGGCCCGAAACCGACACGCTGTCACCGGTTTCGAGCTCACGGAAGATCCAACCCTCGGTTGCGGCACCGCCCTCGGTCCGCTTGATGTGCAACTCCACGTGGGTCGGGTCCGCGGGAGTGCTCGCGATCGAGTACGGCCGCGAGTCACCTGACGGCAGGTTCAGCTGCAGGTACTGACCCGGGTTGAACCGCATCGGTGCATCCAGCGCGATGATCAGCCGGCGCACGTTCGGCGCGATGTCGTCGAGCGCGTCGACCGTGCCGCTGTAGTCCCGGACGGGGTGGATCTCCACGCCGTCCTCCACATCCACCTCACCCTCGATGACCAGGTCGCCCTTGGGTTTTGCGACGCAGATGAGCGCGCAGCCGTCGTCCCGCTCACTGTCGAGCAGGGCGTATGGCGAGGCGTCGCCCAGGTCGATGTCACCGTCCAGGACCTGCGCCTTGCAGGTGCCACAGGTGCCGTGCGTGCATGCGTGAGGCAGCCAGACACCGTCGCGCAGGCACGCGTCGAGGACGGTCTGGTCGTCCCGGCAGGTCACGTCCGCGCCGATCGGCTCGACGCGCACCGTGTAACTGGTCATCCGGGCCTCACTCGGTCCGGAACTTCAGCAGCGCCTTGTGACCGATGCCGAGATCGGTCAGGGACGCGCCGTCGTCGGGTGTGAGCTGCTCGTCGAACAACTGCCAGCCTGCGACCTGGCTCGGATCGAAGTCGGGGTCGGAACCTGCCCAGGGCCAGACTATTTCGGTCAGGAAGGTGCCGAACGGTATGTCTCGTGGCGCCCGGAAGGCGGCTGCGGAGCAGAAGAGCGGGTTGCCGAGCCAGTGCACGTAGACGAGCTGGTCGTCACCGAAGTTCTCGACCCGGTCGGCGGACGGGAAGTCATAGTCGTAGAGGGCCTTGACGGGCATCGTCATACTCCTTGCGAGGTTGCGGAGCCGGAGGAGTGCCACTCCAGCCACTGCTGGTTGTCGGGCGAGCCGCGGTATTCGCCGTTGTCGCCGTCTTGGATGCCGTACCAGGCGAGCACCTCCGGGACGGTCGGTCCGCCGCAGTTGCCCTGGTAGATCTGGTGGACGGGCAGCCATGCCTGCACGTACTTCTCCGGCTCGCGGTCGAAGATCCATTGGCAGCCGTCGCTGCAGGTGTGGAAGGTCTCGCCGCGGAACTGCGAGTGATAGCGTGAGTTGAAGAGTGTCAGTGCGGGCCGCCCAGCAGGGCATATGTGCGTGAGAGCACCCGGGCGACTTGCGGCGAGGGGTCGTCCTTGCGGGTCGCCACGGCGAGCGCGACCTCCTGGGTCTGGCCGGCGAGGGGTCGGAAGACGGCCCCGGTCACGGCCAGGTGCTGGACCGACGCCGGCACCAGGGCGACGCCACGGCCGGACGCGACGAACGAGACCAGGGTCGACGTCTCGGCGACCTCGGTGTGCTGCTCGGGTGTGAAGCCGACGCGTTCGCAGGCCTCGATGACGGCGTCATATACGACCGAGCGATGTTGGGACAGGTAGGTGATGAACGGGTCGTCGCGCAGGTCGGCGAGCCGCACGGCGGACGCTGCCGCCAGGGGGTGCGTGTCGGGCAGGACCGCGATCTGCGGCTCGCGCCGCAGGATCGACACCGTGATCCCGGGGTCCCGCGCGGGTGGCCGGAGGAAGCCGATGTCGAGCGTGCGGTCGAGCAGGCCGGTGACCTGGACGGGCGTGAGCATCTCACCCTTGAGGTCGAGTTCGATGCCGGGCAGGTCGAGCTTGAGCGCCTGTGCAAGTGTCGGCATGACGTCATACGTGGCCGAACCGGTGAAGCCGAGCACGAGACGGCCGGCATGTCCGCTCGCGACCCTGCGCGCGTCCTCAACGGCCGTCTCCGTCGACGCGAGGATCGCCCGTGCGCTGTCCAGGAAGCTGGCGCCTGCCGGCGTCAGCTCGACCTTGCGGGTCGACCGGATCAGCAGTTGGACCCCGAGCTCCTGCTCGAGCTGTTTGATCTGCATCGACAACGGCGGCTGCGCGATGTGCAGCCGCTCCGCCGCGCGGCCGAAATGGAGTTCCTCGGCCACGGCGACGAAGGAACGCAGGTGACGCAGTTCCATCGCGCTGCCGCTCAGCCCGTGCCGGCTGCTCCGGTGACGTCGTCGAGCGCCGTCGTGAGCGCTGACCATGCCGCGGTCGACGGATCACCCCACGAACGGTGATCGGCGCCGTCGACCTTGCTGAACTTCCAGTCGGCAGTGCCGGATTCGCCCAGGTGCTGTGCATACCGCTCCGAGATCTCGACCGGCACGACGTCGTCGTCGGGGCCGTGCAGGATCCGCACCGGGACCGAAGGGGTCAGCAGGCTCGGGTCGGCGAGTGCGTAGTGATCCGGGAGCTCGTCCGGTGCGCCACCCAGGAATCGGGGGACGGCAGCATCGCCCAGGCCGAGCTCGGCGGCCAGGCGCAGGTCCGCGATGGGTGCCAGGGCGACCGCGCCGGTGACCTGGATGTCGGTCGTGAACCATCGGCTGGTCGACGGAAGGCTGGACCTGCTGGCCGCCCACAGGGCGAGCTGACCTCCGGCCGAGTGCCCGACGACGGTGATCGCGCGCGGCACCTCGTTGTGGATCGTCCACTCCCGGCCGCTCAGCTGGATCTGATCGATCGCCTGGACGACGTCATCCAGCGCATTGCGCCAGCCGCCGTTCCCGCGGCGATACTCGACAGCCGCTGTGAGATGGCCGGCCTCGGCCAGCGCATGGCCGGCGGACCAGGCACGCATCCGATCCGGATCGTCCCAGAAGCCGCCGTGCAGCAGCAGGACGAGCGAGTCGGTGGCATCCGGTGGTTCGAAGACATCGGCGACCTGGGTGCTCACCGACCCGTAACGCATTGAGGCGTCTGGATTTTCGACACTGATGTTGATGCTCATGATACGACTCCTTGACGGAAGTGTTTGTCGAGCAGTGCAGCGGTGGCGAGTGGGTCCTCCAACGGCGCGAGGTGGCCCACTCCGTCCAGGACCTCGACCCGTGCGCCAGGGGTGACGTGCGCCAGCTCGCGGTGCTGGGTCGCGGTGGTGACCGCGTCGTCAGCCCCCGCAACCGCAAGCAACGGCACCCGTATGCCGGGCAACCGGTCACGCACGTCGAACGTCCCGAGCGCCTCGCAGGCGAGGCAGTAGCTGGTCGGATCGACGGCCAGGAGCTCTGCGAGAACGGCACGCGACTCGTCCGTGGGGTGTTGCTGCACCCGGTTGCCGAACCACCGGGTCGAGGACGCGGTCCGGACCGGGGCCAGTCCTGCCCGCCGGACGAGGTCGATGCGTTGGCGCCATACCTCCTCGGTGGCGATCCTCGCACCACTGCAGAGGATTGCGGCGGCGGCGAACCGCTCCGGATGGTCGAGGATCAGTTGCAGTCCGACACAGCCGCCGAACGAATCACCCGCGTAGTACAGCGTTTCGGTGCTGCCGACGGTCTCGTCCATTGCGCGGAGGACGGCACCGGCCAACTCCGGCGTGGAGTACGGCTGGTCCGCCGGGGCACTGACGCCGTGCCCCGGCAGATCCCAGCCGATCACCCGGAAGTCCGGGAGCTCGCGCGCGACGGCCGCCCAGAGCCGCTCCACCCGGGTGCCGAGTGACGGACCGACAACCAGGACGGGCTGTCCCGCCGACCCGGCCAGTCGGGTCAGTGCGATCTCGGGGGTGGCCATCGTCGTCCTCCGTCAGATCGCGGACGGGTGCGGCGCCAGCGCCGTCACGTCCACGTCCATGTATGGGAAAAGCGGTAGATTCCAGAGGATCTCGTGCAATCGGTCAGTGCTCTCCACATCGAAGATGCTGATGTTGGAGTACTTGCCCACGATGCGCCAGATGTGCTTCCACTCGCCGCCGCGCTGCAACTCCTGCGAGTAGGCCTTCTCCCGGGCGATCGTGTCCTGCCGGACCTGCGGATCGAGGTCCGCAGGGATCCGCACGTCCATCCGGACCTCGAACAGCATCAGGCCTCCGGGTCCAGCACGAAGCTGTAGTCGATCGCGACACCGTCGCCCTCGGGCTGGGGGTCCAGCAGCAGCTCCGGCTTCACGGCGTCGGCGATGTCGTCGTCGTTGTGCGGGTCACCCGGGAAGTACAGCTGCGCCGTGAGCAACTCGTAGCCCGGCGCGGAGACCTTGACGTGCAGGTGGGCGGGACGCCACGCGTGCCAGCCGGCGGCGGCGATCAGCTTGCCGCAGGAGCCGTCGGTGGGGATCTGGTAGGGCGCCGGCTGGATGGTGTGGATCTCGAAGTTGCCCTGCTCGTCGGCGTGGAACGTGGCGCGCAGGTTCCATTCGGGGATGCCGGGTGCGAACTGGCTGTAGAAGCCGTCGTTGTCGGCGTGCCAGAGCTCGACCTTGCCCTCGGTCAACGGCGTGCCGTCGACTGCCGTGATCGTGCCCTTCCAGACCAGCGGGGTTCCTGCTTCGCCGTCGCGCATCGGGATCGTGTTGTCGACCGCGTCCGGGGCGTCCGGCACGTAGTAGGGACCCTCGATGGTGCCCTTGTTGCCCTTGCGGTGCGCGGTGGCGACGTCCTCGACGACGTGCTCGACCCAGACGTCCAGGAAGAGGGGCCATTCGCCGTCCTGCCCGACCTGGATGAGCCACGCCTTGAGTGCGTTGTACTCGTCGTAGGTGACCTTGTGCTTGCGGATGGTGTCGTGGACCGCGGACAGCACCTCGCGGGCGAGCTCGTCGACCCGCTCCTTCGGCACGTCCTTGACGGCTTCGTAGGGCGACTTGTCGGTGCGGAAGCGGTCGGTGGCGGAAGCACCGGATGCCGCAGCAGTCGCAACTGCCTCGTCGTGGGTGGTGGTCATCTCATTACTCCTATTCTCGCCGACCGTGGTCGGGTCCTTCGATGCCCGAGGTGAGTGCACCGCGGGTGTTGTTGCGTATCAGCGCTGGTCCAGTCGGTAGCGCTGGAGCTGGTTTTCGTCGATCTCTATGCCGAGGCCGGGCTTCGGTGAGGTGACGAGTTGACCGCCGTTGATCTGCAGCGGTTCGGTCAGCAGGTCGTCGCTCATGTCCAGGAAGTTGGACAGCTCGCCGGCCCTCTTGGAGGTGAGCTCGTATGCCGACCCGAACGCCACCGCGCAGGCGGTGCCGACCTGACCGTCGATCTGGTTGCCGATGACGACCTCGAGACCCAGACCCTCGGCAAGGTGGTGGATACGACGGCTGTCGGTGAAGCCGGTGCGAGCGGTCTTGATGGAGATCGCGGTCGCCGAGCCGCCGAGGACCTCCCGGGTGACATCGGCGGCAGTGGGTACGGACTCGTCGGCGATGAACGGCACGTCGACCTTCCCGACGAGCCATCGTCGGCCGAGCACGTCGTCGGCCGGATTGAGTTCCTCGGCGAAGAGCAGGTCGAGGTCGGCCATCGAGCGCATCGCGCGCAACGACTCCGAGGCGGTCCATCCGCGATTGCCGTCGACATACAGCTCAACGCCGTCGCCGAACCGTTCGCGCAGGGCGCGGACCACCGCCGTGTCGAGTTCCACCGGGCGGCGGCCGACCTTCACCTTGAAGGTGCGTATGCCGTAGGTGTCGACCATCTTCTCGGCTTCCGCGACCATCGCGACCGCCTCGTCGAAACCCAGCATGTGGCTGACCCGCATGCGGTCGGTGAACCCGCCGAGCAGCTCGGTCACCGGCAGGCCCAGGGTCTTGCCGAGTGCGTCCCACATCGCCATGTCGATCGCGGCCTTCGCCGTGGGGTTGCCGATGGTGCGCGCGAGCCGGCCGCGTGCCACCTCCCGCTCCAGCAGCGTGAGGCCGATCAGCTGGGGGGCGAAGATCGTCTCGATGATGGTGACGATGCCGGCCTGGGTCTCGCCGTAGGTGAACGGGCGCGGCGGCGCCTCGGCCACACCGACGACGCCGTCGTCGGTGTGCACTCGGACGAGCACGTGCTCGGCTGCGTGCACCTCGCCGCTGGCGAACCGCAGCGCCTTGTTGTAGGGGATCGCGAATGGGATCGCTTCAATAGCAGTGATTTTCACGCCTTCTCCTGAATCGAAGCAGTGGCGGGGACAGCGTAGAAGTCGTGGGAGTCCAGGGTGTCCAGCACGGACGAAACCAGCGGGGACGGCTCGTCGGTGCGCCACGCGAGTGAGAGGTCGATGCCGTCGGCCCCTTGCACGTCACGGAAGACGACCCCCTGCAGCTGCATGCTGCGGACCGACTCAGGCGCCAGGGTGACCCCGAGACCGGCGCCGACCAGGGCGAGTGAGGCGGCGGTGCTGACCGCGCGCTGGGTGATGGTGGGGGTGAACCCGGCACGGCGGCAGCTGGTGACCATCGCCTCGTAGACGACCGACCGGGTGTCGGCATACGCCACGAACTCCTCCGGCGCGAGATCGGCTATCTCCAGCCCGGACTCCTGCGCGAGGCGGTGGTCGGCCGGGAGGGCCAGGATGAGCGGCTCGTCGAGGATGTGCCGGGTCTCGATCCCGTCCTCGAGCACCGGTGACCGGAGCACACCGAGGTCGAGTCGACCGTCCAGCAGGAGCTCCACCTGAGTGGGGGTGAGCAGGTCGGTCTGCACCTCCAGGGCAACCGCAGGATGCACCGCGCGGATCAGCCGGGTCAGTCGTGACATCTGGGTGTACGCGCTCGTGCCGGTGAAGCCCAGCCGGAGCAGGCCGCTGTGCCCGGTGGCGATGTTGCGTGCGCCGGTCACCGATGCGTCGAGGTCACCGAGGATGCGACGGACCTCCTGATGGAAGAAGGCTCCGGCGTCGGTCAGCTCGACGCTGCGTGTGGTCCGGGTGAACAGCTGCACACCCAGGTCGGATTCGAGGCGCCGGATCGCCTGGGACAGGGCCGGCTGGGCGAGGTGCAGACGCTCGGCCGCCTGCCCGAAATGGCACAGGTCGGCGACTGCGTCGAAGTAGCGCAACTGCCGCAGATCCATCGGGTCCGGCCTCCTGTCAGCGTGTGATGCGGGTCATGTTCACCAGCCACGCTAGTCGCGAGATTCAGGCAACACAATGACTAAGTTCTGGGTGATTGATAACGCGTACACATGTAATCCGGTACCGATCCAGCACTAGGTATTTGCCTGGTGTGACGTCCGCCACGGTGTGGTGAAGTGCTGAAACGGCACCGAACTGAGACACCTGGAGGACCGACGTGACCGAGATGCTGGAACGACTGAGCGGCAAGTTGGACAACGCAGTCATCGACGACCCGGACACCGGCACCTTCCGGGCCAACCGCCGGATCTTCACCGATGAGGAGATCTTCGAGCTGGAGATGAAGCACATCTTCGAGGGGAACTGGATCTACCTCGCCCACGAGAGTCAGATCGCCGATCCGGGTGACTACTTCACGACATACATCGGTCGGCAGCCGATCGTGATCACCCGGTCCAAGGACGGCCGGCTGAACTGCCTCATCAACGCGTGTGCGCACCGCGGCGCGATGCTGTGCCGACGCAAGACCGACAACCGGCCCACCCTGACCTGTCCCTTCCACGGCTGGACGTTCCGCAACGACGGCACGCTGCTGAAGGTGAAGGACCCCGATGACGCGGGATACCCGGATTGCTTCAACACCGGGGGTTCCCACGACCTGACGAAGGTCGCGCGGTTCGACTCCTACCGGGGTTTCCTCTTCGGCAGTCTCAACCCGGACGTCAGCAGTCTCGCCGAGCACCTGGGCGACGCGACGAAGGTGATCGACATGCTCGTCGACCAGTCCCCGGACGGGCTCGAGGTGTTGCGCGGCTCCTCGACCTACACCTACGACGGCAACTGGAAGGTGCAGGCCGAGAACGGCGCCGACGGCTATCACGTCACCGCCACGCACTGGAACTACGCGGCCACGACCTCGCGACGCAACACCGGTGAGTCGAAGAACACCACCAAGACCCTGGACGCCGGCCAATGGGGCAAGTCCGGTGGCGGCTACTGGTCCTATCCGAACGGTCACCTGTGCCTGTGGACCTGGGCGGGTAACCCGCAGGACCGGCCGCTGTGGGACAAGATGGACGAACTGAAGGAGAAGTTCGGCGACGCCAAGGGCCAGTTCATGGTCACCGGGTCACGCAACCTGTGCCTCTACCCGAATGTCTACCTGATGGACCAGTTCTCCACGCAGATAAGGTATTTCAGGCCCATCGCGCCGGACAAGACCGAGGTCACGATCTACTGCATCGCGCCGAAGGGGGAGAGCGCCGAGTCACGCGCCTGGCGCATCCGGCAGTACGAGGACTTCTTCAACGCCTCCGGTATGGCGACCCCGGACGACCTGGAGGAGTTCCGCTCCTGCCAGCTCACCTTCCGGGCGACCGCCGCGCCGTGGAACGACATGAGCCGCGGGGCGCAGCACTGGATCACCGGGCCGGACGAGGTCGCCAAGTCGCTCGGCATGGACGGCGTCGTCTCCGCGGGTGCGAAGAACGAGGACGAGGGCCTCTATCCGATCCAGCACGGCTACTGGCTGGAGACGATGCGCGCCGCGGTCGCTGCCGAGGAAGCAGCGACGACATCGCAGACGAAGGAGGCCTGAGCAATGAGCACCGTGGAAACGACTGCGAACGCGACTGGTTCGGCACTGATCACCCAGAACATCATCGAGCAGTTCCTCTACCGCGAGGCGCGCTACCTGGACGACCGACAGTTCGAGAAGTGGCTCGGCTGCTACGCGGACGACGTCGTCTACTGGATGCCCGCATGGGGCGACGACGACCTGTTGACCGAGGACCCGCAGACCGACATCTCGCTGATCTACTACGGCAACAAGGGCGGACTGGAGGACCGGGTCTTCCGGATCCGCACCGAGCGGTCCTCGGCGACCTCGCTGCCCGAACCGCGCACCAGCCACAACATCAGCAACGTCGAGGTGATCGAGCGCCGCGGTGACATCGTCGACGTGCGCTTCAACTGGCACACGATGTACTTCCGCTACAAGACGATCGACCCCTACTACGGGACGTCCTTCTACACGATCGACTTCTCCGCGGAGCAACCGCTGATCCGCCGCAAGACCGTGGTCCTGAAGAACGACTACATCCACCACGTCGTCGACATCTACCACATCTGAGCGAGCTGCCATGTCTGTCACCGACACCACCGCACCGCCGAGCCACCAGGTGGCGCTGTCCTTCGAGGACGGCGTGACCCGCTTCATCACCTGTCGGCCCGACCAGACCGTCGCCGACGCGTCGTACCGGCAGCGGATCAACATCCCACTGGACTGCCGGGACGGTGCGTGCGGCACCTGCAAGGCGTTCTGCGAGTCGGGGGAGTACGACGGCGGCACCTACATCGAGGACGCGCTGTCCGACGACGAGGCCGCACAAGGGTATGCACTGCCGTGCAGCATGCGCCCGCGGTCCGACCTGGTGCTGCAGATCGCGAGCACCTCCGAGGTCGCCAAGACCAAGGCTGCCACCTACACCGGGTCCGTGACCGCGCTCGACCGGCTGTCGCCGACCACCATCGAACTGAAGGTGCAGATCCCGAACCGTGACGAACTCGCCTTCCTCCCAGGGCAGTACGTCAACATCGATGTTCCCGGGGCGGATGCGAAGAGGTCCTACTCGTTCAGCAACGCTCCGGACGCCGAGGAACTCAGCTTCCTGGTGAAGCTGACCCCGGGCGGGGTGATGTCGGACTACCTGACCGAGCGCGCCGCCGTCGGCGACGAACTCAGCTTCACCGGCCCGCACGGGTCCTTCTTCCTGCGCGAGACCGACCGGCCGGTGCTGCTGCTGGCCGGCGGCACCGGCCTCGCGCCGATCCTGTCGATGCTGCGCAAACTGCGCGGCGAAGACAGCGGGCGCCTCGCGCACCTGGTGTACGGCGTCAGCACCGACGACGACCTGGTGTCGCTGGAGGAGCTTGCCGAGTTGGAGCGGGCGCTTCCCGGGTTCACCTGGGACCACTGTGTGTCCGACCGGAACAGCGCCGCGGAACACAAGGGGTACGTCACCGATCTGATCGGTCCGGAACATCTGCACGAGGGCGACGTCGCGCTCTACCTGTGCGGGCCGCCGGCGATGGTCGAATCGGTGCGCAAGGGCGTTGCGGAGGTCGGCGTGGAACCGACCGGCTTCTACTACGAGAAGTTCGCACTCGCTGCGGCGGCCGGGAGCCAGGAGGCCCCGTCCGTCGAGGCGACTGCGACGGTGGCGACGGAGATTCCACTGGAGGAACTCCTTCTCGCCTCGGATGCGAGAGGCATCGTCGGGCGGGAGATCTGGCCGGAGCGGGAGGTGCAGATGCTCACCGGACCGGCGGCACTCGTCGACGACGCGGGCGCCATACGAGGGGTCGGGGGGCAGCAGCTGCACCCGACCGGTGACGCCTCGGCTCCGGCAGTGGAGCTCGACGAATCAGCAGACCTGATCACCGGACTGGCGACCCGAACCATTGGCGGACAGGAGCTCTTCGCGGCAGCGGCCATCGAGGTCGGAGCCCCGGAGACCGAGGCGGCAGAGCCCGTGCCGGCCACCGAACCGGCATCCGAAACCGCCCCGGACGGTTACCAGATCGGTGAGGAGCACCCGGACATCAACTCCTCCGATGCGATCTTCGAGGCCCGCGAGGCCCTCGAGCTCGGCGCGCTGGAGCTGGTGATCGGCCGCCTGTCGTCCGGGCAGCTCACCGGCTACCGATTGCTCGCGGAGTCGACGCTGCCGTACGTCGACGGCGACCGGTTCGTCGACGCGGCGGCATACACCGACACCAACGCCGCCTTCCACGACTACCTGTTCGCGTTGACCGGCAACGAACACCTGCTGCGTGCCTACCAGGCGCTGGGTGTGAAGGGCCGCATGTCGGAAGTCCTGGTCAACGCCACCTGGTGCAATCCGCGGTGCGCGACCGACCACATCGAGATCGTCGACGCCTTCGAGGCCGGCGACCGGACGACCGCCCAACGGCTCATCATCGAGCACGCGAGCCGGTCCAAGGAGACCATGCGACGGGCGATGCGGGATGCAGTGGCTGCCACCAGACCGCGCTACATCACCCCCGGGCGGTTCGCCGACCAGGTCGTCATCGTCACCGGTGCGGCCCAGGGCATCGGCGCCCAGGTGGCACGTCGTGTCAGCGCCGAAGGCGGCAGGGTCGTGGTCGCGGACCGCTCCGAGTTGGTGCACGAGATCGCCACTGAACTGCGCGACGGCGCCGGCTGCCTGCCCGTCCAGTGCGACCTGGAGAGTTACAGCGGCGCCACGGAGCTGGTGCAGCAGAGCATCGCCGAGTTCGGCCGGGTGGACGTGCTGATCAACAACGTCGGCGGCGCGATCAACTTCAAGCCGTTCACCGAGTTCTCCGACACGGAGATCGAGGCGGAGATCCAACGGTCGCTGATGACAACGCTGTTCGCGTGTCGCGCGGCGCTGCCGGGCATGGTCCAGCAGGGTGCGGGCGTCATCGTCAACGTGTCGTCCGCCGCGACCCGCGGCATCCATCGCATCCCCTACTCGGCGGCGAAGGGCGGGATCAACGCCATCACCCAATCGCTCGCGATGGAGTATGCCGGGCACGGCATCCGGGTCGTGGCCACGGCGCCCGGCGGCACCGATGCGCCACCACGGCGGATCTCCCGCGGCACACCGGAAGCACGCACCGAGCAGGAGAAGGAGTGGTTCCAGGCACACATCGACCAGACGTTGGCGTCGGCGCCGATGCACCGCTACGGGACGTTGGACGAGCAGGCCGCCGCGATCACGTTCCTCGCGTCCGGTGAGGCGTCATACATCACCGGTGCGGTGCTGCCGGTCGCCGGCGGGGATCTCGGCTGACGCGTGCCCGGGCGGGACAGGCCGCTGTCGTCGTACGGTGACACGGTGGACAACTCGCCGACGACCGTGCCGGGCAGACAGCTGACCCTCGACAGGCTGGTCGGTGCGGTCAACTCCGACCTTCCGCGGTCGGCCGTCGTCTTGATCACCGGCGCTTCGGGGAGCGGATCAACCACATTCGCAAGGCAGTTCGTTGCACTCTGTGCCCCCGGTGGTGCCGTTGACGTGGCGACTGTGCGTCAGGTGACCGGTCTTCCGTGGGCCCGGCATCGTGCCGGTGACGGCATTTCGGCGCTGGCGGAGGAGCAAGTCCCCGATGACCCGGGCGATGCCGCGCGGCTCCTGGTCGGCTCGGTGGAGCCGAGCGGGCGCCGGTGGGACTGCGCCGTGGTCGTGTCCAATGCGCACCTGGCCGATCGACTGACGATCGAATCGCTGTTGAGCAGCGCGCGATTGGGCGCCGTCCGGTCGCTGTTGATCGTGCTCGACTGGACCGAGCCGTTGCACCCCGGATCGCCCCTGTCGTCGCACCGTCACGAGGACGCCGCTCAGGACAACCTGTACGACGACGTGCGGGCTGCCGCCGATCACGTTGTCGATCTACGCCCCCTCACCCCGGACGATGTCACGGTGCTCGCCGAACAGTTCGGTGTGCTCGTGCCGACGGCCGAAATAGCCCACTTGGTGCGGCATACCGACGGGAACACCAGGTCGATCGCCGAACTGCTGCGCGAGGTTTCGCCGGGCGACTGGGCAGCCACCAGCCTCGCACTGCCGGCTCCGTCGAGCGTGCGTCGGGCGGTGCGCGCGCGCCTGGCCGCCCTGCCGGAGGAGGGTCGCCGGTTGGTGAACGTGATCGCCGTGCTGGAGGAGGCGGACCGGCTCAACGGACGGGTGCAGCTGCGTGCCGCTGCGGAGGTCGCCGGCGGCGGGGTCACCGCGCAGACCGTTGCGCAGGTGCTGCACAGCGAGCTGGTGGTGCCGCTCGATGCAGAGGCCACGATGCTGCGCATACGCGACACCGTCACCGGTCGGGCCGTCGTGGACGAGGTGGGCCCGGCGATCCGTGCCGCCATACACTCGCGCGCTGCCGAGGTGGTGGACGATCCCGCAGCAGCACTTCGCCACCGCTGGTACTGCCAGGACCTGCCGGACGACGATCTCGCGGACCTGCTTGCGGAGCAGGCCGCGCGCGAGGCGGTGAAGGGCGCGTGGGCGAGCACCGGCGAACTGTTGTATCTCGCGGCCAGGGCGACGAGCGACCCCGACCTGGCAGGGTCACGCCTGGTCGGAGCAACGGACGCCCTGGTCGGCGCGGGAGACGTACCCGGCGCGTCACGACACCTCGCCGAGCTGGAATCGCTGAGGGAGACACCACAGCGCAACGCCGTCCTGGGCTACCTGGCAGTCGTCCGGGGCCGATCGGGGGAGGCCGATGGCAGGCTGCGCCGGGCGTGGGAACTGGTCAACCCTCGTCGGGACCCGGCGTCCGCTTCGGTTGTCGCACAGCGTCACGTGCTGCACAGCCTTGCCAATTGCCAAGCAGAGCAGCTGGTTTCGTGGGCCGACAAGGCAACAGAGTTGGCAGCAGCCGGCACCCCTGCCGCGATTGAGGCGACGGCGATCCGGGGACTCGGGAGTGCCGTCATCGACTCTCCGGCAGGCGCTCTGGACGGATACGCGGCGCTGATCGCAGAACTGCCCGAGGATGCTGTCGCAGCCCGGGTCCGGATGGCCGCGGGCTGGCTGCACCTCGCTGCCGACGATCCACAGCGGGCGCGTGACGAGTTGGAGCGTGCGGTGCCCACCGACCATCTGGGCGGTTCACTGCGGATCTCGTTGTGGGCGCGAGCATGGCTCGCTCGGGTGCAGTTCCTGACCGGCGACTGGGCCGCCGCACTGCACACCGCGACGACGGGGGCGGCCCTGGCGGAGAGCTCCGGTATGTCGCTGCTCGTGCCGTTGCTGCAGTGGACGCGCGCGCAGGTCCACACGCTGCGCGGGGAGTGGGCGATGGCCGATCGCTGCCTGCGGCTCGGGTCGGTGAGCCAGCACGACTACCCGATCATGCGGGTCCCGGCCGCTCTCGGCCAGGCGGCACTGCATGAGGCACGTGCCGACTACCCAGCCGTCGTCCGCGCGCTGGCCTTCCTCACCGAGCCATGGGCCGCGGAATGGATCGGTTGTCCCGGGTTCTGGCCGTGGGCCGACGTCTACGCGAACGCGCTCGTCGTGTCGGGCCGGCTCGACGAGGCCGATCGCTTTCTGCGGCCACACGAAAAGCGCGCAGCGAGTGCGGGTCACGTGTCCACACTTGCTCGGCTCGGCTATGCGCGCGGTCGGTGGCACGGACAGACCGGCGACCTGGAATCGGCACGCGCGAGCTTCACCGATGCGATCGACCTGATCTCCCGGTTGCCGTTTCCGTACGACCAGGCCCGGGCGCACTTCGCGTTCGGGCAAACGTTGCGCCGGGCCGGACGTCGTGCGGAGGCCGATGCGGTGTTGACCTCGGCCCGCGACCAGTTCGCCCGGCTGGGCGCAACCACGTACGTCCGCAGGTGTGACCGGGAGCTGGCTGCTGGCGGTGTCAATGCGCCGCGGAGCACCGATGCGCATTCGGACGTCCTCACTCCGCAGGAGTCTGCCGTCGCCGCGCTCGTGGCACAGGGACGCACGAACAAGGAGGTTGCCGCTGAGCTCTTCCTGTCGGTGAAAACCGTGCAGTACCACCTGACTCGCACCTACGCGAAGCTCGGCGTGCGGTCTCGGTCCCAGCTCGCGTCACAGTGGCCGACCGACGACACGCCCTCCCCTTCACCGAGAGGCTCACAAACCCACCGACAGGCCCAGTAATCCCGGTCGGAACGGGCCGAAAGTTCCGGTATTGCTGAGCCTTTCGGGAATTGCTGAGCCTCTCGGCGGAGGGCTTGCCCAGGGTCGGAGATGCTGACTACGTCAGCTCGTGTATGACGCCGACGGCGCGTGCCAGATGCGGCTCGTCCCGGTCGGCGCGGTGGGCCACCGCCAGGGGGACCGTCTCGGTCGGGTTCACCAGCGGCCGGTAGACGACACCTTCCAGGCGCAGCGCGCTGACCGGCTCGGGGACGATCGCGACACCCAGGCCACCCGCGACAAGTGTTACCAGTGTTGAGGTTTCGCCCACCTCGTGCCGGATGTGCGGTTCGATGCCGGCTCCCCGCAGGAGTCGTAGCGCGACGTCATACATCATCGATCGGCGGTCGGCGGAGTGGATGATCATGTCGCAATCCACCAACTGCTTGACCCGCACCCGTGCGGCCGAGGCGAGTGCATGACTCTCCGGCAGCGCCACGACCAAGCGGTCCTGACGGATCGGCTCCACCACGAGCCCGAGGTCGGCGACCGGGGGCCGCAGCAGCGCGATATCGATGTCGCCCCCACGGAGTGCTGCGATCTGATCAGGGACGAGCATCTCGCCCCGGAAGGCGAAGTCGACGCCGGGCAGCTCGCGGGCCAGGCCATGGGACAGCTGGGGGAGCAGGGAATACGTTGCGGAGCCGACACACCCGATGACGAGGTGCCCGACGGTGCCCGCCGCAACCCGACGTGCGTGCTCGGCGGCGTCACCCAGTTCGTGGAGGACATCGCGCGCCCGGTCGAGGTACGCCTCTCCCGCCGCGGTCAGCCGGACGCTGCGGGTACTGCGGTGCAGCAGTTCGACACCCAGCTCGGACTCCAGCTGCCGGATCGCCTGGGAGAGGGGCGGCTGCGCCATGTGCAGCCGCTCCGCCGCGCGGGTGAAGTGCTGCTCCTCGGCGACGGCGATGAAGTAGCGCAGGTGTCGTAATTCCATATGTTCAGGCTCTTAATCGCGAAGGATATTGATACTTCAGAATATGCACCTTCGGCGCTACCGTCGAGGTATGACTTCCTTCATCTATGCAGCGCGCCGGACGCCTTTCGGCAAGTTCAACGGTGGGTTGGCCGACGTCCGCCCTGACGACCTGGCAGCCCACGCGATCCGTGCGGTGCTCGCCGACGTCCCGAACCTGGACCCGGCGGCGATCGACGATGTCGTGTGGGGCAACGCGAACGGCGCGGGTGAGGCGAACCGCAACGTGGGCCGGATGGCCGCCCTGCTCGCCGGACTGCCGACCTCCGTGCCCGGAACGACGATCAACCGGCTGTGTGGATCCAGCCTGGACGCGGCGATGATGGCCAGCCGACAGATCGAGACCGGTGACGCCGACATCGTGCTGACCGGTGGTGTCGAGTCGATGACGCGGGCCCCCTGGGTGCTGCCGAAGCCCAGCCGCGCCTACCCGGCTCGCGACGTCACGGCCGTCTCGACGACGCTCGGCTGGCGGCTGGTCAACCCGGCGATGCCGAAGGAGTGGACGGTCAGCCTGGGCGAGGGCAACGAGCAGCTGCAGGAACGTTTCGGCATCAGCCGCGAGCGGCAGGACGAATTCGCCGCCCGCTCACACGATCTCGCCAACAAGGCCTGGGAGGACGGCTTCTACGACAGCCTCGTCACCCCGGTCGAGCGGCCGAAGGGCGACCCGGTCGTGCGCGACGAATCGATCCGCGCCACGACGACCGTCGACGTGCTCGCCGGGCTGAAGCCGGCGTTCCGCCCCGACGGCACGATCACTGCCGGTAACGCCTCCCCGCTGAACGACGGTGCCTCGGCGGTGCTGCTCGGTTCGGAGGCCGCCGCCGAACAGCTCGGCGTCGAGCCGATCGCCCGCATCGCCGGGCGCGGCGTGATGGCGCTGGAACCGCAGGCCTTCGGTTACGCACCGGTCGAGGCAGCCAACCGCGCACTCAAACGTGCCGGCATCGACTGGGACCAGGTCGGCCGGGTCGAGCTCAACGAGGCGTTCGCCGTGCAGTCGCTGGCGTGCGTCGACGCCTGGCCGATCGACCCCGAGATCGTCAACACCCGCGGCGGCGCCATCTCCATAGGCCACCCACTGGGTGCCTCCGGCGGCCGCATCCTCGCGACGTTGGCCAAGGTGCTGCGTGAGGACAATCTGCGGTATGGCGTCGCCGGCATCTGCATCGGCGTCGGGCAGGGTCTGGCCGTCGTACTCGAGAACCCGGCTGCTTCGCAATGAGCGCCGCGGTCGTCCACGAAACAGTCGACGAGGCAGTCGCCGGGATCGAGGACGGATCCACCGTCCTGGTCGGTGGCTTCGGGCTCGCAGGGATGCCGTTCGATCTCATCGACGGACTCATCCGGCAGGGTGCCAAAGAGCTGACGATCGTCTCCAACAACGCGGGCAACGGCGAGGTCGGACTCGCAGCCCTGCTCAAGGCGGGCCAGGTCCGCAAGGTCGTGTGTTCCTTTCCCCGACAGGTGGATTCGTACATCTTCGACGAGCTCTACCTCGGAGGGAAGGTCGAGCTGGAAGTCGTGCCGCAGGGCAACCTGGCGGAGCGCATGCGCGCGGCCGGCGCAGGGGTAGGACCGTTCTACTGCCCGACGGCAGTCGGAACTCCCTTGGCCGAAGGCAAGGAGAGCCGGGTCTTCGACGGGCGGGAGTACCTCCTCGAACACCCGATCCGGGCCGACTACGCGCTGATTTCGGCATACCAAGCGGACACCGTCGGCAACCTTGTCTATCGCAAGACGGCCCGGAACTTCGGTCCGGTCATGGCGACCGCCGCCACGACGACGATCGCGCAGGTGAACGAGGTCGTTCCGGTGGGCACGCTTGACCCGGAAGCCGTTGTCACACCGTCGATCTACGTCGACCGGATCGTCCGGGTCGAGGCCCGTCACTACACCGTCCAGGGGGCGCGATGACCACGCAGACCGATCAGCTCGTCGAGCACCTCGACCGTGGCGCTCTCGAGATGGGCGAAGTCGCGGCGATCGTCGCGGGCGACATACCCTCCGGCGCCTTCGTCAATCTCGGCATCGGGCAACCCACCAAGGTCGCCGACCACCTACGCGCCGAGCAGGGCGTCACCCTGCACACCGAGAACGGCATGCTCGGCATGGGCCCGAAGGCGGCGGACGACGAGATCGACCCCGACCTGACGAACGCGGGCAAGGTGCCCGTCACCGAACTGCCGGGCGCGTCCTACTTCCACCACGCCGACTCGTTCGCGATGATGCGCGGCGGGCACCTCGACGTGTGCGTGCTCGGGGCCTACCAGGTGTCGACGCACGGTGACCTCGCCAACTGGCACACCGGCGCGCCTGGAGCGATCCCGGCGGTCGGCGGCGCGATGGATCTCGCCATCGGTGCTCGACAGGTCTTCGTGATGATGTCGCTGTTCACCAAGAAGGGTGAGCCGAAAGTCGTTGCGGAATGTAGTTACCCGCTGACCGGTGTGCGTTGTGTCAGCCGGATCTACAGCCCGGATGCGGTGATCGACGTCGGTCCGGACGGCGCGCAGATCCGGCAGACCTGGGGCATCAGCGCGGCCGACCTGTCGGAGCGCCTGGGGTTGTGACCTGCTGACGGCCGGGTCCGGCCCGGCCGTGCGTAGGTCCCCCCAGGGGAGGGTGCGGTACGGAAATCCCGCGAAAACCGTACCGGAGTCCCCACTGGGGAGACTCCGGCACGCCGCGCACGCGCCCGGCACGGCCAGCCACGCGCCTATTCGTCGCTCGCGCGACTAGCTTCCTCCAGCACGCGCTGGGCGATCCGGAAGGCCGTATTGGCGTCCGGCACCCCGCAATAGATCGCGCTCTGCAGCAGGACTTCCTTGATCTCCTCGACGCTCAGCCCGTTGGTGAGCGCCGCGCGCACATGCATCGCGAGCTCGTCGTGGTGCCCGCGCGCGATCATGGCGGTGAGCACGGCGATCGAGCGTTCGCGGCGGGACAGTCCCGGCCGCGCCCAGATGCCACCCCACGCGTAATCGGTGATGAACGCTTGGAAGTCGCGTGTGAAGTCCGTGATGCCCGCGTTCGCCCGGTCGACGTGAGCTCCGCCGAGGACCTCCCGGCGCACGCCCATTCCGGCTTCGGAGCGGTCGGCAATCGTGGTGGGGGAGAGCGGCTTTCCGGCTACTTCTCGTATGGCGCGAGCGACCTCTTCCGGAGCCTCGACCGGCGCCTGGTGGCCCACGTGATCGAGTATGACGAGCCGGCCGTCGGCCACACCGTGTGCCAGGGCGGCCATGCTCGCGACCGGCGCCGCTTCGTCGTAGGCTCCGGCGATCGCGATCACCGGAGCCTCGATGCGGCCGAGCTGCGCGCGGATGTCGAACGTGGCCAGTGCGTCGCAGACAGCGGCGTACCCGAAGCGGTCGGCCTCCTGCAACGAATGCAGCAGTGCGGCAACGACGTCCGAATGTTGTTCGATGAATCCCGGTGCGAACCACCGCTTCGCCGAACCCTCCACCATGACGGGTGTGCCTGAGACACGGACCTTTTCGGCCCGCTCCCGCCACATCGACTCATCCGCGAAGCGAGGCACGGTGCAGGCAAGCACGGCGCCGGTGACACGGCCCCGGTGGTCGAGCAGTAGTTGCTGGCCGACGGCACCGCCGACGGAGTCACCGGCATACACGAAGCTCCCGCTCGGCTCACCCCGCTCGGACAGCACACCGTCCACGAACTGCAGCACACCATCGGCCAGCTCATGCATGGTCAGCCCTGCCTCGGCCGGCCCATGGCTGTAACCGTGGCCCGGGAGATCCCATGCCACGACGTGGAATTCGTTGCTGAGTAGCTCCGCGGTGGTCGACCAGAGCGCAGTCGCTGACGTACCGAGGGATGGGCCGCACACCAGCAGAGGCAGGTCGGTCGAGCCACCGAGCTGGGCGCCGGCGATGGTGGGAACGGTCATTGTGCTCCTCCTGATCGGGCACGCTCCAGGACCGCGTCGATGATGGAGTCGGAGCTGCCCAGATAGTGCGTTGGGTCGTCGTCGATGTCGCCGCCTCGTCCGACGAAGCCGGCCAGATTGCGTTCTTCGGCGAGCAGTGCTGTGCCTGCGGAGCTGACCAGCCTGGCCATCCGGCCGGTGTCGACGTGCAGTCCGGCGAGAAGTTCGGTGGTCTGCGCAGCGGCGGTGAGGGTATGACGCCCGAGCGCCGCCAGCGTCTGCCACTCGGTGTGCCACGCGCCGTCGGCGCGCTCATCGACGAATTCGGCTGCTGCCAGGTGCAATTGCGCAGCGAGGCCCGGTGCGGCGAGAGCGGCGCGCCGGATCAGGACAGACATGATCGGATTCACCTTGTGCGGCATGGTTGACGAACCACCGCGTCCGACCTCGGCCGGTTCGGCGAGCTCGGCGATCTCGGGGCGAGCGAGCACCAGCACGTCGCGCGCGATCCGGCCCCAGGCATCGGTGGCGCGGGTCAACGCGTCGCCCGCGCGGGTGATCGGCGCCCTTGTGGTGTGCCACGGCGCCGACCACGGCAACTCCAACCGGTTCGCGGCCGAACGCGCCAGCGCAACAGCGTCTCCACGCCCATCCGTCAGCCGCAGCAGCAGATCCGGTCCGGCCAACGTCCCAGCAGCTCCACCGAACTGCGCAGGCAGCCCGTCCCGCGCTGCACGCAGGTCGTCACGTGCGTCCAGGAGACCGAGCAACCACTGGGCCGCCTTGAGTCCGAACGTGATCGGGACCGCGTGCTGTGTCAGGGTCCGTCCCGCCATCACGGCGTGACGGTTGCTCTCGGCCAGCCCGGACAACGCCTCAACCTGCTGGTCCAGCAGCTGCAGCACCGCGTCCGCGCATCCTCGCAACGCGAGAACGAGTGCCGTGTCGAGCGTGTCCTGGCTGGTCAGTCCCCGGTGCACCCAGCGTGCGGCCTCGGGCCGGTCGGCCAGCGCCTCCCGGACGGCAGCAAGGAGCGGGATCACCGGGTTGCCACCGGCCTCGGAGGCGACTGCCAGTGCGGTCGGATCAACGCGTCCCACGGCATCTTCGAGGTCGACGGCCGCTGTGGCCGGTGCCACGTCGGCGGCGGACAATGCTGCCAGCCAAGCGGTTTCGACGCGCAGCATGCATCGGATGACTTCGTCATCGGAGAAGTGGTCACCCGCCCGGTGGTCGCCGGGCCAGAGCAGGTCGGCCATCACTCGTCGCCGTAGCTGAGGAACACCGTCTCGTCGTCACCCTGCAGATGTATGTCGAAAACCAGCCCCTGCTCGTCAGCCCGCGCGATGAGTGTCTCGCGACGGTCTTGCGGGAGCGAGGACAGGAACGGGTCGGCCGCCGCTGCATCGGCACCCAGCGGCAGATAGGCCCGGGTGAGCAGGCGGTGCAGCAGACCTCTGGCGAAGACGGTGACGGCGAAGAACGGTGCGGCGCCCTCCTCGGTGGGGCCCGGCCGGACGGTGGTGAAGGAGTAGTGCCCGTCCGGGCCCACGGCGACCCGGCCGAAGCCGGTGAACGTCCAGCCATCACGTGAGCGGGACCCGGGAACCCTTGGCACAACGCCATTTTCGCTGGCCTGCCAGATTTCGATCAGGGCGTCGGGAATGGGGTCACCGGCTCCGTCATACACCGTACCGTGCAGTCGGATCGCGCTCGGGTGGCTGGTCGGCACCAGATCGGCGCCGCCGTCGTACGGCAGCGCATAACCGAAGAAGGGGCCGACGGTCTGACCCGGGGTGGGTGGCAGTTTGCTCATCTCAGTTCTCCTCCATCGGCGTCGGGTGGCCGCCGGTCAGGACGATGTCCCAGTTGTAGCCGGTGGCCCACTCGTGCTGCGTCACGTCGTGGTTGTAGGTGGCGACCAGCCGGTCGCGGGCAACCGGGTCGAGGATCGACTGGTAGATCGGGTCGAGCGCGAAGAGCGGATCACCGGGGAAGTACATCTGGGTGACGAGTCGCTGGGTGAAGTCGGTGCCGAAGAGCGAGAAGTGGATGTGGGCCGGGCGCCACGCATTGTGGTGGTTCTTCCACGGGTAGGGGCCGGGTTTGATCGTGGTGAACGTGTAGCGCCCGTCGCCGTCGGTGATCGTGCGGCCGACACCGGTGAAGTTGGGATCGATCGGCGCCGGGTGCTGGTCGCGCAGGTGGATGTAGCGGCCCGCCGCGTTCGCCTGCCAGATCTCGACCAGTTGATGCCGCACGGGTCGTCCGTCGCCGTCGAGCACCCGGCCGGTGACGACGATGCGCTCACCCACCGGTTGGCCGCTGGCCTGGATGGTCAGGTCGGACTCGGCCGCACCGATGTCCCGCTGGCCGAAGACCGGTGTGTAGAGCTCGATCGTCTCCGGGTCGGCGTGCTGCAGTGCCTTGGTCGGATGGCGCAGCAGGCTGCTGCGGTAGGGCGCGTAATCGAGGCGGGGCTGCGTCTCTGGTGCCGTGTCCGGGTCGTAACCCTCTGCGATCGCGGCAATTTCGGTGTTGATAGCCGCCTGGCTGGCCGATGCGGAGTCCGGATCGGCCGCAGGGGCACTGGGTTGCTGGTTCTCGGTCACGGTGCGACCGTAGCGGCGCGGCGGGGGCGCTGACTTGCCCATCCTTCCGCTGAGCGGAAACATGGGGCGCATGGCCGGAAACTCCTCCACCGCCGGGCGCTCCGTCACCAGCCGCGCACTCGCCCTGCTGGGAGCATTCGACGAGCGTCATCGAGAGCTGAACCTCAGCGATCTGGCATCCCGTGCCGAGCTCCCGCTCGCCACCGCTCACCGACTCGTCGGGGACCTGGTCGAGTGGGGTGCGCTCAGCCGTACGCCCGCCGGTTACGTGGTCGGCAGCCGGTTGTGGGACGTGGGGTTGCTCGCGCCGATGAACACCGGCCTCCGAGCGGTCGCCTCGCCATACCTGCAGGACTTGTATGGCGCGACTCTCGCGACCGTGCACCTGGCGATCCGCGACGGGCGACACGTGCTCTACGTGGAGCGACTGTCGGGGCACGCCTCGGTGCCCGTCGTCAGCACCGTCGGATCGCGGCTTCCCCTGCACGCGACCGGCGTCGGGAAAGTGCTCCTGGCATTCGCGCCGCCTGAGGTGCGGTCGGGAGTGTTGGCCGACCTGCCCAGAGTCACTCGCTACACGATCACGGAGCCGGGCCGGCTGCAGACGCAGCTCGACAAGGTGCTCCGGGAGGACTTCGCGACCACGCAGGAGGAGATGAGTCTGGGCGCGTGCTCTGCTGCCGTCCCGATCCGGGTGGGCGGTGAGGTCATCGCGGCCCTCGGCGTCGTCGTGCCGTCCCTGAAGCGGGACCAGGCGCGGCTGGTCAGTGCGCTGCAAGTGGCCGCACGGGGCATCGGTCGGAGCATGGGTCGGTCCTGAGGCCGGACTACTTCCACTGAGCGGAAGTCAGCCGTAGCGGTGGCAGCTCGTCGGTCCGGAGAATGCGGCCATGGCAGACACGCACACGACCAGCCGCACCCGGATCGGCATCGTGGGGGCCGGCCCCGCGGGGCTGATGCTCTCCCACCTGCTCGCCGTCGCCGGCATCGACTCGGTCGCGATCGACCTGCGCAGCCGGGAGGAGATCGAGCACACCCACCGCGCCGGGATCCTCGAGCAGGGCTCGGTGGACCTGCTGCTCGACAGCGGTGTCTCGGACCGGGTGCATCGCGACGGTTACCGGCACGACGGCATCGAGCTCGCGTTCGGTGGCGGTGGTCACCGCATCGACTTCCAGGGCCTGGTGGGTGCGTCGACACAGCTCTACCCGCAGACCGACGTCTTCATCGACCTGGCCGACGCGCGTGAACGCGACGGCGGCGACGTGCGTTTCGGGGTGACCGACGTCTCGGTCGGCGACCTGACCACCGACTCGCCGGTGATGCGGTTCACCGACGCGGACGGCAGCGCACACGAGATCCGCTGCGACTTCCTCGTCGGCGCGGACGGTTCGCGCAGTCTGTGCCGGCACCAGGTCCCCGACAGCGAATGCACGCAATACTTCCGCGAGTATCCGTTCGCCTGGTTCGGGATCCTGACCGAGGCTCCACCGAGCGCGCCGGAGTTGATCTACAACCACTCGCCGCACGGTTTCGCGTTGATCAGCCAACGCACCGAAACGCTGCAACGCATGTATTTCCAGTGCGATCCGACCGAGAACGTCGACGAGTGGTCCGACGACCGCATCTGGGAGCAACTGCAACGCCGGCTCAATGCCAACGGCTACACACTCAAGGAAGGGCCGATCACCTCCAAGACGGTGCTGCCCTTCCGCAGCTTCGTCCAGGAGCCGATGCACTACGGACACCTGGTGCTGGCCGGTGACGCAGCGCACACGGTGCCACCGACGGGTGCCAAGGGCCTCAACCTCGCTCTCGCCGACGTGCGAGTGCTGGCGGAGGAGCTCGAGCGCGCCGTGCGCAACAAGGACGCCACGCCGCTTGCGACATACACCCAGCGTGCCGTGGCACGGGTCTGGAAGGCGCAGCACTTCTCCTACTGGATGACCACGATGCTGCACACGTTGCCCGACGCGACACCGTTCGACGTACGTCGCCAAGAGGGTGAGCTCGCCTCGGTGACCGGCTCGGTCCACGGCTCTACCTACCTGGCCGAGTGTTACACCGGCTGGCCGGGGGAGCGCTGAGCATGACTCTGCCGAAACAGGATCCGACGGCGAACCATGTCGGCCAGGACGTCACCGGCTACTTGCCGGACTCGTCCCGGGTTATCGGGGTGTCCGGTTTCCGCCCCGAGGACGACGCGGTATGGCGCCTCGCGGTCCCGCACCTGCACGTGCGCAGCAACGACGCCCACACGGCGTATTCCTACGGTCTGGCGAAGGCTCTGTGCGACCTGCATCCCGAGGCCGATCGTGACGTGGTGCTGCCCGCGATCATCCTGCACGACACAGGGTGGTCGCGTGTGCCCGAGGACGAGGTGCTCGAGGCGATCCGGCCGGGCGGCGGGCGCAAGGACCTGGTGCTGTTGCACGAGAAGGAAGGGGCCGCGATCGCGCGCGACGTCCTCGGGCAACTCGGCCGCGACCCGGAGCAGATCGAGGAGATCGTCCAGATCGTCGACGGACACGACAGCCGCCTGACCTCGTTGTCGCTCAACGACTCACTGGTGAAGGACGCCGACAAGCTGTGGCGGCTGACGCCGCACGGCGTCGACACGGTCATGGACTGGTTCGGCCTCACCCGGGGACAGGCCCACCTGTTGATCGGCAGTCGGGTACACGAGCATCTCTTCACCGACGCGGCTCGCACGATCGCCCGCGGGCTGGCATCGGTCGCCACGATCGACAGCACCCCACAGCGCTTGGCGTTGGGCTGAAGTCGGCCGCCAACAGCCGTTGGCCGGAGCCAGATTCAGCTGCCGCCCAGCACACAGGCCCCTGCCGTCGCGATGTCATGGTCCTGCTCGGCACTGCCACCGGAGACCCCGATCGCGCCGATCACCTCGTCACCCGCAGCGATGGGGACACCGCCTCCGAACACCGTGAGGCGGTCGGTCTTGACGATGCCGTGTCGCAGCGGTGCGTCGTCGCGGATGAGATCCCACCACTCACGCGTCGCGAGTCCCTTGAACGCCACGACCGAGTAGGCCTTGTCCTGGGCGAGCTGCGCCGACATGAGCGGGGCGTCGTCCTGACGGGCGAAGCTGACGAGGTTGCCGCCGCGATCGGTCACTGCAACACACACCGGCACACCGATCTCGTCGGCGTGGCGCAGCGCAGCCTGCAAAGCGTGTTCGGCACCCGTGAGCGTGATGCACGGCCGGTTCGAAACGTCCGTCATCGCTCGAGACCCGCGGTCATTGCTCATCGATCTGCAGGATGACAGCCTTCGGTTCGGTGAAGAACTCCCGGCTGAAGTTGCCGCCTTCTCGGCCGATCCCCGAGCGTTTGGTGCCGCCGAACGGGGCCCGAAGGTCACGGACGAAGTAGCAGTTGACCCAGACCGTTCCGACTTGGAGTTGCGCTGCGACCCGGTGTGCGCGATGCACGTTCTCAGTGAAAAGCTGTGCATCCAGGCCGTATTCGGAGTTGTTCGCGAGTGCGACGACTTCGTCCTCGGTGTCGAACGGCTCGACCACCACCACTGGGCCGAAGATCTCCTCCTGCACGTGTTTGGCGTCGCGGGGCATGCCGACCACGATGGTGGGCTTGACGAACCAGCCGTCGCCGAGACCACCGGTCGCGATCGTGCCGCCCTCGGACTCGATCGTCTCGACATACCCACGGACCTTCTCGAAGTGTTCCTGGGAGGCGAGCGGGCCGAATTCCGTCTCGGGGTCCAGCGGGTCGCCGAATCGCATCGCCTCCGCGGCAGCCACGAACCGGGTCACGAACTCGTCGTGGATCTCCCGCTGGACGTAGAGGCGCGACCCGGAGAGGCAGACCTGCCCGGCGTTGCGGAAGATCGACTGGATCGACCAGCTGACCGCATTGTCGAGGTCGGCATCGGCGAAAACGATGTTGGGGTTCTTCCCCCCGAGCTCGAGACTCACCGGGATGAGGTTGTCCATGGCGGCCTTGCCGATGATCTTGCCGGTGCCGGACTCACCGGTGAAGGTGATGCGGTTGACACGCGGATCCTCGGTCAGTGCCGATCCGGCGGAGTTCGGTCCATAACCGTGCACGACGTTGAACACGCCCGGGGGTAGTCCGGCTTCCAGAGCGAGCCTGGCCATGATCGTCGCGGACGTCGGGGTGTCTTCGGCTGGTTTGAGCACCACGGTGTTACCCCAGGCGAGCGCCGGCGCGACCTTCCACGTTTCGAGCATGAGGGGGAAGTTCCACGGTGCGATCGCGACCACGACCCCGGCCGGCTCGAACCGGGTGTAGGCGTGGTGCCCGCTGTCCATGGGCAGTGTCTCCGCGGTCGAGACCTTGGCGTGCTGGGCGAAGAACCGGAAGTTCCACGCAGCCCTGGCGACGTCGTTGCGGCACTGCGCCAGCGGCTTGCCCATGTCCCGGCTGTCAGCCTGGCCGAGCTCGTCCGCGTGTTCCTCCATCAGATCGGCGAGCCGGCCGAGCAACCGCTCACGTTCCGTGAACCCCAACTTCGGCCAGGGTCCCTCGTCGAACGCCCGGCGTGCGGCGGCGATCGCCAGCTCGGCCTCCGGTCTGCCGCCCAGGGCGACGCGAGCCCACGGCTCACGCGTCCACGGGTTGACCGTGTCGAACCGCTCTGCGTTGTCCGACTCGACTTCCTTGCCGTCGATGATGTGCCCGAAGAAGGGCAGCTCCGTGGACTCGGTCATCTGCTTTCACCTTCTGTTTCGGCGTCTGGGATCGTGGCGGCAGGCGAGTCGGCCCGCTCTGCAATGGTCTGGTCGCCCGCCGCGAAATGAGTGCGGGGTATCTCGCGGACGATCACCCGCACCGATGACGCCGGTGCATCGACACTTGTCACGACCGCCTCGGTCAGTGCGCTGATCATCCGGCGCAGTTGCTGTGGGCTCCTGCCCTCGGTCAGCGTGATGTCGACGATCGGCATCACGCACCACCGGACAGATGCACCGCACCGAGGTTGGTGAAACGCAGGTCGATGGAGCACCCCGGTGGTGCGAGAACCGCGTCCGTCATACCGCCGGTGAGCACGATCCAGCCGGGTTCGATCCCACGTCCGCGGCGCGCGAGCTCATTGGCCGCCAGGGCCAGTGCCTCGCCGGGATGTCCGAGGATCGCCGCCCCGGTCGCCGAGTCCACGAAGGCGTCGTCGACCTCGACGCGAACCTCTTCGGCGCTGATGTCGAACGCGCGCGGCGCGAGTCCGGCCGGATTCATGACGAAGGCGCCGGAGGAGGCGTTGTCGGCGACGACGTCACCGGCCCGGAACCGAAACTTCGTGTATCGGCTGTCGATCACCTCGGCGCCCGCGTGCACCGTTCCGACTGCGGCCATTGCGCTTTCGGCGGTGACACCTGGTCCGTCCAAACGATCTGCCATCACGAACACCAGCTCCGGCTCGACCCGAGGGTGGATCAGTTTCTGTTGCGGGACCGGATCCCCGGGCGTGAGCATCATGGCGTCGGTGAGCCAGGCCACGAACGGGGTCTCGACACCCATCCGTTCCTGCTTCGCCTTGCTGGTCAGACCGAGCTTGATGCCGACGACCTGCTCCCCGCGCCGGATCCGTTCCTCGAGGTTGCGGTCCTGAATGGTGTAGCCGGTGTCCACGTCGAGTTCGGGCCACACATCGGTGAAGGGTTCGCGGTCACGCCGCTCGTCCTCGCACGCGAGCAGCTCAGCCGCTGCTGTCGTGACGTCCCAGACTCTGTCCGGGGATTGCGCGATGCCCATGGGACTCCAATCGCTCGGCCTGCGTTGCGGCATTCGGGATGTCGGCCACGATATGACCGAACAGGGCCCACTCACCGGGGTCGTTCCGCCCTCGGGAACACCCCGTAGAGCTGCTGGTCAGAGGCAGAGGGCGGCGGACAACTGCTTGGCCGCGCCCTGCACCAGGCGGGCAGTCGCACCGAGGCTGCCGGCCAGCACTGCTGAGGGGGCAGCGATCGAGATGGCGGCCCGAGCGGTACGTCTGTGGTCGAGGATGGGCGCCGCGACGGAGCTGTAACCTTCGACGGCCTCTTCGACGTTCGTCGCGTAGTTCTGCACGCGGACCCGGTCCAACGCGGACAGGTATCCGCGGGTGTCATGGATCGATGCAGCCGTGAACCGAGGGAATCCGGCGGCAGTGCGGGCATGCTCGAAGATCGGGGAGTATGCCGCCATCACCTTTCCGCTCGACGTGCAATGCGACGGCAGCCGTCGGCCGACGGAAATGAGTTCGGCGCAGTTCCTGCCGAGCAGCCGCTCCAGATAGACGACCTCGGCTCCTTCCCACACCGACAGGTGCACGGTCGCACCCGTCATCCGTTGCAGCTGCTGCATGGTCGGCAGTGCGCGAGATCGGATCGTGTTGCGTTCCAGGGCGAGCTGACCCAGGGCGAAGGTGTGCATGCCCAGGCGGTAGCGGCGCTGGTCGGCCGAACGCTCCAGCAGGCCGCGGGAGGTCAGCGTGGTGACCAGGCGGTGCGCGGTGCTCTTGGCGACACCGATGCGTCGCGCGATCTCGGTGATGCCGAGCTCGGGATCGGTGGCAAAACAGTCCAGCACGTCGAGCGCGGACGCGACCGACTGCACGCCGCCGTCAACAGGTGTGTGGGACGAACCCGGCTCGTTGCGAGACATCGATGACCCTCTTTCGCATCGGATCGGTCGAGCACAGAGTCTCACGGACTGGGCACGTTCGGCTCCGATCGAACCCCGCTCAGTGGAACTCCGTGGTCAGTGTTTGAGCAGCGGGCTCTTCAGCCCGCCGGAATTCTTGTCGGATTCGTCGAAGAAGTCCTCGTGGAAGATGTCCCGCGGGAAGAGCCGCTTGCGCATCAGCAGTTTCGTCGCAGCTTGCACCATGGGCGGCGGGCCGCACACGTAGGCCACGTGTTCGCGCAGCCGATCGAACTGCTCGTCCAGGACCTCGGTCACCAGGCCCCGCGGCCCGTCCCACTCCTCGTCGGACAGACAGGGGTAGTAGTGCAATCGGTCCGGATGTTGCGCGGCCAGTGACCGCAACTCTTCCACGGCGTACAGGTCCACTTCTTGCCGAGCGCCTTGGAACAGGTGCAGTTCGTGAGTCGTCGAGGGGTCGCTCAGGATGTGCCGGATCATCGACAGGATGGGGGCCAACCCGGTCCCACCCGCGATCATGATCACCTTCTCCTCCCGGGCCGGGCGGAACACGAACCGGCCGTAGGGTCCGGACAGCTCCACCTGGTCGCCGACGGCCAGGTTCTTGAAAACCCAGCCGTCCGAGGCCAATCCGCCAGGGGTCCGGCGGATGTTCAGTTCGATCGCCTCCGGTTGCGACGGCGGATTGGCCATGGAGTACGTGCGGGTGCAGTCCTGTCCCGGCACGGTGATCGAGACGTACTGGCCCGCGGAGAACTCCATCGGCGAGTCCAGACCGATCCGCACGAGACGTGTCTCGCGTGCGATGTCGCTGATCTCGGTCACCGTGCCGACGAAGTCGCGCACCGGTGAGAACTCCAGCCCTTCCTCGGCCTCGATGTCTCCCTCGATGGTCACGTCACTGCGCGGACACGCCTGGCACAGCAGCAGCTTGCCCTCTGTACGTTCGAAGTCCATCAGCGCGAACGCTGAGGCGTCGCCGTGGTCCACGTCGCCGTCGAGCAGATCTGCCTTGCACGTCGCACAAGTCCCGTGGGTGCAGGAGTGCGGCATCCAGATGCCGTTGCGCAGGCAGGCATCGAGCAGGTTCTGGTCCTCGCGGCAAGCGATCTGCCGGCCGATCGGTTCAACGGTGACTGTGTGGGTGGTGACCATGGTTCAACTCCGGGGAAGGACGGGGCAGTGACGGATGGATGGGTGACGGAGGTCAGGTGACGATCGAGGTGAAGCGCTCGTTGAGCTCGCGCCCGATGTAGAAGATCCCTTTCGCCAGCTGATCCGCGGTCCAGGTGATCGGCGGTGAGTCCGCGAATGTCTGGTAACCACCGGAGAAGACCTCGTTCCGGTTTCCGGACGGATCGAAGAAATAGATCGTCTCGCCTCGCGTGATGCCGTGCTGGGTCGGGCCCACATCGACCGACACGTCGTCCATGGCGAAGATGCCGCCGGCATGCTTGATGGCGGTCCAATCGGTCAGGTTGTAGGCGAAGTGGTGCAACTTGCCGTTCTCACCCTTGATGAACGCAATGTCGTGCGGAGTGTTCGTGCACGACATCCAGGAACCGATCAGATCACCGTCGTCGAGCTCGGTGACCACGCGTTCGACGGGCCGGAAGCCCAGCACCTCGGAGAAGAAGCGCTCCTGGGCCGCCGGGTCCTCGCAGGTGATGAGGGCATGGTCGATGCGCGGCACACCGACCCCGACGAGGTGCCGGGGAAACGGGTCCGGGTTGAGCAGCCCGACCTCGGTGCCCACGTAGTCGATCTCGTGGTAGAGCTCCACGACGTGCTCGGACGGCAGGACGATTCGCACACCGTCCCCGACGGCGACATTCGAGCCGGTGGACATCCGTTCGGTGATGCATCCGAAATTCTGCGCGCGGTTCTCGATCGCGTCCAGGTCGGTGGACTTCTCGACCTTGTAGCCGAGCTTGACCAGACCGACGCCACCCTCCTCCAGCACCACGGAGTGATGGTCGAACTCGTCCCAGCCCTTGTAGTAGATCTGGTTCGGGGTCTCGTGGACCACCTTCATCCCCAGCGTCTCCCCGTAGTGGAACCGGGAAGCTTCCAGGTCGGTCACTCGCACATGCACGTAACCGAGTCGCATGACTCCCATCAGCATGATCCTTTCGTCGAATCGGCCCCGTAGATGGAGGCCAGCAAGGTTGAACAGCAGCGCAGCTTGTCGTCGCGCAGTTGGATGGTGATGTCGCCGCGCGGCACCGCGCGGCACGGCAGGCAGGCGCCCGTCGCCCGCTCGCCATCGGTGAGGGTCGTGTCCGAGACCGCGACGGGGTAGTCGACCTCGCCGTCGAGCAGATCGGCCTTGCAGATCCCGCAGCCGCCGCGCCGACAGCCGACCCGGAATCCATAGCCGGACCGCGAGAGCGCCTGGAGGACCGTCTCGCCCTCCCGGGTGTCGGTGCGTATGCCGTCAGGCTGAATGGTCACCGACGGCATACGAGCTCACCTCGAAGGACAGCAGCGACTTGTGGCCGATGCCCTGGTCCTGCAACGGCAGGCTGGGGTCGGGTTCGAAGTCGACCAGGTCCAGTTGGTAGGACTGTTCGGACCCCGGTATGAAGTCCGGGTCAGCGCCCGCCCACGGTTCCAGGACGGTGGTGACGAACTCCTCGAACGAGATCGTCTTCGGGACCCGGAACGTCCCGGCGGAGCAAACGAACGGGTTCCCGCGCCACAGCACATGCAGGAGCTGGTCGTCGCCATACAGTTCCGCGCGTGAGCGCGACGGGAACGAGTACTCACCGTTGATCGATCGAACGCCCATGTCAGCTACCTACCTCGATCTCTGCGTGCCATTTCTGCCAGTCCTGCTGGTCGAGCGACCCGACGTATTCGCCGCTGTCGCCGTCCTGCAGGCCGTACCAGGCGAGGACGTCGGGAATGGTCGGTCCACCGCAGGTGCCCTGCAGGATCTGGTGCACGGGAAGCCATGCCTGCACGTACTTCTCCGGTTCTCGCTCGAAGATCCACTGGCATCCGTCGGAGCAGGTGTGGTATCGCTCGCCCTCGTAGAGGTTCTCGCGCTGCGCGATCGTGGTCGGGTCTCCCGGCTCCGTGAAGAGCATCGGGACCTGACAGACCTGACACAGCTGGGGCAGACCGCCGCTGAAGTAGCGCCCGCCGCCCTCCTGGATCCGGGCTGCCTTGTCCCACAGCGGCCGGAAGTACTTGTCGAACGTGTCGGGATACTGCTCGGACAGCCAGTCCAGGTGCTCGGCGTCCGGCACGGTCGTGGTGAACGCGGCTGCATGCGAGAACTGGTAGAGCGTCCAGGCGACCTGGTGGGACAGGATCTCCTTCTCGCCGATCGCCTGATCGACGTGCTTGGGCGGGCGGATGCCGTAGAACTCCAGGTCGGCGAAGAGCCCTCCGAGCATCTGCTCCTCGAAGTACAGCTCGAACGATTCCTTCCAACTCATCACCTTGCGCGGCAGCATGTAGTCGAGCATCTGGGCGATGAGTGACACCAGGCGATAACCGCGCCAGAACCACTTGTCGATCCACGCCTGCACCAGAGGCACGTTGTCCTCGTCCTGCTCGAGCAGGAACTTGATGGCCTCCAGGCCGAGGGTCATGTGCCGGCTCTCGTCGCTCTGCGCCGAGAAGCCGAACGTCATCGTCGGCACGTCTCCGTTGAAGCTGGCGCCGCTCATGAACGGCACGAACAAGAGGTTGGTCAGCAGGTATTCGAACGAGAACGAGATCGCGATGAGGAACTCGAATGGCCCTGCGCTCATTGCGTCTTCGAAGAACGACTTGGGCACGGACAGATACCAGACGCGGTCGAACTGCTGTGGCCAGCTGTGCATCCCGCCGAACATCTTGTTGTATGACGACAGCGTGTGCACCTCGGTCTGGGTGTGCCGCAACTCGTCGATCGACTGGCACAGCGCCGCGAAGCGCGGGCCTGGGCCGTCGTAATACCGTGCCAGATAGGCGAAGTGCCGGTGTGCCGCGTATTCCAGTGGGGTGACACCCTGCAGGAAGAGTTTCATCGCGTTGACGTACTTGGCGTCCGACAGGGACAGGTGCCCCTGGCCCTGGACGAACCCATCGATGACGGCGTAGAGGCGCTTGTCCTTCTCCGCCTGGTACTTGAAGTAGGAGTCGACGGTCAGCCGGAACGGATCATCCCACTTGGACCAGTCGTGGACCTTGATGCCCTCGAATCTGGTGTACGGGTAGACCTGTTCGGCGTCGACATACGTCGGCGTCCAGTCGAGGCCGCGCGTCAGCGCGGAGTAGCGCTGCTGCATGGAAAGCTTCTTGCTCATTCGTGTGCTCCTTGGGGTCGGGATGCGCCGACGTCAGTGCTGCCAGCCGATGACGATCTGGTCGTCGTCCCACTCGGCGATCTGACCGAAGTAGGAGACGATGGCGAGCTGGAACTCGTGGGTCTCCCACGGGCGTCCGAGTCGCTGCTCGACGGAGTCGCGGTTGATGACCATCCGGCCCGGAGCCTGGACGCGCATCAGCCCGGGCATCGAAGTGACGACGGCCTCGGGATTGTCCGCCGAGATCGCCTCGACCAGGAACCGGTTGTCGTCGCTGCCTTCCTGGAGGTCGAACCCGACCTTGCGAGTGCCAGCGGCATTCATGACTGCACCTGCTCCACCAGGCCGAGGTCGTCCAGTTCCTTGCGCACCGAGTCGGCCGTAGTGGTCACGAAGTCCAGCGCGCCACTGCCGACGAGCGCCTCCGTCTTGTCCGCGACGGCCGTCACCGCGTCGATGGCGTGCGGTAGCCAGGTCTGCACGATGGCGGCGAGTTGCTTCCGGTTCGCGGTGCCGTGTGTCGGGTCGGCGATCCACTCGGCGATGAGGGCGTCGAGCCACTTGCGCTGATCGACGTACCAGGTGGCGAAGTGCTGCGCGAGCAGTCCGTATGCCGAGGCGCCTCCGCCGATGGCTGCCTCGTCCAGGTGCCGGTACAGCAGCGGGTAGAGCAGGCGGTCGACCAGGTCGAGGCCGATGGTCGAGACGACCCAGTCCTGCTCGACCAGCAGCTCTTCGATCATCCGGCGCAAGGGTTGCAGGTGCTCCGCACCGATCCAGTGCTCCTTGCCGGCGATCAGGTCCTCGTCGGTGCCTTGACCCAGGCTGATGCCGATCCTGCTGATCATCTGGGCACTGCCGATCCGGTCGAACGCCGCGTAGGACAGGCACTGCTCGATCGATGCGCCGTAGGCGAATCGGGCGCCGGTCACGCTGATCAGCTGCGCACCGGACTCGTAGTGCCGCAGCGGAACGAGGACGGTTCCGAGCAGGCTCGCCCAGCCGACGGGCAACTTGGTGAGCAGATCACGGTCGTCGATGTAGGCCAGCGACTTCAGAAACGCATCGTGCAGTGCGGCGCGGTTGGTCACGTACGGCGTGTAGTAGAACTGACGAGGATCCCGGTAGGAGTAGGGGTCGGTGAGCCGCACGGCCGAATAGGTCTCGTCGTACAACTCGTGGCTCGGGTCCCAGAGCGGCCGGTAATGGAAGTTCTCCGTCGGCTGGATGTCGAGCGTGCCCTCCTCATATCGGCTCGCGGGCTTGTCGCCAAGCCGGTTGGCGACGTACTGAAAAGTCTGCCGGCGGGGTTCGATGACCCGCTGACGCAGTTCGTACTGCATGTGCACCTCCTGTGGTTCCCGTCACTCTGATGCCTGGAACGCGCCGTCACGGGGGACGTTCCGCGCTGAGGAACGCAACCTCGATCGGGTGCACCGGCCAGCCACAGTGATCACGACGGCGAGTCCCCACCAGGAGGTTCTGATGACGGAGTTCATGACACGAGTCGCAGCCGAGCTTGCGACGCCCACACACGACATAGCGCTGCACGTCCGGGCGGTCGAGAGCAGGTCAACCGGCCACGGAGCTGACCGGCTGGTCGAATTACGTTCTCTCGGAGAGCAATTGGTGTGCGAGGCGAACGCCGTTCTTGCCGAGTCCGGTCGCTCCATTGATCTGGTGGACGAGACCGGCAGCAATCAGCTGGCCTTCACCCTCCGTCTCGGGCAGTGCTGGGCCCGGATCGTCACCTCGTTCGACAAGGGCGTCTCCTGGGGCCACCTGGTCACCCCGGACTCGGTGGGGCCGGACTACGAGCTGGCGGACGAGACGGCCCTGGGGGATCTGATCCTGAGCCTGGTGACCGCCGGTGAGATCCGGTTCGAGTTGAGTGGTGAGCCCGCGTGACGACGACCGAGCGGGAGCAGACCGTCGCCGACCCTGAGATCGGACGATCCGTGGTCGCCGGTGGGATCACCACCAACTATCTCGAGTCCGGTAGTGGTGAGCCCGTCGTGCTGATCCACGGCTCGGGTCCGGGAGTCTCCGCCTATGCGAACTGGCGACTGACGATTCCGGATCTTGCCGAGGGTCTGCACGTGTACGCGCCGGACATGGCGGGTTTCGGGTTCACCGAACGTCGGCCGCACATCGAATACGGGCTGCAGACCTGGGTCGATCAGGCGGTCGGCTTCCTCGATGCGGTCGGGCAGGATCGGGTCGCTCTGGTGGGCAACAGTTTCGGCGGAGCGATCGCGCTGTCCCTGGCGGCGCGGCATCCCGACAGGGTGTCCAAGCTGTGCCTGATGGGCAGCGTGGGTGTGCATTTTGGGCTGACCGAGGGGCTGGACGCCGTCTGGGGCTACGAACCGTCCTTCGATGCGATGCGCCGGCTGATGGACTATTTCGCCTACTCACGGGAGTTGGTCACCGACGAGCTCGCCGAGGTGCGTTACCGGGCAAGCATCCGGCCGGGCTTCCAGGAGTCGTACGGCTCGATGTTCCCGGCACCCCGGCAACGCTGGATCGAGGCTCTCCGGACGCCGGAGAAGCAGATTGCTGAGCTCGACGTCCCGACGCTGATCGTCCATGGACGTGAGGACCGGGTGATCCCGTTACAGAGTTCGTTGCGGCTGCTGGAACTGATTCCGCACGCCCAGCTGCATGTGTTCGGCGAGTGCGGTCACTGGACCCAGATAGAGCACGCCCGGGAGTTCAACGCCCTGCTGTCGGACTTCCTGCGGTCCGAGTAGCGAAGACTCGGCCATGCCCGGACCATCCGCTGATCACGGCGGCGTCGGCGAGGTGCCGGCAGGATCGCTGCAGCGGGCGCTGCTCGTCCTGTGGGCTTTCACCGCGGACGACGGCGGCCTCAGCTTCACCGAGCTGCAGTCGAGAACCCGGTTGCCCAAGAGCACGCTGCATCGCCTGCTGAACACGCTGATCGCAGAACGACTGGTGGATCGCCGTAACGGTGGTTACCACCTGGGCCGCGGTCTCTTCGAACTCGGGATGCGCGCATCGCTGGAACGCAACCTGCTGGAGATCGCCACGCCGTTCCTGGAGGACCTCTATGAGCGCACCCACGAGCTCGTGCACCTGGGCGTCCGGGAGGATGCCGAGGTCGTCTATGTCGCGAAGGTCGGCGGTCACCGACAGGTGAACGTACCGTCCAGGCTCGGTGGCCGGATGCCGTTACACGCGACGGCCATCGGGAAGGTCCTGCTGGCCAACGCGGCGCCCGAGGTGCAACGGGACATTCTGATGCGGCCGCTGGAGCGGCGGACGCCACGCACGATCATTGCGCCGGGGCAGTTGGCCCGACAGCTCGCGGAGGCGGCACGCGCCGGAGTCGCCTTCGAATGCGAGGAGTCGGGGGCCGGCACCACCTGCGTCGCCGCGCCGATCCGGGATGAGGACGACGAATGTGTGGCGGCGATCAGCGTGACCGGACCGGTGAACCGCTTCCGGCCGAGGGCGCACGCCGCCGCGGTGGCCGCTGCAGCAGCCGGCATCACCGCCACCCTCGCCCGTCGAGCCCAGTTGAAGTGTGCCGACCCGTAGACCCGCGGCACATGGCGTGCGCGTTGACTCGCGATCGGTGCCATGCTGATGCTCCGGAGCGAGGAGGCACGATGCGCGGTGACGGCCGGACGGTGACGTCGAAGGTGCTCACTGTGTTCGCCGCGTTCGAGGGCGGCCCGACCGCGTTGTCGCTCAGTGACATCGCCGCTCATGCCGACCTCCCGTTACCCACTGCGCACCGCCTGGTCGGCGAACTCGTCGAATGGGGTGCGTTGGAACGCAATCCGCAAGGTCGCTACGCGGTGGGCATCCGGCTGTGGGAGGTCGCCCAGAATGCCGGGCACCATCTGCGGGACACCGCACGACCACACCTCCAGGACCTCTTCTCACTGACGCACGAGACCGCACACATCGCCATTCGCGAGGGTGATGAAGCGCTGTACATCGATCGCATCTACGGGTCGACTCGCGTGCCCCGGGCGTCACGGGTGGGCGGCCGGCTGCCGCTGCACGCCACAGCGGTCGGCAAGGTCCTGCTGGCGTATGAGGAGGAGTGGGTGCGGGAGGCGTACATGATGCATCGGCTGGAGGTCGCGACCCGGCACACCCACGTCAACCCGACCCGGTTGACGGCCGAATTGGACCAGGTTCGCGATCAGGGCTATGCGACCACCAGTGAGGAAGTCCGGGAGGGGTCCTGCTCGATCGCGGTGCCGGTGCATCTGCAGCCGCACCCCGCAGCCATCGGACTGGTGCTCCTGTCCAGTCGGGCCGACACGATGACGCGTCACTTGCCGGCGCTGCGGGGCACGGCGGCGCGCATCGAGCAAGCGGCCGCGCGACCACAGCCCAGCCTCGTCGGGACCCGTCAGCGCCGCAGGACCTGACCCCCGAACGGGTCGACTTCCGTTGGACGGAAGTCGGACGTGGACCCGCCAGTGTGATCCCGGACACGATGAGTCCCGAGCACGGACCAGCAGATCACCAAGGAGGCGCGGTATGACGGCGACACCGACCCCGGCCGGCACGGCAACGGGCTGTCCGGTCCATCACGGCTACCAGCCGTTCGACCAGGATGACCCGTTCCCGTCGTACGCGGCGATGCGGGCCGAGGAACCGGTCATGTACGACGAACGCATCGACTACTGGGTGGTGACCCGTTACGACGAGATCAAGGCGATCTTCGGCGACTGGGAGACCTACTCCTCGGAAAATGCACAGGCGCCGGTGCGCGAGCGCGGCCCGGAGGCCAAGCGGATCATGGAGGAAGGCGGCTTCACCGCCTACTCCGGACTGTCGGCGCGAGTTCCCCCGGAACACACCCGGATTCGTAAGGTTGCGGCCAAGGCGTTCACCCCGCGCCGATTCAAGGTCCTCGAACCCGAGATCCGTGCCAACGTCGTGCGCCTCCTCGAGGAGATGCTTGCGCGACCGGAGCGGCACGGTGATCTGGTGCGTGACCTGGCGTATGACGTGCCGACGATCACCATCCTCACCCTGATCGGGGCGGACGTCAGCAAGATCGCCACGTACAAGCGGTGGTCCGACTCACGGGCCGCCATGACCTGGGGAGACCTGAGCGACGAGGAACAGATCCCGCACGCGAAGAACCTCGTGGAGTACTGGGCGGAGTGCCGCAGGCTGGTCGAAGAGGCGCACGAGTCCGAGCAGGACAGTCTGGTCGGCGACATGGTGCGCATGCAGGCGGACGGTGACCCGATCACCGACCACGAAATCGCCTCGGTGTGCTACTCGCTGCTCTTCGCGGGTCACGAGACGACGACCACGTTGATCTCCAACGCGCTGCGCGTGTTGTTGGCCCACCCGGACCAGTGGCAGCAGGTCATCGACGACCCGAGCCGGATCCCCGCCGCGGTCGACGAGGTCCTGCGCTACAGCCCGTCCATCGTGGGCTGGCGTCGGAAAGCGCTGAAGGACAGCGAGATCGGCGGAGTAGCGATCCCCAAGGGCGCCAACCTGCTGCTCCTCATGGGCTCGGCCAACCGCGACGAGGCCCACTTCGAGGGCGGCGAGTCATTTGACATCTCCCGCGCGAACGCACGCGATCACCTCTCGTTCGGATTCGGCATTCATTACTGCCTGGGCAACATGCTCGCCAAACTGCAGGCCAAGATCGCCGTCGAAGAGGTCGCCCGACGGGCACCTGGGCTGCAACTCATCGCACCCGAGAGCATCCACTTCCGGGAGAACCTCTCGTTCCGCACCCCGAACTCGGTGCCCGTCACCTGGAAGGCCTGATCCGCATGAACGACTACATCGTCTTCTTCGACAGCGGTCACGAGCCGACGCTGGAGTTGCTCGGCGGCAAATGCGCGTCCCTCGTCTCCATGACGGCTGCCGGCATGCCCGTGCCCCCGGGATTCGCAGTCACGACAGCGGCATTCGACCACTTCGTGGATGGCACCGGCTTGCGGGCCGACATCAAGGCCAAGCTCGCCGAGATCGATGCCGACGACGTCGAGTGTGTCGATCGGGTCTCGGCGTCGGTCCGGGAGGCCATCGAGGCCCGTGACGTGCCCGAGGACATGCACGGCGTGCTGCACGAGGCGTACGACGAGCTGATGTCACGCTTCGAGGACCAGGTGCCGGTCGCCGTGCGCTCCTCCGCGACCGCGGAGGATCTGCCGGACGCGAGCTTCGCCGGCCAACAGGACACCTACCTCTGGCTGAGCGGCTACGAAGCGGTGCACGAGCACCTGCGCCGCTGCTGGGCGTCGCTCTACACCAGCCGGGCCATCACCTACCGCCTGAAGAACAACATTCCCGAGGACGACCTGTCGATGGCGGTCGCGATCCAGAAGATGGTCAACGCCAAGGCCGCCGGAGTCGCGATGACCCTCGACCCGGCCAACGGTGACCGTTCCAAGATCGTGGTCGACGCATCATGGGGAGTGGGGGAGATGGTCGTGTCCGGCCAGGTCACCCCCGACAACGTCCTGCTGGACAAGGTGATGCTCACCGTCGTGCGCGAGAAGATCGGCGACAAGCACGCCGAGCTCGTGCCGGACCCCGCCTCCGGCGAACTCGCCGAGATCGAGGTCGCGCCGGAGCGCCGCTCGGTCAGATGCCTGACCGACGAGGAACTGGTCGCTGTCGCCACGATGGCGAAGCGAGCCGAGAAGCACTACGGATGCCCCCAGGACATCGAGTTCGCGTTCGATCGGGATCTTCCCGACGGCGCCAATCTGCTGCTGTTGCAGTCACGCCCGGAAACGGTGCACTCATCCGCCGGTAAGCCGGCGGAGTCAACCCCGGCACCGGCGGCGACCGGCTTCTCCAGCATCACCGCCAGCCTGCTCGGGACTCAACACTGACAAAGCTCACCTGACTCGAAGGACCGTCATGACCACGACCGAGACACCCATCATGAAGTCGTTCCCGAAACCCTCGGAGCTCACCGTCCCGGACGGCGCACAGGGTTGGGAGGAGCTCTACCCCTACCACCTGCTGTTCGCGAATTCGCCTGGCAGCGATGAGAAGTTCTGGTTCTGCGACAGCCAACACTGGCCGACGGTGTTCAAGCCTTTCGAGACGATCGGCGGCGAGTTCGCGGTCAAGTGCCTCGGGCAGTACAACACCAGACATCTGCTGATCCCGCCGGCGAACGGCATCGAGTTCAAGATCCACCTGGGCTATCTGTACATGAGCCCGGTGCCGGTTCCCGAGGAGGAGATCCCCGGCCGGGTGCCGGAGTTCGAGAAGCGGGTCGGCCACTACTTCCAGAACTGGGATGCGTTGCTCGACCAATGGCGCGAGAAGGTCCGCGGAACCATCGCGGAGATGGAGGAGCTCCGCTTTCAGCCGCTACCCGACAAGGTGCCTTTCGACGACATCGTCTCCGGCAAGGCCAAGGACGGCTCCGAGGTCATCATGGAGAACTACGACCGGCTGATCCAGCTCACCTACCAGAACTGGCAGTACCACTTCGAGTTCCTCAACCTCGGCTACCTCGCCTACCTGGACTTCTTCACCTTCGCCAAGCAGGTCTTCCCGAACATTCCCGACCAGGCTGTCGCCAAGATGGTGCAGGGGGTGGACATGGAGCTCTTCAAGCCCGACGACGAGTTGAAGCAGTTGGCGGTCAAGGCCGTTGAGCTCGGCCTCCAGTCCGCTTTCGCCGACACCGACGATGTCGAGGGCACCCTCCAGGCGATCCGTGACGCCGGCGGCGCCGAGTGGCTCGCGCAGTACGAGGCGGCACAGGACCCGTGGTTCAACTTCACCGTCGGCAACGGTTTCTACGGGCACGACAAGTACTGGCTGGAGCACCAGGAGATCCCGCTGGGTTACATCAAGGACTACATCCGCCGTGTCGACGACGGCCAGCAGATCCTCCGCCCGGTGGAGGCGTTGATCGCGGAGCGCGACCGGATCATCGAGGAGTACCGCTCGCTGCTGGACGGCGACAACGCCGCAGCCTTCGACGCCAAGCGAGGCCTTGCTGCCACCGCGTATCCGTACGTCGAGAACCACAACTTCTACATCGAGCACTGGACCATGGGCGTCTTCTGGCGCAAGGTGCGTGAACTCTCGCGCGTCTTCGTGCAGGCCGGGTTCTGGGCCGACGAGGCGGATCTGTTCTATCTCAACCGCGGTGAGGTCCGCGATGCGATCTTCGACCTCGTCACCGGCTGGGCGGTCGGTGCCCCCGCCAGCGGCCCGTCATACTGGCCGGCCGAGATCGAGCGTCGGCGCACGATCTTCGATGCGCTCAACACCCAGCGACCCCAGCCCGCGCTCAACACACCACCCGAGCAGATCACCGAACCCTTCACCCAGATGCTGTGGGGCATCACGACCGAACAGGTGCAGCAGTGGCTCAGCGACGACGACGGTGACGACAGTGCGGTGACCGGCATGGCCGCGTCGCCGGGTGTGGTCGAAGGACGTGCGCGGGTCGTCTACCACGCCGACCAACTCTCCGAGGTCCAGGACGGCGAGATCCTCGTTGCGACGATCACCGCACCCTCGTGGGGACCGATCTTCGGCAAGATCAAGGCCACGGTGACCGACATCGGCGGCATGATGAGCCACGCGGCGATCGTCTGTCGCGAATACGGACTTCCTGCGGTGACCGGCACTGGCAACGGCTCGACCACGATCACTACCGGTCAGCTGATCCGGGTCGACGGCAACGCCGGCCGTGTCGAGATCCTGGAGGGCTGAGCTCCCATGGCGGACAACGGATCCGAGCGTACGGTCCTGATCACCGGTGCTGCCGGTGGTCTGGGGCGGGCCTTCGCTCTCGGTTTCGCGGGGCGTGGTTACCGGGTGGCCGTCGCAGACCTGGACGTCGTGGGCGCGAAGGAGACCGCGGGCCTCGTGGCCGACACGGGTGCCGACAGTTGGCACGGACACGTGGACGTCACTGATGCCGACTCGACGATGCGATTGGCCACCGAAGTGGCCGACTTCGGGGGCGGGTCGATCGACGTGCTGGTCAACAACGCGGCCGTCTACGCCACGGTGACCCGGTCACCGCTGGAGGAGATAGACCCCGACGAGTGGGATCTCGTGATGGCCGTCAACCTGAAGGGTCCGTGGCTGATGACCAGAGCGGTCAGCCCGCACCTGCCGGAAGGCGGACGGGTCATCAACCTCTCATCGGCCACCGTTTTCAGTGGCTCCGAGCAGTGGGCGCACTACGTCGCGTCCAAGGGCGGGGTCATCGCGCTCACCCGGGTGATGGCCAAGGAGCTCGGTCGACGGTCGATCAACGTCAACACGATCGCGCCCGGCTTCACGCTCACCGAGGCGAGCAAGGGACTGATGAACGACGCCGCGTCGTATGGCGTCGATCGCGGATCTCTGCGTCGCGCAAGCCAACCCGACGACATCGTCGGCGCCGCGCTCTACCTCGCGGGGCCCGACAGCAGCTTCGTCACCGGACAAACCCTGGTCGTCGACGGCGGCCGCCAGTTCATCTGACATCAGCCAGGAGGAATCATGCCCCAGGTCACCTACACCGATCACACCGGCGAGTCCCGCACGGTCGACGCGACCGTCGGCGACTCCGTCATGGAGACGGCCGTCCGCAACGGCGTGCCCGGCATCGTCGCCGAGTGCGGTGGATCGCTGTCCTGTGCAACGTGTCATGTCTACGTCGACGAGGCCGACCTGGCCTCGCTGCCCCCGATGGAGGAGATGGAGGACGAGATGTTGTGGGGCGCCGCCGACGAGCGGCGCGACAACTCCCGGCTGTCGTGCCAGTTGAAGATCGCCGAGGGCAGCGACCTGCACGTCACCACACCGACCACGCAGGTGTAGTCATGTCAGACGGATTGCTGATCATCGGTTCCTCCCAGGCTGGTGTCGCGCTGGCCACCTCCCTGCGGGCGCTGGGGTATGACGAACCGGTCACGCTGCTCGGTGATGAGAACCACCGGCCCTACCAGCGTCCGGCACTCTCCAAGGAGTGGCTGCAGGGCGAGATCACCAACGAATCGCTCATGTTCCGCACGCAGGACTACTGGGACGAGCACGACATCCAGGTCGTGAGGAATGAGCGGATCGTTCGGATCGACAAGCGGGACAACGGATCCGGGGTCGCGCACTCGATGTCCGGCACCGACTTCGGCTTCGACCGGCTGGCGCTTGCGGTCGGTGCCCGGCCGCGCCGGCTGCTGCTCGAAGGCGTGGACCTGCCCGGCGTGCTCTACCTGCGCAACGCCGACGACGCACTGGAGTTGAAGGCACGTGTGCCGGACGTGCAGGACGTCGTGGTGATCGGCGGCGGTTTCATCGGCATCGAAGCAGCCGCGTCGCTGCACAAGATGGGCCGCACGGTCACCCTCGTCGAGGCTGCGCCCCGGCTGGTCGCGCGCGCTGTGGGTGAGCAGACTTCGGCATACCTGCTCGAACACCACCGGGCATCCGGCATCGACATCGTCCTGGACGCTTCCGTGCGCCGGATCGTGGCGAACGGCGACCGGGTCGGGGGAGTGGAGCTCGGCGACGGGCGTGTCGTGCCCGCCGACCTGGTGCTGGTCGGTGTCGGCGTCATCCCGAACACCGAGCTGGCAGAGTCGATCTCGCTGGAATGTGACAACGGGGTCCGGGTGGACGAGTCCGCCCTGGCCTCCGACGGCGTGACCGTCGCGGTGGGGGACTGTGCCAACCTGCCCAACCCGGTCCCTGGCGCGCCCGAGGGGGATCGTGTCCGGTTCGAGAGCGTCAACAACGCCATCGAGCAGGCCAAGGTGGCTGCCTACGCGATCATGGGACGCCGCGAAGAATACGCCGGCATCCCGTGGTTCTGGTCCAACCAGGGTGCCATCAAACTGCAGATCGCCGGACTGTCCACCGGGCACGACCGCACCTTGGTGCGCGAAGACCCGGAGCGCGGCAAGCACTCGGTCCTCTACTACCGAGGGGACCGCATCATCGCCGCCGACTGCATCAACCATCCACTCGACTTCATGGCGGTCCGCAGTGCACTTGGGAAGGGCCAAGCCATCCCGTTCGACGCGGCGGGCGACCCGACCGTGCCACTGAAGTCCGTCACGACCGACCCGGCCGACCTCGTCCCGGCCGACTGAGAGGGAGACCGCCATGACCACCACAGCGTTGCCCACCGCGCGACCTATTCCCGGGACCGGCCCGGTCGACACCTCGCCGATCGCGCTGACCCCCGCAGCGGGAGCCGACCTCGATCCGATCTGGCAGGCGGTGATCGTCGAGACCCGCACCCGCGGCAACGACATCCACCTACCGATCTCCCTGGCGTATGCCGAGCGCCTGTGCAACGCCTTCCCCGAGGCCGATCGGCTGCTCGTGCGGGTGTCGATCCAACTCCATGACACCGGCTGGGGGAGAGTTGACGAATCCCGCATCCTGTCAGAGGGATTCACCGGCGACTGGCGCAAGGCCGCGATCCGGTACGAACACGAGAAGCAGGGTTGCATCATCGCTCGCGAGGTGCTGCCGCCACTCGGCTACGACGAGCAGTTCGTGGAGCAGGTCTGTGCCATCATCGACGGCCACGACACCCGCCCGGAGGCGTACACGCTGGAGGACGCGCTGGTGCGCGACGCGGACCGGCTGTGGCGGTTCGACCACGCCGGCATCGCGTTGGCGTCCGGCTGGTTCGGTATGGACCCGGCGATCTACACCGACCGGCTCGAGGCGGAGATCATCCCGGAGCTGATCACTCAGCCCGCGATCGCGATGGCGACGACCGATCTGGACCGCTCACGGGCGCTGCTCAAGACCGCTGTGATCCGATGAGTGCGGTGCAGGCGTCGGCGCTGGGCTCACGGCCACGGTCCCGCTGGACGCACACGGACGACTTCTTCGTCGACGGCGAATGGCGCCGCTCGACCGCAGCGCAGCGGCTGGCGCAGATCGACCCCGCGACCGGCCAGGAATGGGGTTCGGTGCCGGACTGCTCGGCGGCGGACGTGGATGCTGCGATGACGGCGGCGGATCGCGCCTTCCGTGACGGGCCGTGGGCCCGATCCACCCCTTCCGAGCGTGCAGCGCTGCTCCTTCGGATCGCCGACGAGGTGGAGCTGCGCGCAGCGGAGATGGCGGTGACCAACACACTCGAGAACGGCTCACCCATCAGCGAGACGAGGGGCGCAGCCGCCAACGCGGCGGGGATCCTGCGGCACGTCGCCGGACTGGCGCCCTGGCTGGAGCAGGACGATGTGCGCGCCTTCCCCGCGGAGCACGCGGAGAGCGTGGTCCGCAAGGATCCGGTCGGTCCCTGCGTGTTGATCGCGCCGTGGAACTTCCCGATCAACCTGATGGTGGTGAAGCTCGCGCCCGCACTGCTCGCCGGTTGCACCGTCGTGCTGAAGCCGGCACCCAGCACCTCGCTGTCGATCCGCTTCGTCGTGGAGGCCTGTGCCACGGCCGGTGTCCCGGCGGGAGTCGTCAACCTGGTCACGGGAGGCGGCGATGTTGGAGACCGTCTGGTGCGCCATCCGCTCACGGCAAAGGTCGCGTTCACCGGCTCGACGCCCGTCGGTCGCCGGATCGCTGCTGCGTGTGGCGAGTTGCTGCGCCCGGTGACGCTCGAACTGGGCGGCAAGTCCTCCGCGATCGTGCTCCCTGACGCCGACCTGGACCAGCTGTCCTCGGTCCTGATCCGCAGCTGCATGCGCAACACCGGCCAGACCTGCTACATCTCGACCCGGATCCTCGCGCCGTCGTCGCGCTACGACGAGGTCGTCGACATGGTCACGCGAACCGTAGCGGCAGCACCGCAGGGTGACCCGTTCGAGGACGACACGGTCTTCGGCCCGATGGCGTCCCGGCAGCAGTTCGATGTCGTGCGGGGCTACCTGGACTCCGCCCATGCCGAAGGCGCGCGGGCCACGACCGGTGGGCGGGCGGCGGACAGCTCCGGTGGCTGGTTCATCGAGCCGACGGTCTTCGCGGACGTGACACCGGACATGCGCATCTCCCGGGAGGAGATCTTCGGACCCGTCGTGAGCGTGCTGCGGTATGACGAACTCGACGAAGCCGTCGCGCTCGCCAACGACACGTCGTTCGGTCTCGGCGGCCTGGTCTTCTCGACGGATCCCGTTGCAGCGCAGCGGGTTGCGGAGCGGATGGACACCGGGTCGGTCGGCCTCAACTTCTTCCGGTCCAACCACAACGCACCCTTCGGGGGCCGTCACGACTCCGGCCTGGGCGTGGAGTACGGCATCGAGGGACTGTCGCAGTACGTGACGTACAAATCGATCCATCGACGGGTCGCCTGACGGACTGCTCTGGACGGGCAACCCGCCGCGGGACAGAATGAGCCGCACCGGAGCACCCGAGACTCGTGAACGGAGCACCTCATGGCAAATCACGCCTACGGCCTGTCGGAGATTGTCGGAACGTCACCGGACGGCATCGAGGGTGCCGTCAACAATGCGATCGCCCGGGCGGGCAACACCGTCCGCAACCTCGATTGGTTCGAGGTTCAGAACGTCCGCGGCCAGATCGAGGACGACAAGGTCGCGCACTGGCAGGTGACCGTGAAGCTCGGTTTCCGCATCGAGGAGGAGTAGCGCACGTGGGTCACCACCCGCGATCAGGCTGATCGTGGGACGGGACTGCGCGGCGTGCCAGGTCTGGTCCGACGCGGTGACGGGTGAGGACGATCAGCGGTAGCGCGGCGACCTGTACCGCTGCGGACACGATCGCGAGTGCGGTCAGCGAAGTGTCGTAGAGCAGACCGAGCAGGATGCTGCCACCGAACCAGGCGATGCCGAAGCCGGTGTCGAACAGTCCGTAGGCCGAGGCACGGCGATCGGCCGGGACGATCGCGGTGATGACCGCCTTGATGACCGACTCCTGTGCGGCCATTCGGGGTCCCCAGACGAGGGCGCCGGCAACGACCAACGGGAGCCCGCCGAGGAAGACCAGCGGAGCGTATGCGGCGGTGAGGACGGTCACGGCGAACACGGCGAGCAACCCGACACGGTCGAACAGCTTGCCGAGCATGAGCGCGGCGACGGCCTCGGCGGCCATCGCCACCGCGTAGAGCACAGGGGCCAGGTCTGCGCTCACCAGGTGGTGCCGACTGACGTGCAACGCGATGAGTGGCCAGTCCGCGTAGCCGATCGCGACCAGGCTCATGGCGGCGAGGTACCACCAGAACGATGAGGGAAACGTGGCGTGCTCGTGCAGGGGTGGTGGTGAGACTGTTTCGAGTTCGCCGGGGTGCGGAAACGTTCGCCAGGTGACGATCAGGGAGAGCAGCGTGAGCGCCGCGGGTATGGCGAGCACGGCGAAGCCAAGACGTTCGCCGCCGTGCGGCTTACGAATTCAACCTGCCGAGATCGCGCACCGTGTTCGTGCGTTGCATCGCCGGATCAGCGCGGACCTGTCGGCGCTGAACGCATCGGCCTCCTTCCTGGACCGGCTTCGAACGACCGGACGGCTCGACACCGATCTCGCCCACCGGCACGGGGCCGTGGGGCCGGTAGGTCGAGCCAGCGGCGTGGACCTGGACGATCGGGTATGGCGTCCGTATGACGGCTACCCGGATCTCGCACCCATCATCGTGCCTACCAGCACCGTGACCGACGCGCTGGCGCGGTTGCGCGTCCGGGAGGCGGAGGTGACCCAGTCGGCCGAACTCTTCGGGGAAGCCGCGGACCGGTTGACCGACATCGAGCCCGTCTTCGGAGTGCGGGCACCGGCGGTCGACGGCACGCATCTGGGCGTCGCCGAGTCCGCCGCGGGTGAGGTCCTGCACAGTGTCACCATCCGTGACGGTCGGGTTGTCCGCTGCTTCGCACGGAGCGCCTCGTTCCACGATTTGGTGCTGTTGCACAACGCTTTTCACGGGGATGTTTTCACCGATCTCGGTTTCATCGAGGCCAGCTTCGGCCTGTCTTACGCGGGGGTGGCGATGTGAGAGTGCCGTGGTTCTTGCGCGGTATGGCGGATGGGGTAGTTACTTCCCGGTGGCCGGCACGTACGGACCGCTACTTCGACGATTTCGCCGTGGCGCCGGCGCCGGTCGCCGGCGTTCCGGAACAAGGCGAGCGCGCTTCCGTTGCATCGCTGTGCCCAACGGGCGCGATCGGAACGGACCTGGCCGGCAACGTCTTCCTAGGTGGCTGGTGTTGAACAGCTGCGTGTGGGTGAGGATGGTCGGCTGGGGTAGATCAGGTCACCGCGTGGGGCTGAGGCTGGCCGAGCGCGGCTGGTCGCCGGGCGGGACTGATGACGCTGGCCAGTCGAGTACGCCGGCTTGAGGGCGGATATGACGGCCAGGTAAGGGGTTTCGAGTCTGATCCTGGTGTTATCAGGCGGTCGCTGCCCATCCTTGACCGGTCGTGAACGTCACGGCGAGCACACTCAGGCGTACGAGGTTGACCGCGGCGGCCAGCAGGGAGAAGTCAGCGGCAACCTTCGTCGTGCCGCGGACCCGTGCCCTGCGCCCGCCGTGCTTGCGGCGCATCAGGTGCCCGATCTTGCGTTCGACCTTCGGGCGGGTAGCCCGGTAGTCGGCCACCCATCCCGGGTCCTGTTGCCGCCCGCGGGCATCGGTCAGCTGCCGTTCATAGGCGCCGACCTTGATGGTGCGGCCCTTCGCGGAGGTAGTGCACTGCTCCCGTAGCGGGCACTCGGCACACGCCGCCCCGAAACGTGCCGTGCCGGCACCACCCTTCCCGCGCCGGATCGGCGAGACTTGCCCCGCCGGGCAGGTCACCGTGTCAGCGTCCAAGTCCACCTCGAACTCGTCCTTGGCGAACAGGCCACCAGTATTGGACGGCGACTGGGTCTTGCACTTGTCATCGATCCCGGCAGCCTCCAGCAAGTCGTGGATCGGCCCAGTCCCGTACGCGTTATCCCCATACACGCCAGGCTCATCCGCGTCGCCGTGATCGCCGGCATCGTGATCGTCGGTGTCGAGGAGATCAGCGATCAGGTCTTGTGCGGCCGCGGCATCACCGGTGTTGCCCGGGGTCACGCCGGTAGCGGTGATGATCTCACTGTCCGGGTCGAGGCCCAGGTGCCCCTTGTACCCGTCGAAGGAGCGTGCGGCGGTCTTGTGCCCGTGCCGGGCCTGCGGGTCGACCGTGGAGATCACCCGATCCTTGGCGACCCGCCGCGCGATCGCGAACACCCCGTCAGCGTCTTGTTCCAGGTCCTGCCCCAGCACGGTGGCCAGCAACTGCCCCGCCGCGGCCACCGGTTCACTGACCGTCCGCCCCTCCAACACGGCCAGGGCGGCCATCCCGTCCCGAGCCAACTCATCGACCAACACCGCCCGGGCGACCTGGTCGTCCCAGTCACAGGCCGGTTTCCCCGCGCCCACGTAGTCATCATCACGGGCCAGCACGTCCCGGACCCGCGCCCCCAACTGCGCATCACACGCCTTGAGCAGCCCACGGATCGCCGACCGGATCAACGTGACCGTGTCCATCGTGGCGACCGCGTCATACAACGGGGTGGAGTCCAGCACCCGTTTACGCCCGACCAGTCCGGCAGCCTTGGCCACCTGCAGCACGGCATCGAAGATCCGGTCCGGCGCATCCGAGGCGGCCAGCCGGGCCCGCATATCAACCAGCACCGTGTGCACGAATCCCGGGTAATCGAAGTCCAGCCCGCCCGCCGCGTACTTCCACCGGGCGTCGAACGCGAACCGGTCGACCGCTTCCCGGTCACTGCACCCCTCGAAACGTTGCAACACCATCACCACCGCCACGATCATCGGCGGTACCGACCGGCGACCAACATCGGTGAACAAGTCCGCGAACATCTCGTCCGGGAACAACCGGTGGCACTGCCGGTGCAACAACCCGTAGATCGAGTCTTCGCCGATCCGCGGCTCGCAGAACGCGGTCGTCGAACGGAACAAATCAGCCTGGCTCGGAGTCACTCCCAACGTCACAGGCCAATCCTCCCGAACCCAGCACCAAGCAACACGGACCGCCACGCCACGAAAAACACCAGCGACCTAGACCGCGGCCGATGCATCGGCTGCGGGCGCTGCGTGGAGCGTCGCCCCGACATGTTTCAGTGGCGTCGGGGGAGCGATGTGGCCGCCGGCGACCGGGAGACGCTGATCGTGGGCCGCGAGCGACAAGAGGACGTTTTCGGACTCCACACAGACATCGCCGCACGTACGAGGGCGCTGCGCCGATCGGTTCATATCCGACACGTCGACGCGGGCTCGGACGGTAGTGACGAGTGGGAGGTTCGCGCGCTGCTGAATCCGGTGTATGACGTCCATCGTCTGGGGATCTTCTTCACCGCAAGCCCACGGCACGCGGACATCCTGCTGATCACCGGCATCGGCGCACCCGGGATGATCCTGCCGCTCGCGCGGACCCGTGCGGCGATGCCGGAGCCCGTGGTGGTCGTCGCCACCGGAACAGATGCGATCAGCGGCGGCCTGGTGGGTCCGGACATGGGGGTGGGCCGGCTGCTGGAAGTGGACGTCTTCATCCCAGGAGCACCTGCGCCGCCTTTCGCGCTGCTGCACGGCATACTCCTTGCACTCGGTCGGATACCAGGTGGCCCGCAATGATCGTGTGTGCCCTGATCGTCTTCGCTCTCGCTGCGCTGAGTTGCCTGTGGCGCGGGCGTGCCACGATTGCGCAACGCATCGGCTGGGCGGTCCTGGCGGTGGGCGGTGTGATCGCCGTGGTTGCCGGGGCAACAGCGATGGCGGGCAACACCCACTCGATCGCGGTGTCCCTCGGCGCACCTGCGGGTATCGACCTGGGCGCTGATCACCTGTCCGGAATGCTGCTGGTGATCTGCTTCGGCCTCGCTGTACCGCTCTGTGTCGCGGCATCCGCGGGCTCGCGGCACGGTCGTCAGTCGCTTCCGGCACTGATCGCAGCGCTGTTGGCTTCCGTCGTGATCGTCCTCACGGCGCAGAACCTCTTCGCGTTGCTCGTCGGTTGGGAGGGGTTGACGTTCACGTTCTACCTGACCACCAACCTGGAGCGGTCACTGCCGGGCCGCGGTGATGCGGCGTTGCGGGCCGCATCATTCGGAAAGTTCAGCGGTTCGGCGCTGCTGGTGGGGGGGTTTGCTCCTGTCCTCGGCCAGTGGGTCCTTGAGTCTGGCCAGTTGGTCCGGCGTCCCGGGGAGCGGTGCCCGGGACGCCGCATATGTGTTGCTGCTCATCGCATTTGCCGTGAAGGTCGGGCTGCTGCCGGTCCAGGTGTGGTTGCCGCCGACCTACGCTGCGGCGCCCGCGCCCGCTCGGGCGTTACTCGCCGGCGTCGCGGTCAACGCCGGCTTCTACGGGCCGCATTCGGAGGATCGTTGGTGGCGCTCACTATTGGAGTTGCCGGTCTGACGTTCGTCCGCGTGGTCGCACTGACGGCATACGGCGACGCGAGCAGGACACGGGCGACACCGCGTACCGACCGATCCCCGGCGTATCGGGTGGCGATCGGCGCGCTCTGCGCGGCGTGCCTCGGGGTTTCGGCCGCCGCGCACTGGGAGTTCAGCTTCATCGCCGGGGGACTGCAGCAAATGGTGGGTGACACCGGGAAGTCGGCGAATGCGCCGGGTTGGGTTGTCCAGCCGGTGTATTCGGGATTCTCTGCGCTTTCTCCGGGCAAGTTGTGGGTGGAGATCCCGTTGATGTGCGTCGCCGTGTTGCTTCTCGTCGCAGCAGTCGCCGGCCGGTCGGTTTGGCAGGTGCGCCGGGCCCCGGTGTGGAGCTCGGGATCACCGGGCGTCGAGCGGCAGGGCGGTTATACCTCGTTCTCGTTCGCAAATCCGATGCGCCGGGTGCTCGCGACCATGTTGCTCAGCGCCGACAGCACTGCGCCGATCGAGACGGCGGAGCGGGCAGACTCTGTCACCGAGGGGATGGTTCGCCCGTTGCGACGCGAGGTGACGGTGGTCGAGCGCTACGGCTACGCGCCGCTGTGGACTCGGCTGCGCCGGCTCGGCCGCCTTGCGCAACGGCTCCAGTCCGGTCGGCTCGACGCCTACCTCGCGTACATGCTGATCGCGGTAGTGGCCGCAATGAGCGTTGTGACGTTCTGGTACTGACGCAGACCATGCTGTCGCGACTCCGCTCTGTTCGCGTTGCTGCCAGGTGCAACAACGATGAACCAGTGCGCGTGGCTCTGGACGGGTTGGAGGACACGCCGCTGCTAGCGGCGCGCGTGGACGTGGTTGCCGACGTGAAGCGGCGGCTGATCGCACGGGTCGGACCGCCGGGTGGCGTCGGCACAAGAGTGTTGGTGGCACCCGAAGGCAGCCGGTCAAGGGCGGGGGAGCGGGTGATCACGATCGGACGTGTGCAACCGGATCGTTGGAACGCTGCGCAGACGCACTGGATCGACACACACGACCCTCTCGCAATACGCGTGGCGCTGCTGCGGTTTCGTCCCGGTGAAACGGCTGCGCTGTCTCCGGCGCGGTTGCGTCGAGCGTTCGAGACCCTGGAACGCTGGCGATTCAAGATGTCCGGGTGGAAGGACCAGCCGCCGGCGCCCGCACACGACCTCGCCACGTTCACGGCGTTTCTCGTGGACGACCTCGACACGCCCTGCCTGCTGCGTGCGATGCACGACCTGGAGATGGACCACACGGTGTCGTCCGGCGCGAAGTACCGGACCTTCCGTGCCCTCGACGAGCTGCTCGCGGTGGATCTGCTGCGTAAGTGCGGTCACGGGTTTTGGTGGTCCGGATGAGTCGGGTCGTGCTGTTGGTCGCGGCCTGAGGGACTCAGCGGGCGTTCGCGGCGAGGAAGTGCTCGCGGTCGACGACGGCACGCACGATCGTCCCACCGCCGACAGATGCTCCGGTATCGTCGATCGCCTTGGTGAGAAAGGTGATTCGACGACCGCTGTCATCGGGTGTCGCATCGGCTGAGACCTCCACCTGGGTGCCGATGGCGCTGGCACGGGTGTGATCGACCCGGATCGAGATACCCACGGTCGTCTGGCCAGGTCGCAGGTATGGCGCGGCGGCCTCGACCGTCGCCGCCTCCAGCCAGGCGATAAGCCGTGGGGTCGCGAGCACGGGCACGTGGCCGCTCCCCACCGCGATCGCCGTGTCGACTTCGGTCACCTGATGTCGCATGGTGGACTCTCCGTGATCTGTTGGTGGTCCGGCTCCGGGGCTGAGGTTACCGCGGTCGCAACCGTCGCGCGGCGCTAGCACCATTACGGAATCTTGCGGGTGGTATTTACCAAAACTTTGACAAGTCATGGAGATTGCAATAGTTACTTTTCGGTAACCGGACCATAGCGTGGAGGTCGCCGGGGCGACCCGGCACGACCGAAGAAAGTACGCGACGAGAGGGCACAACCCATGAGTCAGAACGACGAATTCGGGCAAGGCCAGTCCGGCGACAATCAGTCCGGGCAGGGATATCAGCAGGACCAGGGTTATGGCGGGGGCCAGGACCAGGGGCAGCAGCAGGAGTACGACCAGGGGCAGTCGGAGCAGAGCTTCGCCGGTGGTCAGCAGGCCGACCAGGGGCAATCGGAGCAGGGCTTCGCCGGCGGGCAGCAGGCCGACCAGGGCTTCGGCGGTCAGGACCAGACTCAGTCAGCTGACGAGGCTTTCGGGGGTCAGCAGGCCGACCAGGGGCAGCCCGAGCCGGGAGGTTTCGGCGGGGCCGATCAGGGCCAATCTTCCTCTGAACAAGGCGGTTTCGGCCAGCAGGAGCAGGGTCAGCCGGAGCAGGGTATCGGTGGCGGCCAGCAGGCCGATCAGGGCTTCGGGGGCCAGGATCAGGGTCAGTCCGGCGCTGCGGGCGGCGGCTTCGACGGCCAGCAGTCGGACCAAGGAGGCAATGACTTCTCCTGATTGACGACCGAAGCGGGGCACCGGCATCTGCCGGTGCCCCGCTCTTGTGTCGTCGGCTGTGTGACTACTTCTGGTTGTTGCCGTCCTCGGGCTGCACGCCGAGCTGCTTCTCGACCTGTTCGCCGGCGGCGTTCACCTGGGATTCGTACTTTCCGCCCGTCTTCTCGTCGACCACGTCCTCGGCCTTCGAGACGCCCTCGCGGACCTTGTCCGGGTTCTTCCGGGCGAAATCCTTCGCCTTCTGCACGAGACTGCTGAAATCGACCATGGGGGTGCTCCTCGGATGCGGCGTCTGGTTGCGCCGAACTGTAACCCAGTGAACCGCTGCTCAGCGGGTTTCCGCTGCCTCGTAAATGCCCGCTGTGCCTGCTGGTGGTGTGGACTTGGTTACCCGTTGGTTCTTGACAGATGTGAGCCAGGTCATGTTCGATGTCCACTCAATGGAAGATTACTTTCACAATGCGGAATTAGGAGCCATCGCTGTGAACACGAAGAACAGGTCCACCAGGGCCCGACGGAGTTCGCCCCACCGGTCGATGTGCCAGCGCCTGGCCGGGTCCGGGAGGCGGTCGTGAGCAAACTTCGCCAGTTCCACCTCGCCCTCGCAGCGATCCCGTTCATCCTGATGCTGGTCTGCACGCCGTTCGTGAACCGCACGACGCCCACGATCGCCGGATTTCCCTTTCTGCTCGTCTGGATCGTCATCTCGGTCGTGCTGACGTCGATCTGTATGGCGATCGTCTATCGCACCGACCCTGCCAACTCCCAGGATGAGGAGACCGGCGCATGAACGTCGCACTCGCAATCCTGGTGATCTTCTTCGCGGCGTCGCTCGCGCTCGGACTGTGGTCGCGGCGTGGCAAAGAGATGGACATGGAGGGCTGGAGCGTCGGCGGCCGCAACCTCGGCTCCATCATCGTCTTCCTGCTGCTCGCCGGTGAGATCTACACGACCTTCACCTTCCTCGGCGCATCAGGATGGGCCTACGCCCACGGTGGCGCGGCGTTCTACATCCTGTGCTACGGCAGCCTCGCCTACGTCATCTCCTACTGGCTGGCGCCGGCCATTTGGCGCTATGGCAAGAAGATGAGCCTTCTGTCGCAACCGGATTGGTGGGTCGCGAAGTACAAGTCGCGCACCAGTGGGACCGTGGTCGCGATCGTCGGCATCGTCGCGATGGTGCCGTACCTGGAGTTGCAGTTGGCGGGTCTCGGCATCATCGTCAACGCCACGTCGTACGGGAAGATCTCCACCACTGCCGCGGAGTGGTGCGGGGCGATCTGCCTGGTCGCCTACGTGGTGGTTTCCGGCATCCACGCCGCGGCCAGCAACGCGGTCGTGAAGGACATCATCGTCCTGGTCATCGTCGTGATCCTCGGGATCTACCTGCCACTGCACCTCGGTGGTGGTTTCGGCCACCTCTTCGACCAGCTCGAGGGCGGCGGCATACCTGACGCCTGGTCGAGCAGTGGAGTGTCGCTCCATCTGAGTGAATCCGGTTACGACATGGGCTGGTTCGTGAGCAACATCCTGATGTCGACGCTCGGCTTCTTCATGTGGCCGCACTACTTCGGGGCCGTGTATTCCGCGGACAACCCGAAGACCTTCCGCCGCAACGCCGTCTTCCTGCCGCTCTATCAGCTGGTGATCCTCTTCGTGTTCTTCATCGGCTTCACCGCAGCGGTCGCACTCAACGTGGCCCCGGACGGCGGAGCGAACAACGCACTGCTGGAGATCGTGACGCAGGAACTGCCGCAGTGGGTGGTCGGACTGGTCGGCGCGGCAGGCCTGTTCTGCGCCCTGGTGCCGGGAGCCATGCTGCTGACGACCTGCGGCACGCTGATCTCCTCCAACCTCTACAAGCCGCTGTTCCCGAGGTCGTCGGCCGCGTCGGCGAGCCTGGTCGCGAAGGCGTCCGTGCCCGTGGTCGCGCTCGTCGCCCTGGTCCTGCTCTTCCAGGGAGGTCAGGCGATCGTCAACCTGTTGCTGCTCGGCTACGCCTTCGTGACGCAGCTGTTGCCGTCGATGCTGGCCAGCCTGCTGAAGAAGAACCCGATCAGCTCGTGGGGTGCGACCGCCGGCATGGTGGTCGGTGCGCTGCTGGTGACGTGGTTCTCGCTCGACAGTGCGATCTACCATGACGGCATCACCACGTTCGGTTTCATGCCGGATTCGTTGCAGCACATAGCGATCGGCATCGTCGCCCTGGTCGTCAACGCCATCGTGATGTTCGCGGTCTCGGCCGTCACCCCGGGCAGCCGTCCCGCTCCCGAGGACGACGGGACCGACGAACTCGCGACTGCCGCTGTATGACGAGCGAGCGACCGGCCTGACCGACGGTCCCCACCTGTCCACGGACGGGCGGGGACCGTCGGTTTTGTCCCTGCTCTAGCATCAAGGGCGAATCCGGCTCAAAAACAACGATTTTGCAGGAGCAAAGGTGACCGACTTCCAGACGATCCTCCTCGAGCGCGACGGCCGCACGGCCACGATCACGCTGAACCGCCCCAAGGCGTTGAATGCGCTGAATTCCGAGGTGATGGCCGAGGTGGTCGCGGCCGCGGAGGAGCTGGACCAGGACCCGGGCGTCGGCGCCATCATCATCACCGGGTCGGAGAAGGCGTTCGCCGCCGGTGCGGACATCAAGGAGATGGCGGACAAGACGTTCGCCCAGGTGTACGGCGAGAACCTCTTCGGGGCCTGGGAACGCCTGACCCGTGTCCGTACGCCGCTGATCGCCGCCGTCGCGGGGTATGCGCTCGGTGGTGGTTGCGAGCTGGCGATGCTGTGCGACCTGATCATCGCGGCCGACACCGCGAAGTTCGGCCAGCCCGAGATCACGCTGGGCGTCATACCCGGCATGGGTGGGTCGCAGCGACTGACCCGCGCGGTCGGCAAGGCCAAGGCGATGGACCTGGTGCTGACCGGGCGTCAGATGGGTGCCGACGAGGCGGAGCGGTCGGGTCTGGTGGCGCGGGTCGTGCCCGCCGAGGGCCTGCTCGCAGCGGCGAAGGAGGTCGCGGACAAGATCGCGAGTATGTCGCTGCCGATCGCGATGATGGCCAAGGACGCGGTCAACGCCGCATTCGAGACGACCCTGGCCGAGGGGGTGCGCCTGGAGCGCCGTTCCTTCCACGCGGCCTTCGCGACCGACGACCAGAAGGAAGGTATGGCGGCGTTCGTCGAGAAGCGCCCCGCGAACTTCTCCGGGTCGTGAGACCGCGCGCCCCTACCAGTCCGACGGCTCCTCGAAATCGCCTGCGTCCTGGCGCAATCGGGTCAGGATGCGCAGCAGTGGCCGCAGGTCCTCACTGTCGAGGCCGGGGTCGCTGAAGAGTGTCTTGTTGAGCTGCTCGGTCGCCGTGAGCGCGAGCTCGTGGCCGTCCGGCGTGATCTCGATCAGGGTGGTGCGGCGGTCGGTCGGGTGCGGCGCGCGCCGTACCAGCCCGACCTTCTCCAGCCGGTCGACGGCGTTGGTGACGCTGGTCGGGTGCACCTGCAGGCGCGCACTCGCCTTGGCCATCGGCAGGGCACCGCTGCGGGTGAAGTGCAGCAGCGTGAGCAGTTCGTACCGGGCGAAGGTCAGACCGAGCGGCTTGAGCACCTCTTCGGCACGCGCGATGAAGATCTGCTGTGCGCGGATGATGGACGTGATGGCCGCCATGCCGTCGGCATACACACCCCATCCGTGCGCCGTCCATTGACGGTGCGCCTCGGCGATCGGGTCGTGGGGGAGCGGGCTCGACATGACCGTGATTGTTTCATCACCGCCCGCGCGCCGGGCGTGGCGTCCGGCACGGCCGTCGATCGGGTCGAACCTCCGACGCGCGCGGCACTGTCCGTGACACCATCGGTTCCATGGACGCCATGGACAGACGCGCGCAGAGCAACCGCATCGTGGGCTGGATCGGACTCGGCCTGGCCGTGTTCATCCTGTTCGCCGCGATCCGGATGGCGCCATACAGCATCGCCTGGTGCGGCTTCCTCATCCTGGGGGCGTTGTTGACGGCCTATGCGTCGCTGCGCCAGTTGGGGATCGTCCGACGGAGATGACCCGGGGCCTCGCCGACCGGCCCGGGCGCGTCCCCCATGCAAGTGACAGGATGAAGGGACCACTCACGAGCTAAGCGGAGGCAGACAATGGGCGTGCGGGTCTGGGTCGACGGGGAACTGGTCGACGACAAGCCGAGCGTGCGAGCACTGGACCACGGGATCACCGTCGGTGACGGTGTGTTCGAGACTGCGAAGGTCGTTGCCGGCAAGCCGTTCGCGATCGACCGCCACAACGACCGGCTGGACCGCTCACTGGCCGGGCTGGGTCTGCCCGCCGCGGACCGGGGCCGCCTGCAGGAAGGCTTCGACGCCGTGCTCGCCGACCCGATCGAGTTCGGCCGGCTGCGCTACACCGTGACCGCCGGTGAAGGGCCGCTGGGGTCCGACCGCAGCGACAGCCCGTTCACCTACATCGTGGCCGCGATGCCCGTGCCCCGGCCCGAACCGACGACCAAGATCGTCGTCGTGCCGTGGACCCGCAACGAACGCAGCGCGGTTGCCGGGCTGAAGACCACCTCGTATGCCGAGAACGTCGTCGCGCTGGACGCGGCGCACAAGGAAGGTGGCAGCGAGGCGATCTTCGCCAACACCCGGGGCGAGCTGTGCGAGGGGACCGGCTCCAACATCTTCGTGGTGGTGGATGGTGAGATCCTCACGCCGAAGCTGGAGTGCGGTCCGCTGGCCGGCATCACCCGCGCCCTGACGATCGAGTGGAGCCGCGAGGCCGGCATCCCGGTGCGTGAGGAGATCCTGCCGATCGGCATCCTCGACACGGCGGACGAGGTCTTCATCACCTCCTCCACCCGCGACGTGCAGGCCGTGCACGCCGTCGGCGACCGGGAACTGCCGGCCCCCGGCCCGGTGACCGCTGCCGCCGCGGAGGCGTTCGCGAAAGCGTCCGCCGCCGGCCGCGACTGACAAAGCTGCCGATGGCGACACCGATGCCAGGGGAGGACGTCGAATCCGCAGCGCCACGCGAGCGTTTCGCGTGGCGTGCGCGCATCCGGACCAACCCCACGGCATACCTTTTCTATCGCGTGGCAGTGGCCGTCATCGGCTTCCTGGTCATCGCGACAGGGGTCGTGTTGTTGCCGCTGCCCGGGCCCGGGTGGGTGATCATCTTCATCGGGCTCGGCATCTGGGCGACCGAATTCGCCTGGGCCAAGCGCCTGTTGCGCTTCGCGCGGGAGAAGGTGCGGCTCTGGACCGTCTGGATGTCCCGGCAGGGCTGGTTCATGCGCGGGCTCGTCTCCCTGGGCATCGTCCTGCTCGTCGCCGTCTGCTTCTGGCTGGTCTTCCTGGTCAGCGGGGTGCCCGGCTTCCTGCCCGGCCAGGTCAAGGACTGGCTGGGTCACGTGCCCGGCTTGTGACGCGGCCCCGATTATGCGCGGGCGCGCCGCGTCGGCTAATGTTGGCGCTCGCAGCACGGTTCGTATGACGGGCCGCAGCGGCACCCGGATGTGTAGCTCAGCTGGTTAGAGCGTTCGCTTCACACGCGAGAGGTCAGGGGTTCGAGTCCCTTCACATCCACCACCCGAAGACGGCCCCTGACCTGCGGAAACGTGTGTCACGGGCCGTCCTGTTTGCTCACGAAGTTGGCAGAAGATCGGTTCGAGTCGGCTGGGTCGAGCTTGATGTCCAACCGACCGGCGTCAGTCAGCCGGATGCTGCGCGTGCGCGACCTTCTCGGCCCGCTCGCGGCGCATCCGCTCGCGCGGGTCCCACTCCAGGGGCCGCTGTGCGGGGCCGCCCCATGCGAGCAAGGTGTAGTGCAGCCGCCAGATGAAGCGGTAACCGAGCGAGAGCCCGGCCTTGCTCTTCGGGATGGGGGTCTTCTGCGGCCGTTCCCGGCGGCGTTCCGCACTGCGGTTCGGCGCAACACCGGCCGCCTGCTGCAACGCCAACTCCAACGCGGCCCGATCCTCCGCTGCCTGTTCAGAGCGAGCTTCCTCAGTGATCATGGCAGCACGGTACACCAATGATTGGTACACCAATCAATCGTGTACCAACAATTGATACGCTGGCGGCGTTATGGTCGAGACAATGCAGGATCCCCTTGCCCTGGAGAACCAGGTTTGTTACGCACTCGCGCTCGCCGCCCGCGGGGTGATCGGTTCCTACCGGGAGGTGCTGTCTCCGCTCAACCTGACCCATCCGCAATATCTGGTGATGCTGGCGCTCTGGCAGGACGAGCCGCAGTCGAATCGGAGCCTGGCGCGGGCCCTGCGACTCGACCCGGGCACGTTGTCACCGTTGCTCAAGCGACTCGAGAGGGCCGGCTACATCCGTAAGAGCCGCGACCCCGCCGACGAGCGCACGCTCGCGGTCCAGCTCACACCGAGTGGACGCGCGCTGCGGGACCGCGCGATCAACGTCCCCGCGATCATGATCCGCCGCCTCGGTCTGCAAGGTCACGATCTGTCGGCGCTGAACGACATACTCCATGGCCTCATCGACGCCGCCGACCATCCCGCGGGGTTGACCGCTCGCGAGCAGGAACTGCTGACTCCCGCGGCTCGCGGCGACTGAGGAACCGACCTCGCTGAGGGCGAACTCGGGTTGCTGCCGAAAGGCTGGACCCTCGTCATCACGGTGACAGTACACGTTTACTGACCAGCTCTGGACGTTGGATCTGCAGATTCCGGTGCAGCGCAATCACTTTGCGGTCGGTGGTATTGACATTGCCTTGATGGTATCGACATTCTGAGTAAGCGATTACTGCACAAAAGCGCCATCGGGAACCGCCGCGCGGAATGGCATCGGCAAGCCATCGAAAGGTGAGTTACCCACATGCGACGAGCACTTCGACTACGAACGCTCGCTGTGGTGACAGCGACGGGGACGGTGGTCGCCATGACCGCCGCGACCGCCTCAGCGTCAACGCTGACCCCGCCTCAGGACCAGAAGTTCCCGACGAACACAACCGCGCGCAGGCAATCTTGCCGGGAGTATGGACAGCGACATCGCGGGTTCGGCGTATGTCGACGCCGACGGACAGTTCCACTGGTCCGCCGCCGCGAACCTGTATGACGCCACGGACCAGGGGCGTAACTGGGAGCGGACCTTCACCAATACCGACCTGGGTGCGGTCACCACCGGTCTGTCGACGTCGCCGCAGACAACCACGTTGCTGCAGGACGACTCGCACCCCGACCTGGCGGGAAGCATCTGCTATCAGCTCGACAGTCGGACGGACTCGTCCGGCAAGAAGATCATGCCTTCGCCATACAACGACGACCACTGCGACATCGTCGGCGTGTGGATCGATCCCTCCACCAAAACGTGGTACGCCGTGGTCAACGACGAGTTCGAGTTCGATCCGTTGAACTCGGACACCAGCCTGACCGAGGCGCAACGACTCAGCACGGGCATCCACAGCAATCGCATCCTTGTCGCGACGTCCACCGACAAGGGCGCGACCTGGCAGTCCAAGGGTGCGATCGTCACGGCACCGAACGAGCCCGATGGCTACCTGACGCAGTCCGACTACCCGGGCAACACCTGGTCCTACGGTGAGTCAGGCACCCGACTGTTCATCGACCACTCCACCGGCTACTTCTACCTCTACTACGACTACCAGGTCCGTAAGAAGTCGAACCAGAACTCCAGCATCGCCCAGTGGAACGCCGCCGCGCGCGCTCCGATCAGCGGCAAGATGGCGCCCGGGACCTGGAACAAGTTCTACGACGGGTCCTGGACGCAGCCGGGGATCGGTGGCCTGGACGGCTCGGTCAACACACCCGGCGGTTTGTCGCCGCTCTACACCCCCTCCACCGACACGGTGGCGTGGACCGGGACGGGCACCAGCGGGCAGTCGTTGCACTACACCAATCACACGCTCGCCTACCAGGGCCCGCCGACCGGCACGCGTGACTTCGACGTCCAGGCCAACGGCAAGACCTACACGATCGACTACTTCGGCGCGACCATCAAGGATGCCGACGGCAACTCGGTGCCGAGCCTGACGTATGTCGACCCGGGCATCGGCTACACCAACACGTTCGAGATCACCAAGGACTCCAACGGAAACAACCAGATCGTCTTCAGCCAGTACAGCCCGTCCGGGCAGGCGAGCAACGCGCCGGTCGCGCTGCACTCCGGCGTGACGATCTACCTGGACGAGGCGAACGGCAGCATCTTCATGCCGCGCCCGCTCGACGCGTGGGCGATCAGCTACAACACCGATTCGCAGCGCTACCAGGCGTTCGGCTACGACGGCTACCTGCTGCAGAACACCGACCTGTCCAAGATGAACGACTGGACGACGGTGGCATATGCGCCCGTGAGCTCCGGTTACATGACCACGCTCGACTACGGGAGTATGACGAACCAGAACATCACCACCCGCTCGTTCTACGCGGTCAGCGACCTGAACGGTCACGTCGACCGGATCACGCCGGCAGCGCACCAGGCAGGCCAGACGACCTTCACCCTGCACCGGCCGATCACGGACTCGAACGGCAACACCGTGAAGTCGTCGTCCAGCTACGAGTTGCAGATCGGCGGCGACTCGGTGCAGGACGCCAACTACGGCACGTGGAAGGTTGTCCCGGTCATGGACAGCTTCGACTCGCGCTACGAGACAGGCATCTACAAGATCGAGAACACCGCCACGGGCAAGTACCTGACCGTCGACGGGTCGACGATCCAGCAGCGCCGGTCGTGGGGCGCCGGCGAGGCCACCGGGCCAGAGGAAGCCAATTTCGACCCCAGTGGCAACGGCGGGCTCGGCTCCGGCGGCGGCACCGACCAGTGGTACCTGTTGCCGCAGGCCTCGAACACCGCCACCACGCTGAGCTCGTCCTCGTCCGCCGCGGCGCAGGCGGCAGCCGATGGCAGCCTGACCTCCGTCGGCCAGTACGTGTTGGTCAACCGGGACTCCAACTTGGCGCTGACCGTGCAGAGCGACGGCACGTTCAAGCTGGAGCCGATCGGTTTCCGGCAGACGGACCAGCGCGCGCAACTGGTCCCTACGGCGTAGACCGAGCGCAACGAGGCGACCGGCCCGGCGCAGCGGGTGAGGGTGAAGATCCGCGTGCAGCAGCCGTAACCGAACGCTCGCAGAGCACCGATGAACTGTCCTGGGAGAATCTCTCCCAGGACAGTTCGGTGCTCTGGAGAGGGCAGACCATATCCGTAAGAGCCCCCTGTGGGGGATGCGTGCGCGATCATCGGCCGATGATTAGCACACACGATTATCAACAATCCTGCAAAGCGCTGCCAAAGGGCGCCCGTGTCGACTGGTCACCACGTTCGCTGGAGCCGCCGGCGACGCACCACGGGAGGCAGGTAGATCACAGTGGCGATCACTCGACGAACAGCGATCATCGGTGGCGGGGTCACCGGCCTCGGCGGACTGCTCGCCGCGTGCAGCAGCTCGTCGGACACTGCCGCGACGGAGGCGTCATCGACGAGCTCGGCTGCGACCGTTGCCAGCACCTCGAGCGCGGGGATCGCGCTCGACGCCGCCTCGTGGCAGTACGACTCCTCGCACGACGTCTACTACCAGCTGGGTCTGCAATACGTCCGCGACCCGCAGGCCGCCGACTACGAGAAGCTGGCCGTCTACGTACCGGGCAAGTACTTCACCGGGACCAAGAACAGCGACGGCAGCTACACGGTGACGACGAACAGCTCCGGGAAGGTCGGCGGTTTCACCGCGGCCACCGCGCCGATCGTGTTCCCGGTCAACACCCCCGGCTACGCAGCGCAGAAACCGCCGAGCAGCTATAGCTACCAGGATGTTTCGGCATACCTCAGCGCAGGGTTCGTGTATGTCGCCGCCGGGCTGCGCGGCCGGGACAGTGAGACCAGCAGCTACACCGGGAACGCGCCCTGGGGTGTCGTCGACCTGAAGGCGGCGGTCCGGTTCATCCGCTACGTCGGCGACAAGGTGCCGGGCGACACCGACCGCATCTTCGTCTTCGGGATGAGCGGCGGGGGAGCGCAGAGCGCCGTCATGGGTGCATCCGGCGACAGCAAGCTCTACACGCCCTACCTCAAGGCGCTCGGTGCGGCGATGTCCTCGGCCGACAACACACCGATCAGCGACGCCATCGCGGGCGTAATGGCGTGGTGCCCGATCACCAGCCTGGACTACGCGAACGCCGCCTACGAGTGGAACATGGGCCAGTTCGCCTCAACCGGCACCCGGGCGAGCGGGACCTGGACGAAGTCCTATTCACGAGATCTGGCAACGGCTTTCGCGGCCTACCAGAACAGACTCGGGCTGCGGGACTCGTCCGGCAAGAAGCTGAAGCTCGCCAGATCGAGCAATGGTGAGTACCTGTCCGGCAGCTACTACGACCACCTCGTCTCGGTGGTGCAGGACTCGCTCAACGACTTCCTCGCGCGCACCACGTTCCCCTACACACCGACCAGTCAGGGTGGTATGCCCGGAGGAGGCAGCGGAAGCGCACCCTCCGGCGGGACACCGCCATCAGGCGGCACGCCACCCAGCGGCTCCGGCGGCACGCCGCCGACCGGTGCGAGCGGCGGATCGTCGAGCAGTTCCTCGAGCACGACCTACAAGACGGTCAAGGCATACATCGTGTACCTCAACAGCGACACCACCTGGGTGAAGTACGACGCCAGCAGCAAGATGGCGACGGTGCTGAACCTGAAGGGTTTCGTGCTCAGCCAGAAACAGCCGACCAAGGATGTCGGCGCGTTCGACGGCATCACCCGGCAGGAGACCGAGAACGTCGTCATGGGGCTCGGCACCAGCGGCCTGCACTTCGCCGCCGTGTCACGCCAGGTCATCGCGGCCGGCCAGAGCGGCTACGCCAAGCTGAGCGGCTGGAAGAGCGCGTACGGCGCATCGTCATACAGCACCGATTTCGCCAAGACCGACAGCATCGGCACAGCGGTGGCCCGCCGTCTCGACATGTACAACCCGATGTTCTACGTGGCGAAGTTCTATCGCGGCTAGAAGTCGTCCAGCGTCGCCCCGCACTGGCGCATCCGCACCGGGATCATGCAGGGCGACACCGCGAACACCGTCGAGATCAACCTGGCACTCGCCCTGCAGAACCTCGGCAAGAGAGTCGATTTCGCCACCGTCTGGGGCCAGGCGCACACGATGGCCGAGACCAGTGGGAACGCGACGACCAACTTCATCAACTGGGTAACCAAGAGCGTTGCCTGAGTGAGCGTGGCGGACCTCTCGCGGTCCACCGCGGTGGCGGTGCTACAAGACCTCGAATACTTCGACCGCGAGGACGGTCGGCAGGTGGCGGGCGACTTCTGTCCAGGTCTCGCCCTCGTCCCGGGTGGCGAAGACCGAACCGGTGTTGGTGCCGAAGTAGACGCCGGCGGGGGACCGCCGGTCGCCGCTCATGCCCTGGCGGAGCACCGTGAAGAAGCAGGCTTCCTGGGGGAGCCCGGTGCGTTGGGCCTCCCAGGTCGCTCCGGCGTCGCGGGAGCGCCATACCGCTGCGGCCGCGTCAGGTGGGTAGCGGCCGATCGAGTCGCCGTTGAGCGGGACGGTCCAGATCGTGTCGCCGTCGCCCGGGTGGACCCACAGCGGGAAGCCGAATGTCGAGGGCAGTCCCTCGGTGATGTTGTGCCAGGTGTGGCCGCCGTCGGCCGAGCGCCATACCCCGTGGTGGTTCTGCTGGTAGAGCGGCGCGTTGTCGCCGGTGGCGCGCTCGAGGTGGTGCACACAGAAGCCGGTGTGCCCTTCGGACTCTGCGGCAGGGTGCGAATCATCTTCCCCCTCCGTCGGATCGGCGAGGTCGTTGCGGCGTTCCCAGGTGACTCCGCCGTCCTCGGTGGCGAAGACGCCCGCCGCGGAGATCCCGACCCACATGTGCTCCGGGTCGTCAGGGTCGACGACGATCGTGTGCAGCACCAGGCCGGCCGCGCCGGGGCCCCAGTCGGGTGCCGACGGGTGGTCGGTCAGCCCTTTGACCGTCTGCCAGGTCTTGCCGCCGTCATCACTGACGAGCAGGGTCGCTGGCTTGGTTCCGGCGTACAACGTGTCGCCGGACCGGCCCAGTGACCAGACCTGGGAGAAGCTGTCACCGAACGGCGCCGGCGTCTCGGTCCAGCCGATGGACTCGGCGAACTCCGGGTCGCTCTTCGCCCATTCGTCGACCTCGCCGGTGGTAAGTTTGCTGAGGGTCCAGGTGTCGCCGCCGTCGTCGGAGCGCCACACGCCGGCGCCGGACCAGTCGCCGCCGCCACCGGCCCAGATGGTGCCGGTGTTCGGGTCGCCGATGACGTGGTTGATAGGCGCGCCGTCGCAGAACGGGCCGCGCACGGACCAGCTGACGCGATCGGCGTCGCCGTCCAGGATGAAGGCACCCTTGGTGGTTCCCACCAGTAGGTGAATTGGAGCGTCCGACATGGGATTTCCCTTCCTCGCGGTCTGCCGGTGTGGCCGAGGCCGCAACTTCCCATTCTTGTCGTAGCTGCGTGGGGCGACAAGGGTCCTCTACGCTCGCATTCATGACCCGGACGATGTTCACCGCCCCTTACGTCGTTGCGTACCAGGACGGTGGCCACCGGCTGCTGCGTGACGGATGTGTTGTCATCGACGACGACCGCATCGTGTTCGTCGGGAAGACGTATGACGGTCACGTCGACGTCGAGAAGGCCCTGCCGAACCGGGTCATCACACCCGGTTTCATCGACACGCACTCGCATCTGCATTCGTCCCCGATCGACAAGTCCGTCCAGGAGGACTACGGCCCCCGGCAGTTCTGGCTGACCGGGCTGATCGAGATCCTGCCGGCTGAGGACGCCGGTCTGACGCGGGCCGGCATGGAGAGCTGCGTCGACTACTCCCTCATCGAGCTGGCCCGCTCGGGCACGACGACGGTCCTGCACCTGGGTGATGCCGCCGATTATGTGGCCGACCAGGTCGACCGGATCGGCATGCGTGGATACGTGGCGCCGTCGTACCGTTCGGGTCGCTGGTTCACCCCGGACGGTAAGCGGGTCGACTACGAGTGGGACCTTGCTGCCGGGCACGAGGGTCTGCAGCGGGCGATCGCGTTCATCGAGGCGCAGGAGTCTCGGGCCGGTGGGCGGGTGCAGGGTTTCCTCGGTCCGGCGCAGGTCGACACCTGTGCCGAGGAGTTGCTGCGTGAGACGCAGCAGGCAGCCCGCGAACTACAGGCGCCGGTGTCTTTGCATGCGTCTCAAGGGGTTTGGGAGTTCAACGAGATGACCCGGCGCCACGGGCGGACGCCCGTCGAGTGGCTCGCGGACATCGACTTCCTGGGACCACAGACACTGCTGGGCCACGCGATCTTCATCAGCGGGAACAGTTGGGTCAACTTCGCCGGTGACGATCTGCGGCTCCTTGCCGACTCTCGCACCTCGGTCTCCTACAACGCGTGGTGCTTCGCCCGCCGGGGCATCCTCATGGAGTCCTTCCCGGAGTATGTCGACGCGGGCGTGAACATGTGCCTCGGCACCGACACCGCGCCACAGTCCATGCTCGAGTCCCTGCGGTGGACGGCGATCTCCGGGAAGATCACCTCGCGACGGGCTGACACCTCGACCGCGCAACGGGTCTTCGACGCGGCGACCATCAATGCCGCCGCCCTGCTCGGCCGCGACGACCTGGGACGTATCAGCGCCGGCGCGAAGGCGGATCTGCTGTTCTGGCGCACTGATTCGTTCGGCATGGCACCGTTGCGCGACCCGATCCGGAACATCGTCTATTACGCGCAGCCGTCGGATCTGGCCGACGTCCTGGTCGACGGCCGGCCGGTCGTCGAGGACGGCACCGTGCTGGGCACCGACCTCGACGCAGCCGCACGCGGCGTCCAGGCTGCCGGCGAACAGGTCTGGGCGCACTGGCACGAGGGTCATTGGGCCGGGCGGACGCTCGACGATCTGATCCCGGTGACGTTCCCCGACTTCGACGAGTCCCGTTGAGAACCAGAACTATTCACCCAGGCTGCTGAGTTGCTGCACTTCCTCCTCGGTCAAGGCGATCGCTGCGGCTGCGGTGTTGGACTCCAGGTGCGCGACCTTGGACGTGCCCGGGATCGGCAGCATGACGGGGGACAGGTGCAGCAGCCAGGCGAGGGCGACCTGGGTGACGGTCGCGTCGTGCGCGGTGGCGATCTCGGCGATCGGCCCGCTGTCGCCGGTGTGGTCGGCGACCGGGCGCCACGGGATGAAGCCGATGTTGTGGGCCTCCGCGTGAGCGAGCAGGGCGTCCGACCCGCGGGTGCCGAGGCTGAACCTGTTCTGCACAGTGGCGATCGGGGCGATCTGCTGGGCGGCCTGCAACTCCTCGACACTCACCTCGGACAGACCGATGTGCTTGATCTTGCCCTCCTCCTGGAGTTTGGCGAGTTCGCCGACCTGGTCCTCCAGGGGTACTGCCGGGTCGATGCGGTGCAGTTGGAAGAGGTCGATGGCGTCGACGTCGAGCCGGCGCAGGCTGAGCTCGGCCTGCTGGCGCAGGTATGCCGGCACGCCGACCGGTGTCCAGATGTGCGGGCCCTGCCGGGTCAACCCCGCCTTGGTCGCGATGACGATGTCGTCGGCATACGGGTGCAGTGCCTCGGCCAGCAGCTCCTCGGCGACGACCGGGCCATAGGAGTCGGCGGTATCGAAGAAGGTGATGCCGAGCTCGACGGCGCGCCGCAGCACGGCGATCGCCTCGTCGTGATCGCGCGGCGGCCCCCACACTCCGTCGCCGGTCAGTTGCATCGTCCCGTAGCCGAGGCGCACGACCGGGAGGTCGCCGCCGATCGAGAAGGTGCCGGACTGGGTGGCTACGTCAGTGGTTGAGGTCATGTATGCCGCAACCACCGCACGCCGGCATGTCTTCCCGAGCGGAACCGGATGGCGAAGTTCTCGACGCTCGGTCGAAGCGTGACCGCTGCTTGGGGGAGTCAGTGGGAGGGGTGTCCGCTGGCGAGGATGGCAGTGACCAGGGTCGCGGCGGGTGCCGACTCGGCATGGGGGTTGGTCAGCAGCACCAGGTCGATCTCTCCGAGCGTGGGCAGCCCGGTCTTGGTGGGCAGTTCGACCAGTTCTTCGGGGATCAGGCTGCGGGCGAAGATCCCGATCCCCAGGCCCGCCCGCACCGCGGCGATCACGCCGTTGACGCCGCGGACGGTGCAGTCGATCCGGTACGTCATGCCCGCGCCCTCCAAGGCGGTGATGGCCGCGCTGCGGGTGAGACTCGGTGCGCGATAGACGACCAGCGGCACCGGGTGCTCCAGGTCGAGTCGCGCACCCTCCGGCCCGGCCCAGACGAGGCGGTCGCGCCGGACCAGCTGGCCGCCGCGCTCGCCCACCCCGCGTTTGACGAACACCACGTCCAGATGGCCCGACTCGATGCGCCGGTGCAGGCTCGGACTCTGGGCCACCGTCAGGTCCAGGTCGACCCGCGGATAGGCCTGCCGGAACTGTCGCAGGATCTTCGGCAACGGGGTCAGCGCCAGGTCATCGGTGACCCCGACGCGCAACCGTCCGGTCAGTCCGGAGCCGGTGAAGTAGTCGACGGCCTGCTCCTGCGCGGCCAGGATGGTCCGGGCGAACCCGGTCAGCGCGTCGCCGTCGGCGGTCAGCCGGACAGTGCGCGTGTCACGCACGAAAAGTGTTCTGCCGACGAGCTCTTCGAGTTTGCGGATGTGCTGGCTGACCGTGGGTTGCCGAATCTCGAGCAGCTCGGCGGCACGGGTGAAACTCAGTGACTGGGACACCGCGAGGAAGGTGCGCAGCAACTCCGGTGGGTACACAGCATCTCCAAATTCATTGTGATCAGCAATAAGAGATATACCACTGATTACCTTTGCGAAGGAGTCCATCGACGGAACGATGGGAGGCACCCACCCGCCCACGACGTCGAGAGCCCCGTCTTGATCACCGCGCTGGAAGCCAGTAGCCCGCCGATCTCCACCACCCACCCGACCACCTTCGGATCCCTCCGCATCCGCAACTACCGACTGTTCGCCTTCGGCCAGGCGCTGTCCAACACGGGCAGTTGGGTGCAGCGCATCGCCCAGGACTGGTTGGTCCTCACGCTCGCCGGCGGCGCCACAGCCGTCGGCATCACCACCGCGCTGCAGGCCCTGCCCACTCTGCTGTTCGGACTGGTCGGTGGTCTCATCGCGGACCGCTGCCCGAAACGGCTCGTGCTGCTGACGACTCAGACCGCGATGGCGGTGCTCGCCACCGTGCTGGCTGGGCTCTTGCTCACCCGGACCGTGCAGGTCTGGCAGGTGTATGTCGTGGCGTTCGCACTCGGATCGGTCATCGCCATCGACAACCCGACACGCCAGGCGTTCGTCAACGAGTTGGTCGGCCCTGACCAGTTGCGCAACGCGATCGGCCTCAACTCCTCGATCTTCCAGCTCGGGGCGCTGCTCGGCCCGGCGCTGAGCGCCGTGCTCATCAACACGCTCGGTATCGGCTGGGCGTTCACGATCAACGCGCTGTCCTACCTCGGACCGATCCTCATGCTGCTGCGAGTCCGCGACCGCGAGTTGCACCGCACAGTCGTCGTTGCCGCAGGTCGCGGGCAGCTGCGTGACGCGCTGCGGTACGCGCGGGTGCGCCCGGACGTGCTGTGGCCGATCGTTCTGGTCGGCGTGTTCGGGTTGTTCACGCTGAATCTTCCGGTCACGCTCGCGGCATACGCCAAGAACGTGTTCCACACGGGTGCAGGCGGTTACGGGATCCTCAACTGCGCGCTGGCCGTCGGCTCGCTGACCGGGGCGTTGGTGGCCGCTCGCCGCGAACACACCCGGTTGCGTGACATCGCCGCCATCGGTGCCGGTCTTGCCGGTGCCTATCTGCTGGCGAGCCTTGTGACGGATGAGGCCGCCTATCTCGTGCTGTTGCTCCTCGTGGGTGCCCTCACCCTGCTGCTGACTACGGCGGCCAATGCGATGGTGCAACTGGCCTCGGACGACGACATCCGGGGCAGGGTCATGGCGCTGTACCTGATGGTGTTCACCGGCAGCGGCGCGGTCGGCGGTCCACTCCTCGGTTATCTCGACGAGCACGCCGGCCCGCAGGCGGGCATGCTCGTCGCCGGTGCGGTGCCTGCGCTGGCAACCGCGTGCGTCACCGGGTGGCTCGCACACAGCGGCCAGTTGCGTCTGACAATCCGTCTCGCGCGACATCAGCGCCCGGCGCTGGGCGTGATCCACCGGTGACGCAGCTGTCGCGGCATCGGTCTACTTGGCTCGTGGGGCGAGCACGGGGCTGACGGACAGCCCGACCCGGTCGGCGAGCCGAGCGAGATAGGCCTGTGCGCCCAGCCCGCTGGCGGAGTCCTGCGCACCGCTGCGGTGCAGGCAGATGCCGCCTGCGCGGTCGAGACGCAGCATGGTGGAGGACCGGCGCGGACCACTCGTCGGAGTCGATTCCCCGGCGTCGACGACGACCTGGTGGGGGCCGAAGTGCGCCCTGGCCTCGGCAGCGCTGGCCGCCGGCGGCTGCCCGGTGAGGTTGGCGCTACTGCCGTACAGGCGCGGGAACGCTTCCCACAGTGTGGCGGTCGGCTCCCAGTACCCGTTGAAGACTGCCAGGTTGCCGTCGCGCACGGCCGGGGTGAACCAGTCCGGATGCGCCATCCGGTCGCGCAGCGGCAGCAGGAGACTCAGCCGCAGCTCCAGCAGCGCCCGCACCGATCGCAGAACCGTTGCGGGCAGGTCGATCTCGGGTGCCAGCCGTTCCCACTCCGACCGGTCGTGCATCGACGCCGCGACGTTCTGGTCCAGGGCCCGCCCCTTGCACGCGTTGACCGCGCGAGCGCGGGTCGCCACCACGCCATACGCGAGCGGCGCAGGGTTGGGCACCACGACCGCATCACCTGCGGCGAGAGCTCGGTACGCGTGCGACAGGCTCGGCGTCTCGTGCGACTGGTTCCCCATGCCAACGACGGTAGGAAGCATGGGGCCCACAAGGGAAAGACCCGTTCGCCATGGATCGAGAGGCGGTGGCTATGACCTCGCGCGTCGTCACCTCCCCGTGAAGGAAGTCGATCGTGTCTGCCGGACGGCGGCCGTCCGGGTTGTATATCGTCGGTTTCGGACGCGACTCGGCACATCAGCGGCCTGCCGACAGGATGTCAACATGAACGAGCAGCACGGGCAGACAGGCGCCGAGCCTGCCCGTGCGTTGGGGCTGGTGGCTCCGAAACTTCCTGACGACATGCCCGAGTTCGAATCCTTGGAGCACCTCCTGCCGGAGGTGACGACGCTCCGGGAGGTTCTGGAACGCTACGGCTTCGAGGTCGACTTCCAGACGGTGAGCGGCGTAGCGGCCAAGGACGCCGTGTCAGATGTCCTCGACGGCGCCGGAAGGCTGCGCGTCGTCTACGTCTTCGGGCACGCCGTTGTCACGACACGGACCAAGGAGCTGCTCTTCTACGGCATCGACGGTGCAGGCGTGCCGGTCGCGGAGTGGATGAACGCAGTCGAACGGGCCGTGGAGACCAACGCCGGTGACGGGTCGGCACTGACGCTCTTCGTCCTTGACATCTGCCACGCGGGCAAGGTCTCGGAACTTCCGTGGATGACGTCGGGCGCCGACGAGCACACCCGCGCCTGGTTCATCGCGGCAAGCGACTCGGAGGAGAGCGCGTTCGACGCCCGGCTGACGAAGGCGCTCGCACAAGCGCTTCGAGCGGCCGAGGTCGGCGACCTGGGGATCGACCCGACCGTCGAGTTCGTCCCGTGGGTGACCTTGCGAGACGAGATCCTGCGGATCGTCGAGGAAGCCGGCGCGTCCGGCATACGCCAGCGAGTCCGGTCCACCCTGCTCGACCGCACGATCAACCCGCCGTTCTTCCGGAACCCGCGATACCGGCCCGCACCGGACAGCGCTCGACAAGTCGTCGGCGGGTTGGACGAACTGCTGGCCGAGATTGTCGATTCCGTTGACTTCGGTGTGGATCCGGCACATTTCGTCGAGCGTGCAAGCCCGATGATGATCGATCGTCGGGTATCGTACTTCGCGGGCCGATCGCGGCAACTCCGATGGCTGGCGGAACGCATCGAGCGCCCCGATTCCCCGGGGATGCATGTGGTGACCGGCAGCCCCGGGTCGGGAAAGTCCGCCCTGCTCGGGATGGCCGTCTGCGCGATCCATCCGGTGATCCGGGAGCACACGCAATACATCGCGGCAGCCACCGCCGAGCGATTCACAGTCGCCGGTCGATTTGCCGCCGTCCACGCCCGAGGGCGCTCGGTCAGCGAGATCGCCGAGTCCATCGCGCGACAGCTGGACCTCGGTGGGCAGGTGTCGTCGGGTGAGACGCTGATCGATGCATTGACAGGTGGTTCGACGCCGGTGATCGTCGTGGACGCCGTCGACGAGGCCAGTGATCCCGAGACGCTCGTCGCTGACCTACTGGAACCACTCGCTCGTGGATCGGCCGGCTCGGACCACGCACGCGCGAAACTGATCGTCGGCACCAGATCGGGGCCGCAGTGGGAGATGGCCACCTCACTCCTGACGACCGCAGCCGGCAACGTGCTCGATCTCGACGACGATCCCGCACGGTCCCTGGAGGACGTGCGGGAATTCGTCCGGCGCGTTCTCGTCGACACGCCGGCGTACGAGGCAGTCGCCTCCCAGGTGGCGGACGCGGTGCATGACCGATTGGCGTCGAGCGACGACGCCTTGGCCCATGGCGCCTTCCTCGTCGCCCGGCTGTACTTGACCCACCTGCGCGCGAATCCCGTTCTGGCCGAATCATTTCGATCCGACCCGCGGTCTCTGGAGATCCCCACCAGCCTCGCTGAGGTCATCGAACTCGATCTGGCCGGGCAGGAGGACCCGGGCCGTGCGCGCGCCATACTCTCGGCCCTCAGCTGGGCCAAGGGCGACGGGATGCCCCTTCAGCAGGTCGATGCGATCGCCCGACGTTTCCTGGGCGTCGAGTGGGCGGCCAGCCCGTCGGCGACCAGTGATCTGCTGGACTCCGACGTGCTCCGGTTCTACCAGCGGCGATCGGTGGACACCGACGGCCGCACCCTCTATCGGCTGTTCCACCAAGGGTTGGCCGACTACCTGCGCACTCGGCCACAGCCCGCGGAACAGGTTGATGAACGCACACTTTCGGGCGAGGTGTTCGACGCGATCGTGCGCTCGATCGCCGGATCGTCGAACCGGCCGAACTGGCGCACGGCACCCGCCTACCTGTCCCGCCATGCCCTCGGCCACGCGATCGATGCTGCACGCGAGCGCACCGTACTTGGAAACGTCGATTACCTCGTCTCGGCGTCACTGCCCCATGTGCTCGACGATCTCGGCGTCGCACCCGCACCCGTTCGGGTGTGTGAGGGCGCGGAGCTTCTCCGGCTCGCAGGCATGGTCGGGCCGGTGGAAGGCGACGAGCGACGGGTCCTGCTCACGCTGCTTGCTCGGCAGAACGGATTCGCCACCATCGCAGACGAATTGCAACGTGACGCCGAAGCGGGCGAGTGGAGCCCGAGTTGGGCTTCGGGAAGCGCGAGCCGCGGACCGCGGCAGATCCTCGACGGGCACAGTGGTCCGGTGCTGGCGCTGGCAGCCGCTGCCGTTCCGGATTCGGACACCTGGAGAGCCGTCGCCGTCACCGGAAGCGCCGATCGGACAGCCGCCGTATGGGACCTCACGTCCGGCGAGCTGTTGCACGTGCTCACCGGCCACGACGGACCGGTCCTCGCCGTGGCCATCGCGGTGCTGCCCGACGGGACAGCGGTGGTGGCAACTGCCAGCGCCGACGGGAAAGCCACCGTGTGGGATGCGAGCACCGGGCAACCGTTGCGCGACCTGATCGGACACCGGGAGGCCGTGCGTCAGGTCCACATCGTCGAGCGGCCAGGTGCGACGCCGCTCGTGATCACCGGCGGTGCCGATCGGTCCGTGATGGTGTGGGACCTGTCGACCGGGGAACGACTGCACCGGCTGTACGGCCACGGCAGAGGGAGTATGGCGACCACGACGCTTCCGGACGGAACGCCTGTTGTGGTGACGGTCGGGACCGGTTCGGTCGCGATGGTCTGGAACGTGGAAACCGGCGAATTGCGGCACCGGCTGTACGGCCACGGAAAAGGTGCCGTCGGCGGTGGTGTGGCAACTGCGTGGTTGCCGGACGGCACCCCGGTCGCGGTCGCAGCGGGCAGTGGGCGAAGCGTGATCGTGTGGGACCTGGTGACCGGTGGGAAGTTGCACCAGCTGCAGGGGCACAGCCGTCACGTGTCGGCGATCGCCACGACATACCTGCCCGATCGGACGGCGATCGCTGTCACGGCCGGCGGAGACGGCCGGGTGCTGGTGTGGAACCTGTTGACCGGGCGGCAGCTTCACACCCTCACCGGCCACATGAGCGGTGTCCTCGCGGTGGCCGCGACAGCGTTGCCGGACCGGACTCCGATCGCGGTGACCACCAGTCGGGATCACGCAGTCATCGCCTGGGACCTGCGCACCGGGAGAAGGCTGCTCAGCATGTCCGACCGGAGCCGCTCCGTGCTCGGCGTCGCGGCGAGCACACTTCCCGATCACACCCCGGTCGCCGTGACCGGGGGTGACGAGCGGGCCGCGACGGTGTGGGAGCTGCTCAGCGGCACCGAACGCCGCACCATCGACGGCCATGTCGGGTCGGTCCGCGCATTGGCCATCGCTCGCGATGACAACCGATCGCTGATTGTCACGGGAAGTACCGATCGGACCGCGATTGTGTGGGATGTCGCGACGGGGGAGCGGCTGCACACCTTGCAAGGCCACAGCGGGTCCGTGCGAACGGTGGCGACCTCGACACTGCCGGATCGGACCCCGGTGGTGGTCACTCCCGCCTCGGGCAGAAGCGCGGCTGTGTGGGATCTGCGGACCGGTGAGCGACTGAGCACGTTGACCGGAGAGAAGAATTCGATGCGGGTCGCTGTGACGACGGCGCTGCCGGATGGGCGCTCGATCGTGCTGACGGCGGGGGCGAGCGACACGGCAGCGGTGTGGGATCTGTCGACGGGGCAGCGACTGCACCGTCTGGGTGGTCATGGCGGCGACGCCGTTCCCGTTGTTCGGATCGCCCACCTGCACGACGGCACGCCCGTCGCGATCACCGTCGGTGCCGACGGAGTTGCACGGGTCTGGGACTTGGTGACCGGACGCCGCATGCACTCTTGGGCGGGTCGGGGAGGTGGCGCCATCCGACTGGTGGGAACGACGGCCCTCCCGGACCAGCGGCTGGTAGCGGTGAGGGCGGGTATCGACCCGGACACCTGGGTGTGGGACGTCGCCAGCGGCAGCCGTCTTCACCGGCTGCAGGGCATTCCGCGCCCGGTGCGTGCCGTGGCGACCACCAAGCTGCCGGACCAAACGGCTGTTGTCCTCAGCGCCACAACCGATCAGACTCTAACGGTCTCGGATGCGGCGAGCGGCGAGCTCATACGGACTCTCACCGGTCGGGAAGGAAGAGAATTGCGTGCTTTGACCACTGCAGTGCTGCCGGACGGAAGTCCGATCGCGATCGTTGCTGACACGAACGGCGGGATCTCGGTGAGAGACGTGTCGACAGGTGCGGAGCGGCAACGACTCGCGCTCCCACAGGGACCGAGCGTCATGGTCACATCCGACCGTTTGCTGGCGACAGCATTCGGCAACGACATCTGCTGCTGGGAGTTGCTGTGGTGACTGACATCCTCGGGGTGCACGGCGTCGGGAACTACCGCCCGGCTGGAGCGGAGGCGGAGTTGGCCGCCGCCTGGCACAGTGAGCTCGCGAACGGATTCGTCGGCCACAAGCCGGAGTTCAGCGTCGCCGTCGCCTACTACGCCGACTGCCTGCACCTGGGCACCAGGCAGGGGCCGCAACCCGTTGAGCAGCTCACGGGCGAGGAGCAGGCCGCAGTCATGGCGTGGCTGACGAGCCTCGGGCTGCCCGACGACGTGAGCCAGGGCCGTGCTGCTCGACCCGTCCGGCAGGGGCTGGAATGGTTCGCGCGACGGTTCGGGCTGGATGGTCGACTTGCCGAACTCCTGGTGAACCGGTTCTTCCGCGAGGTGACGACATACATGTCACCGGAGCACACGGAGCGACGCGTCCGAGCCCGAGCCGCCGTGGCAACTGCACTCGACACGCACCGCCCCCGGATCCTGATCGCTCACTCGCTGGGCACCGTTGTCTCGTACGAGGCGCTCTGGAGCCGCCCGGACATCGAGATCGACCTCTGGATCACACTCGGGTCGCCGCTGGCGATGCCGGACGTCATCTTCGACCGGCTGGACCCGGCTCCCGAGCTGCGGCTCGCGAACCGACCACCCGGAGTGAAGCGCTGGATCAACGTCGCGGACCCGGGCGACGTGGTCGCCATACTTCGACCAATTGCGAATCGTTTCAACGGTGTCGACGCGGACATCGAGGTTGCGGTCAACTGGCTGGACGTACACCGGGCCAAGTACTACCTCGCGTCACCGGCGGTCGCGGGCCTGATCAGTCCGTTCCTGGGTCAAACCGACCAGTGAGGCTTGAGGAGACGGAGATCGCGGCTGCACACGCCGGCACGGCGCTGTCAGCCCGGGAACATCGAGTCCCGGCCAGCGGTTGACCATGTCGTGAGGACTCCCAATGGACGTGTCACCGCCCCCAACGGCGTCATCTCCATCGAGCCGATCCGTCGTACTGTCCGTGCGACGCTCGGCGGCGAGACCGTCGTGGACACCCCGGATGGCATCCGGCTGCTGGAGAAGGATCACGAACCGGTCTACTACTTCCCGTTGGCGGATATTCCCGCACAGTTCCTGCGGTCGAGCCAGACGCACTCCGTGTGTCCGCGCAAGGGGCAAGCCGACTACTTCGATCTCGTCGTGGGCGACGATGTTCTTCCGGATGCGGTGTGGACTTACCCGGAACACTATGACGACGCGCTGGATCTAGCGGGCTACGTGTCGATCTATTGGGATCGCATGGATGCGTGGTACGAGGACGGTCGGCAGATCTCCGCACCTTCGAACGCGTGATTTGAGGACGACAGGGCCGGCCGCCTTCGGTACGGGCGCATGATGTCCATACTTGCGCCGACACGTCGCCGACCAGGGCGAGGACCTATTGGTGGCTGCTGCCGCTCCAAACGGCTGCACCTCGGGCGTGGCCGCCACCAAGTAGTTGGTCACTCGTAGCGAGTCCACATGCCGAGCACGTGGATGACCCGTTCCTCGGGGTGAACCTCATACACGAGGCGGTGCTGGATGTTGATCCGCCGTGAGTAGCAGTCCGAGAGGTCGCCGACGACCTTCTCGTACCGAGGGGGTGTTGCGAACGGGTCCTCGGCGATGATCTTCAGCAGAGCAGCCGCGGCTTCAGTCCGGAGCTGGCGATCTTCTTTGCCTCCTTCTGGGCCTGGCGTGCGTAGACCACCCGCCAGTCGAGCTTGTCAGATCCGGCCCCGATGCCCTCATCCCGCGCTGCGCGGACGGAGTCCGTGAAGCCTGGGACCGACTCCAGGTGCAGGGTCTCCTGGATTGCGCGCCAATCGTCCTCACCGACCAAGACCGCGTTGCCCCGTTGCCCGGTGATCGTCAACGGCTCGGACTCGTCGTTGACTTGGTCGATCAGCCGGTACAGATTGGCTCGCGCCGATGTTGCGCTGAGTGCGGTCATCACTGTCTCCCAATGCGTACGGTTTGACGTACGCATCATCTCAGATGGTTCGGATGCGGCCAATGCCGTCGCATCGTCCGGCACGACATTGCTCGCTTAGGGAATCACTGATCTAAGGGCAATGTGGAAGGCAGCGACCGTCCGGGGCGTGCTGGGGTCGGTGAATCGGCCTGGTGTCCCTTGGTTTTGGCAGATTCCCCGGTGTCGTCGGGGGTCTTGACCCGGTTTTGGGCAGGCTACCGCCCGGCCGCCTCGGTTATGGCGACTGCTCGGGCACGCATCAGCAGGTTCGCGGAGGTGAACAACACCTGCATCAGGTTGTGATTCTTGGCCAGCCCGCGGTACCGGGTCTTGGTGAACTTGAAGTCACGTTTGACGATCAGGAACGGGTGCTCCACCTTCGCCCGCACCGACGCCTTGCGCGACTCCAGGTGCTGCTCGTGGGGGTGCATCTGCTTCAACGTGCCCTTACGTGCCGCGACCCGCCACTGGATCTGCGACAACTGCTCGTCGCCGGTGATCTCCGGACGCTTGGCCACGCCCTGGTACCCGGAATCGGCATACCCGACCTCGTCATCGGGGCGCATCAGGTTGGCGGCCTGCAGAATGTCGGCCTCGTTCGCCGCGGTCACAGTGACGGTGTGCACGTACCCGGTGCCCGCATCGACCCCGGTGTGCGCCTTCATACCGAAGTACCACTGGTTGCCCTTCTGCGTTTGGTGCATCTCCGGATCCCGGGCACCCGCAGCATTTTTCGTCGAACTGGGGGCGGCGATGATCGTCGCGTCCACCACCGTCCCGCCACGCATGATCCACCCCTGGTCGGCGAAGAACCGGGTTTGCGCGTCCAGGAACGCCTTACCCAGGTCGTGCTCCTCGATCAGATGCCGGAAATGCAACAAGGTGGTCGCATCCGGCACCTGGACGGTGGTGAAGTCCAGGCCCAGGAACGTGCGGAACGCGTACGAGTCGTAGATCGCGTCCTCGGTGCCCTCATCCGACAGGGAGAACCACACCTGCAGCAGGTACATCCGCAACATGGTCTCCACCGGCACCGGTTGCCGGCCGCGGCGGCCGGTCGTGGGGTAGAACGGCACGATCAACCCCGTCCACTCATCCCACGGGATCACCTCGTTCATCATCTCCAGGAACTGATCCCGGCGAGTCCGCCGGCGACGATTCCCATACTCCACATCAGCAAAACTCGGCTGCGACGCATCAGAACCAGGCACACCCCGATCCTCCCAGGTAGAGCGCGCCAACTGGTCAATAGATCAGCGATTCCTTAGCGCGGAAGCGGACCTACCGCCGACGCGTGGAATCTGTGCAGCCGGAACGCGGCGATATGGCGTATGGCGTCGCGCCCACACGGGTTCAGTGAGGGCGCCTGGCGCGGACTCATCGTTGTTGTAACGTGTCTCGTTACGCGACGCGCTCGTTGAGTGATCGTGAGCTTCCGACACGAGAACGGGAGCTTGGCGGATCACCTTCCGGTTCATCGACTCGGATGTCGAACTGGTCGATTATCAGGACTATCACTGAGCACAATGGGAGGGGCCCCATGATGAAGAACCCCGTCCATCCCGGCGAGATCCTGCGCGAGGACGTGCTCGTCGACATCGGCCTGAGCGTCAGTGAGGCCGCTTCAGGACTGGGTATCTCACGGGTCACGCTGAGCCGCGTGCTGCACGGTCACGCCCGGATCAGTTCCAACCTCGCGGTCCGCCTCGAAGAGGCTGGCGTTGGCACCGCCCGGGCATGGCTGGCCATGCAGGCGGCCTACGACCTGGCCACCGAGCGGCGGCCGGCAGTGCTCCGCGGCTCTGGCCGAGACGTTTGGCTGTGATCTGCCCACCGCCGATCCACGACTCGCCGTACCTACAGGATCACGATGCACGATTCGACTGCTGGTGCTGCTTCGCTCGCTGCCCGGGTCGGAGTCCGCGCTGAGCCAACAGTTTTAGAAGTAGAGCCCAGGCGTGCCGAAGAAGGAGTTCAGCGACTTGGTCAAGGCGATGACCTTTGCGCGCTGCGCGGGTGTCAAGCCGGTGTCGGGCATCGCGATCAGCTGCTTGAGGTCTCCCACTTGAGTCGCGTAGATCGAGCCGTAGAGCACCAGATTCGCCACAGCGTGCGTCCAATAGGCGCCGCGATCGGCGTCCGATGCCGAGGCCCCCCGGATGCTCAGCGAACTTCTTGGGACCAGAGTGGATGTCGTGGCTGCATCGCTGCTTCGCGGTGAGGTTTCCTCGAGCGCACTGGCTGACGCGGTGGCCGTGTGACCCGGTCAGAGGATGAGCGGTTCACGGATATCCTCGACGCGATTCAGCGATGCCAGGACTATGCGTCGCACTTGCGCTCCAACGACCACAAGCGATGGCGTACGACGCTCTTTTGCGCAACCTGGCTGTTATCGGTGAGGCCGTGCGGTCGCTGCCCGTCGAGACTCGAAGGACGATGCCTGACGTGCCGTGGGCTGCGATCGCGGGCTTGCGGAACATCGTCGTGCACGAGTACTTCCGCGTGAATCCCGACGCCATCCTCGACATCGTCGACAACCAACTCGTTCAGCTGGCCGGCGCAATCCGCAACCGATGAGGTAGAACGCGAGACCCGCTGGACTCGCGTGGTCGACTGGCGGCGGTTCGACGCAAACGGTTGTCTTCGAGTTCACCGGCCTCCCCCGGATGTGGCAGCCACGCCTGGCTCATCAAGGAGCGGTGCGTCCGATTCGAGGCGCAAGATTGCGCGATAGCCCAGGCTGCCCTCAATGTGTTCATGCATGAGTTGTTCGGCACGTGCGGCGTCCGCGCGCACCACCGCGTCCGCGAGCTCCTCGTGCTCAGCTTGTGTCCGAGCAATGTGTTCGGGGTCGGACCAGCGGGAAGTCAAGGCGACCAGGCGATAGAGATCCATCTTGTCCCAGAGGCCGTCCAAAATCGTGACCAGTGGCAGATTGCCGGCCGCGCGATAGATTGTCCGGTGAAAACGACGATGGACAAGTAGCGCGTCGACATCCGCTGTGCTGGCACGGGGCCGCAACGCCGCTAGTGCAGCCTCGATTTCATCGATGACTGCCTGCGACCGGTGCTGCGCTGCCAGTCCGGCAGCGAATGGGTCGAGCCGCTTCCGCACGGCGTAGAGCCCACGTGCTTCCTCGGCAGATACCGTTGTGACGCGTGCGTCGCGGTGCGTGTCCAACTGGACCAACCCTTCGGAGGCCAGTCGCTTCAGCGCCTCCCGAAGCGGGGTTGTCGAAACCCCGAGTTCGCTCGCCAGCGACTCCTGACCGATGACCGATCCGGGCGGCAACCTACCCCCGAGGATCCTGTCCTTGACCTCGTGATACGCATATTCGCTCTTGCTGAACACTGGGTGCGTTGCCACGCTGCTCTCCTTTATGCGCAGCTCATCGGCCACGCCGTCCCTAAGGACGTAGCCTATAAGTCGATGTGTGTGTATGTCGCCGACCCGTCGAATAAGGTCCACAACCGGGCGAGTTGGGCTGTGATGTCGATTCTTCGCCTGGGCCAAACTCCGGGGACCGCCTCGCACCTCGCCGTGTCCGTATGGACAGGGCTGCACGCAGGGTGGCCTGCCGGCAAACGGTGCGGTCATCGTCGACCTCCGAGCTACGCAATCACCGGGTAGTCGGGCACCTGTCTCAAAGTCGATCACTCCGGACCCTTGACAGGGCGCCGCGGCTGCCCGTACCTTCCTATACATAGCAGCTTATAGCCTATGAATCCGATCGATCGAGCATCATACGGATGTCGCGATGCGGTCGGACCGGGTCGAGCTACTCCGTCGGCATCTCAGGAGATCTTGGGATGCCGTGGACAGCGGTGCGCAAAAGAATCCACTGCAGGTTCGGCATGGTAATGCAACGACGCATTCGGATCCGGACCGACTGTCGCAAGATCCATCGAAGTTCAAGTTCGTCCTCGAGGTGATTGGGCCCAGAGTCCAACGCCGCGTGTCTCTCTAGAAAATTCCATAGGAGATGTATGAACATCTCAGATCGAGGAACCCGGAGGTATCGAATGTCATTACGTAAACTCGCCTCACGCAGAGCGACGCATAGGCGCGCAGTTATAGGGCTGACCGCGGTCTGCTCCGCTGCGCTCGCACTGAGTGCGTGCGGAAGTAGCGGAAGTAGTGGATCAAGCAACGCGGGCGCTTCCGATAACCAGGCATCCAGCGCGTCAGGCGGTCAATCCGGAGTCGACATTGCTGCTGCGAAGAAGGAAGGCAGCGTCCTGATCTATACCGGGTCCGGCCTGGATCAAGTTCGCAGCTGGGGCGCGGCGTTCACCAAGAAATACGGCATCAAGGTCAACGTCGTAGACAAGGGGACTTACCCCGTCTGGACCCAGTGGCAGCAAGAATATCGCGCCGGAAAGCCGACGGCAGATCTGTTCTACCTTTCTGACTCCAGCTTGCTCACCAAGGCCATCACGGATAAGCAGCTGATGAAGTTCACCCCGTCATCATCGGGCGATTATCCGGCAAAGTACACCTCACCTGGATATTTCTACCCTCTCCAGGAAAATCCACTGGCCATCGGATGGAACAGCAGCAAGGTCAGCGCGTCCGATATCGCAAGTATCAAGAAGGAAGGGTACAACGCGCTCGTTAACCCGAAATGGAAGGGCGTCACGTCTGTCGTGACTCCTGCGTCCGGAGGATCGGACTACACGTGGTGGTATTACCTGATGGAAGGGGGCAAAGACAAGTATGGGACGGACTTCATCAAGAAGCTGGCGGCTCTGAACCCCAAGGTCTACACGAGCTCCTTCCCCGGGTATGACGGGTTGGCGGCCGGCGACTACTACATCATCGGAGATGCAAGCACCACAGGATTGAGCACGGAGTATGCAAAAGGTGCCCCAGTTCAGTGGATGTATCCAGACCCCACGCCGGTCTTTACGGTTGCCTCTGCGATCGCGGTCAATGCACCGCACCCCAACGCGGCGAAGCTGTTCCAGGAATGGGCAACCAGCGTCCCGGGTGAGGAAGCATGGTACAGCGGGAGCGCCGTTTCAGATGCCATCCCGATGAACTCTAAGGCCAAGGACCTCTCCAAATTCACGAAGGAATCGTGGTACAAGGCGCCCACGAACCTATATAACCCTCTGGTTAGTGACCTGAAAAACTACACTGCCAAGCAGAACGATCTGATCTCGAGCTGGCAATCGATCATGGGTGGTCAGTGAGCCGACGGTCAGGATTCCGGATGTCTAACAGGCCGTCCTAGCGCGGCATGACCTGACACCGTGAGATCTGTGGGTCACCGCCATCCGCTGGTTGGAGATGCCGCGGATGGCGGCTGGCTCGGAAAATGCAACGGGAAATCGACAGGGACGCAGATTGAATGATCAGTCGGATGTGCGGACACCGGCGGCGCCGGCTCCTTCACCGTAGCGATTCCAACTCCAACTAGGAAGAGGCCTATGCAAACGGCACGTCGCGAGCGAAGTGGAACCTATAAACAACGTCTTGCAGGGCCAAGCGTCACGGTGCTGCCACTGGGCGTTATTCTCGCGCTTCTGGTAGGTCCTCCACTCGTGCTCATGCTGGTCACAGCATTTCGTAATGGGGAGCTTGGCGACCCAGGATCATCGTTCAGCACCAGCATGATGCAAAAGGTCTACACGACCGCAACCTTCCGGCACGCACTGCTTGACACGTTCAAGCTTGCCGTATCGGTCTCGATCCTGGCGACGGCCATCGGGGCAGTACTCGCTTGGCTAGTCAACAGGACGGACGCCCCATTGGCCAAATGGATGGGCCTGTTCGTCATCGCACCACTTTTTGCGTCGCCCTTCCTGGGGGCCGTTGCCTGGCAGATCCTGGGCAGCCCGAACGTGGGTTTGATAAACGAGGCCGTGCGCCTGTTGCCGGGCGTCTCCGGGTCATATCACTTGGTCAATATCAATACCTTGCCCGGCATCATATTCGTTCAAACAGTCTATTATATTCCATATTCTTACCTGTTCATTGTCGGGTCGATTACAAATATGGACCCGGGCCTGGAGGAGGCCTCTGCGATAAATGGAGGCGGGATTTTCCGAACGGCGACAAGGGTCACGTTCCCGATAATCAGGCCGGCGGTCCTCTCGGCACTCTTCTTTATCTTTATCCTTTCTGCAGATGAGTTCGCGATCCCCGATATTCTGAGGCCGGATATCAAGTTCAACCCGCTCTCAGTGGTCGTCTACCAGTTTGCGCAATCGTTCCCGATCAATCTGCCCGGGTCGGCTGCTGCAGGAACGATGCTGTTGATTCTGACCGTGCTCGGTATGATTCTGTACAGTCGGGCCACGCGGGCGTCGAATAGGTTCGTGACGGTTACCGCTCGGGGGTTCCGGCAGCGGAGGATCAGTTTGGGACCGTGGCGGTGGCTGGGCACGATTGTGTGTTGCTTCTACCTTCTGATCGCGATCATCTTGCCTTACGCAAGCCTGTTGTACAGTGCCTTCACCAGATATCTGACACCGAATATTCTGAAAGCGCATTATACGGCCTCACAGGTACAGAGCTTGGTGACGTCTTCTCCCGTGCTGAGCGCAATGAAGAACACAGTTATCGTCGCAGTCATCGCCCCCACGATCTGCGGGCTGCTCGCTTTGTGCATCGGCTACACGACGCGAAGGCTCCGGTATCGAGGCAGTTCGATCCTGACGGCCCTCGGCACGCTGCCGGTAGCGGTCCCGGGCATCGTCTTCGGCACGGGAATGCTGCTGTTCTATATTCACACACCTTTGTACGGCACGATTTCGGTGATCGTTATTGCCTTTATTGCGCTCTATCTGCCCCAGGCATTGCGGGTCACGGAGACGGGACTGTCCCAGATCGACCCGGCGCTGGAAGAATCCTCGGCAGTCTGTGGTGCCAGCATCGGGCAGACACTACTTCGCATCACCGGGCCACTGCTGCGACCGTCTTTGTTGTCCGTGTGGATACTCGTCTTTATCTACGCAACTCGCGAGATCAGTGCAGCAGTCATGTTGTACGGGCCGGACTCAACGGTGCTTTCCGTGATGACATTTAGCTATCTTGCGACCGGAAATACTCAAAATGCGGCAATTATCGGACTTCTCCAGACTCTGATCATGATAGTCGGGATTGTCGTTGCAAGGTTTGTTCTGCGGGTTCGCCTTACGAGTCAAGTGCAGAAGGGCGGGGTGTGATTTCGGGATTCTACCCGGGTCGCATCGGTTGCGATGAGGCCCTGCAGATCGAGCTTCATGCATCATAGATCGTTCAGGAGGAGAACATGGAAGGCCTTGCAGTAGAGAACTTGGTTGTCAAATACGGTAACGTGACAGCGGTGCGTGGCATCTCTTTCGATGTCAAGCCAGGAATGCTGACAACCTTGCTCGGGCCAAGTGGTTGTGGTAAGACAACCACTTTGAGATGCATCGCGGGACTTGAGAAGGCTGATTCCGGCTCAATTTCTTACGATGACACGGTCCTGTCGGGCGAACGCCAGCATGTTCCACCGAACAAGCGGCAGTTCAATATGGTGTTCCAATCGTACGCCATCTGGCCGCATATGTCGGTTTTCGACAACGTCGCCTATAGCCTGCGCATTCGGAAGGAAAATAAGGAGACAACCAAAGAAAAAGTCCGCAAGGCACTGGGGACAGTAGGACTGGCTCAGTTTGAAGACAGATATGGCACGGAACTGAGTGGCGGACAACAGCAGCGTGTTGCGGTGGCGCGAGCGATTGTGTCCAGTCCCAAGCTGCTTTTGTTCGATGAGCCGTTGAGCAACCTGGATGCATCCCTTCGTGAGCAGCTGAGGATCGAAATGGTTGCGATCCAACGGGAGTTGGGCATCACAGCGGTCTATGTCACGCACGATCAGCTCGAAGCCATGTCGATGTCGGACGAGATCATCCTCATGCGGGACGGCGTGATCGAGCAGCAGGGTTCACCGAGCGACCTCTATAAGTCGCCGACGTCGAGCTTCGCCGCCAGCTTTGTCGGTGTCACGAACATGTTGACGGCGCGCCTTCGCGAGGTCGACAGCAGTGGGGTGGCGCGCTTGGAAGGCGACGACGGCGAGGTCATCTATGCATCCGGGGACCAGTTGGGCGGTGTCGCTCCGGGCACTTCCGTGACGGTTTCGATCCGCCCTCACGACATCGGCATCGACGAGCGTCTCTCTGGGGGTGCCAATCACAACCGTTGGCGGGGGACAGTGGAGCGGGCGCTCTATGTGGGGACGCACGTGGATGCCTGGGTGAACGTGTTTTCAAAGTCGGTGCGCATCACCGCATCGCCGCAGGCTGACCTGCGACCAGGGTCGGCGATCGAGTTGTATGCCGATGCCGCGAACGTGGTCGCGTTTGTCGACAAGGAGACCTCGACTGCAGAGCCATCGGAAGTGCGATCCGCCCTTCCGAACCAAGCGTGAAGGACCCAACGGTGAGGAAGCCGGGCGTGTTGTGGTATTCCGGCCCATATAGATCGAGAGGTAAAATTCAGTGAAGATCGTCGAGGTAAAGCCGATCCTGATAGATCGCTACCTGTTTGTTTCTGTCACGACCGACACCGGCATTGTTGGGCTCGGCGAGTCAGGTGTCTGGGGATTTCTCGAAGCCTCGGCAGAGGTAATTCGGAAGTTCGGTGATTACCTCATCGGCAAGGATCCTCTCAAGATTGAACATCATTGGCAATATCTGTACAGAGCGACCCATTTCAAGGGCGCGGTCATCATGGGTGCCCTCAGCGCGATTGATATCGCACTATGGGATATCGCGGGGAAACACCACGGGGTGCCCGTGCATGCTCTGCTCGGCGGCGCGGTCAGAGATCGTGTTCGGGCTTACCATCACACGTTCGGTAGCACGCGCGCGGATATCGTTGAGGCAATTAAAGCGGCGAAAGACGCCGGATTCACTGCGGTCGGACACCTCACACCGTTCTTGGATGAGAGCCGGGACGTCCCCTACTCCGCCACGCACGTTCACAAGATAAGTGACGCGATCGATGCCGTCGGGCAATATCGAGATGCAGTCGGTCACGACGTAGATTTGTGCATCGAGATTCATAGGAGACTGACTCCTGCGGAGGCGGTTGAACTGGGCAACGGCATCGCGCAATTCCGCCCGCTGTTCTACGAAGACCCTGTGATGATGGACAACATCGACGACATGGCATATGTGGCCAACAAGATCGATATTCCCATCGCCACCGGGGAACGTTACACGTCGTTGTGGGACTTTGCGATGCTGTTGCGCAGGGACGGCGCACAATATTTCCGCCCCGACGTCTGTCTTGTTGGCGGCATAACTGGTGCCAAGAAGATAGCGGCGCTGGCGGAAGCACATCATATTGGCATTGTTCCGCACAACCCACTCGGTCCGATATCGACCATCGCATGCACCCACCTGGCCGCTGCTATCCCCAATTTCACGATCCAGGAATATCCGTCTTCGACGTGGTCATCGTTCGTAAACCGTCCGTCGGAGTCGGCTTTGATCAATGGGTCGGCCGAGCATGACGGGCACGGTTATCTTGTTGTGCCGCAGGAGCCGGGATTGGGTGTCAGCCTGAAGGAATCGGCCGCCGAGGAGTGGCCCTACCGCCCGCGTCCGGTCGATGCACGGCTGCACGTGGACGGGTCAGTTGTTGATCAGTAATCGGTCCAGAGCGTTTGAGCTTCGAGTCCTCGTCGGCAAGAAGTTTCACAGGATGAAATGCCCGCAACCAGGGAAGGCGGTGTCGTGATGAAGATAACAAAAGCGACGGTCGAATATTATGAATGGTCGAGGCCACGGCCAATATCAAACGGCCTGCACACCTATGACAATGTGACGCACGGCGTGGTTCGGGTATATACCGATGCCGACGTGGTCGGCATCGGTATATCAGCCGGCCGCATGGGTGAGCGACAGTTCCTGGAAATGTTTTGCGAACGCGTGGTTGGCCTGGATCCGTTGATGTCCGAACATGTGTGGTCAACCCTGCGCGTTCCGAAGCTCTATGGCAGGCGAGGACTCGAGACGCGCGCGATGTCCGCGATCGATTTGGCGTTGTGGGACATCAAGGCAAAGGTGGCCGGCATGCCGCTGTATTCGTTATTGGGGGGATTCCGCACACGGATTCCTGCGTATGTCGCCGGCGGCTACTACGCGGAGGGGAAGTCGGTTGACGACCTCGCCGAAGAGATGAGCAGTTATGTTGCCACCGGTGCGTGTGCGGTCAAGATGAAGGTTGGAGCGGTGCCCCTGAAGGAGGATGTGGAGCGGGTCAAAGCGGTGCGCGCGGCGATCGGTCCAGATGTCAGACTCCTGGTGGATGCCAATTGTGCGTACACCTATTACGATGCCATCCAGTTTGCGCGTCGCATTGAGGAGTACGACATTTTCTGGTTCGAAGAGCCGGTTGACTCCGACGATTACGAGGGCATGAGGAAGATTGCCAATGCGAGCCCGATCACGCTTGCAGCGGGTGAGAACGAATATGGAAAGTTCGGCTTTCGGGATCTGATCGCGACTCAGGCGATCGGTGTGCTTCAGCCCGATGTTCGGTACACCGGCGGGGTGACAGAGTTTATGAAGATCGCGGCGATCGCCCAGAGTCACGGCCTGGATGTGTGCCCGCACGGCGATCAGCAAACTCACCTCAATTTGCTCGCTGCGATTCCTAATGCTCTTATGGTGGAATATTATCCCCGAGAATTCGACCCCATGTGGGGCAAGATCTACAGGGATACGCCGGAGATCAACAGCGATGGCACAGTGACTGCCCCAAGCGTGCCTGGAAACGGATGTGAGCCAAACGACCGGGAATTGAAGAAATTCCGTATCGGATAGGACGACTACTCGCGGCTTTGAGGGTGTGGTTTCGACGACTGACCTCGGCGCGAGGCGAAATCGAGCAGATCTTATTTGTGATGTTGTGGTGGAGGAGAAGATATGGTGCGCATAACGAGTGTCGAAGCATTTGGTGTGGAGATTCCGCTGGATCGGACATTTGAGGGTGGAACTTATCAGGTAGCCAAGAGATGCACGGTAATCACCAGCATACGGACCGATGACAGCGAGATCGTCGGACGGGTGTATAACGGCGACCCGCGCGTTGGAATGTCGGACGTGGTCGGGGTCATCAACTCAGTGCTTGAACCGATGCTCGTAGGCCAGGATCCGTTGCTTCGACAAAAGCTTTGGACAGACATGTCTCATAAGCTTGTCTCGTTCAAGGAGCATGACATCGCAATGCAGGCGCTGGCCGGCGTCGATTGTGCCTTGTGGGACGTGATCGGCAAGCTTGCGGGCATGAGCGTTGCGGAACTATTGGGGGCCTGCCGAAGGAAGGTGCCGTTGATCGCGATCGGCGGCTACTACGAGGCCGGCAAGTCAAATAAGATGCTCGGCGAAGAGATGCAGGAACTTCAGCGCCTGGGTGTGACGGGCTGCAAATTGAAAATCGGCCAGCTGAGCCCGCAAGAGGATGCCGAACGGTTTAGGGCGGCGCGCGAAGGTGCTGGACCCGAGTTTGTGCTGGCCGCCGACGCGAACCGTGCGTGGACAGTTGAGCAAGCAGTCGAATTCGCCCACGCGGTCGAGGATCTGAATATGGCCTGGTTTGAAGAGCCATGCCATTGGTTTGATGACGTAAACTCGATGCGTCGGGTCCGTGAGAAGATTACGCAGCCGGTATGTGCTGGTCAAAGTGAGATTAGCTCGCAGGGCGTGCGACACCTCATCGAGAACAGGGCGATAGACATTCTCAACTTCGATGTGTCTGAGAGTGGAGGTGTATCGCAATGGCGCATGGCAAACACCTTGGCCGAACTCCATGGTCTGGCGGTTGGACACCACGAAGAGTCACAGATTGCGACCCATCTGCTGTGCTCGACACGACGCCCGACATATGTCGAGTGCTTCGCGCCGGACCGAGACCCAGTGTTCTGGCGTCTGCCGAAGTCGGGGCCACGGCTGGTTGATGGATTCTTGGAACTCCCCGATGGAAGTGGTTTTGGGCTAGAACTCGATGAAGACATCATCGAGGAATACAGGGTCTGAGCGTCTCTGGATGCTGTCACTCTGAGTTGAGTCTGTCGCGCGGCCACCGGATGATCGGTGTCATGTTCGGTGGGTCCGCGCGGCAGGTCGATGGGAAACGTGTGTCCGGCCGCGATGAGGCGCGGATTCGATGCGATTGAGGTTGAGACAGAATGCTGTTTGATGGTGCAACGGAATTGCGGGTTTCGGATCCAGGAATCCGAGACCTATTTTCACGCGAGTCGCGTTGGCAAGCATGGCTGGACGTCGAGAGTGCGCTGGCGAGTGCCGAAGCCAAGGTCGGGGTGATACCTGACGAGGCTGCGGTCGAGATTGCCAAGAATGCCACAGTCGATCGGCTTGATCGCGCCAGGATCGACGAGGGTTTGAAGCGGACGGCGCACGCCCTTGTACCGCTGGTGTGGGAGCTATCACGAGTGTGTGGTAGCGACAGTGGACGCTGGGTGCACTGGGGTGCCACGACGGAGAACATCTTGCAGACCGGAGACACACTCCTGGTCAGGCGGGCCAACACAGAAATCAAGGCGCTGCTGCGTCGATGTCTCGAGGCTATGGCGGGCCTCGCGAGCACCGGCGCTGACATGGTGATGGCGGGTAGGAGCCATGGCCAACACGCAGTGCCGATTACGTTTGGATTCAAGGTCGCGGTCTGGATCGACGAGCTGAGCCGTCACGTGGCGCGGATCAGGTCCGTGGAAGACCGGCTGTTTGTCGGAATGCTCGGTGGTGCGGTCGGGACTTTTGCGTCGCTGGGTGATAACGGGCCGGCCGTCCAGGATGCGATGTGCGACGTCCTGGAGCTTTCACCGATGCGGGTGCCGGCAAGAAGCGTGCATGACCACCGGGCGGAGTATCTTTGCGTGCTCGGCCTGCTCGCCGCGACGGGTGGGAAGATTGCGCGCGAAATCTATTCCTTGATGGAGACTGAGGTTGGTGAACTTGAGGAACCGATGCCGCCAGGGACGGTCGGTAGCTCGACGATGCCGCAGAAGCGCAATCCACATCTTTGCCAGGACGTGATTGCCGGAGCGGCCGAGATCCGTTCGCTGGTGCCTTTGGGGTTGGAGGCCATGGCGGTTGAGCACGAGGCTGATCGTTCGCGCAGTCTGGTGTTTGCCGATGCCCTTGAGCGAGCCTGTGTCGGCGTTGGTGACTTGTTGGTGCGCCTGGCAGTGATTCTGGAGGGTCTGAGCGTCGATCCGGAAAGGATGCGGCGGAACCTGGACGTGTCGCACGGCTTGATCCTCTCGGAGGCGATCATGCTACGGCTCGGTGAGCACGTCGGTAGGCAACGGGCGCATGACCTGGTCTATGAGGCTGCTCAGGAATGTGCGACGACCGGTGCGGATTTCAAGTCGGCGTTGATGAAGGTAGGCGAGTTGACTCGGTACATCAGTACTGAGGATTTGGATGACCTGTTCGATCCTACCGCCTACGTCGGTGAGTCGCCGCGAATTGCACGGAGCGCTGTGGATCAGGTGCAGGCCATGTTTAGCCAGGGCTCCGAGTAAGGATTGATTAGCGATCACCGCGGCCGTGGCCGGGTGCCGATCCTACGCCGCGATCGGGCAATGGACCGCGCACCTCGGGCAAGTCCACCTTGCTCGAAATTTCATGAGGCTGCCGCGTGATGTCGTTCCCGGCCTGATCGCCGACCCCTGATCTCGATTTGCCTTCTGGGTGTGGCAGTCCGCCGCGACGTCACTCGCGGCGGTATGACGCACTGGCAATGGGGAATCCGAGCGGTCCGCTACCAGTACCCGTCATGCGGTAAGGGTGCGACAACCTGACCCTCGGCATTGCCCGTGCCCGTCAGGATTGCCTTACACGTGTTCGTCACGCGACGAGATGCGGCTCATCGTGCGCCGGGGAACGACCCCGTCCCGGGGCGGCGCAGGTGCGGTTCGACGACGTGGATGATTACCGGCTGGCCGCCTTTGCCAGCACACGGCTCGTGGACAACCAGGAACCTGAGCTGCGGCACCGGCGGCGGGCACGGTGCGAGGACCGGATCTGGATCGCCAAAGACACCGGCTACGGAACTTGCCGCTGAACGGCCTTGTCGCCAACCAGCCCTGGTGCGCCACCGTGATGCTCGCTGCCGACCTGATCGCCTGGACCCAAGTCATCGGGTTCGACCCGGCGCATGAAGCGAGCCTGTGGGAACCGAAGAACTTCGCCTGCGCGCGTTCACCATCCCGGCTGCTATCGCCTGGCACAGTCGCCGGATCCTGTTACACATCAAGCACACCGCCGCCGACGCTGACTCGTGAGCTCAACGCCTGGAAACGCCTCCACAACGCAGTACAGTACCTGCAGCGACCGCGCCGGGCTGAGTACCAGGCCATCATCCCGAGATCCCTGCACCACCACCGGACCTGTGGAACCAAGGACCTCACACGGCAGCCTCACGAAAGATCGACGCTAGGTAGTCCTGGCGTTCCATCAGGTCTGAGCCCGTTGAGTATCCCCAAGCAAGATGGCTAGGATCCTCATTAATCATGTGTTCAGTGGAAGGGTAAACAGACGTGTCCGTCGGACCGCGCAAAACACCTATGCGTAAGGCGGCCAAATCGCCGATTGGTCAGCCACCGGTGGCCGCGAGCGCGAAGTGGCGGGACTTCTCGATTGTGGTCCTCGCGCCAGTTGTGGTGCCAGGATTACTGCTTGGAGTTGGAAGGGCGCATGGCGGGAGCCATGTCGCATTTACTTTGGGTGATGTCGCATTCGGATTTGTCGCGGTCGCATTTGCGGGTATTGCCCGAGCGGTTGTATCGAAAGCGGAGGCGTGGGAGGTATTCACGGTTCTTGCAGCCGTAACGATCGCGGCACAAGTAGGCGTTGCATCCTTCGTTGACTCGGTTGATGCAACCAACGGTCTCGTCAATTTGATCACTTTGTCGAACGACCTAGAAACCGTAAATGGTCGTACGGCAATCGTTGCTTCCGCCAACAATGTTGTCGCGCTTGAGCCATCAATCTGGCAGTGGTCTTGGTGTCTCATCTTCGGCGCCTTCCTGATCACTCTAACGTCCATTTACATAAAGGGAGGAAAATGAACATAATCGAGAGGCGACCGGTGATGTTCATATTAATGGCGGTCGCGTCCTTAGGCGCTTTAGCGATCGCGTTCGCCGCCACCATTTCATCTTGGAATACAGCAGTGCAGCCCGTGATCATCGGCGTAGTTGCTTCCGTATTGACTTCCGTGGCAATCGGATTCGCTCGTTTGCTAACTTTGCGGAAGGCCATTCCGCTCAGGTTGGCCACGACAGGGCAGAGAGAGGCAGGGAAAACCGTTTTCGCGAACCTCCTTTTTGACCACTTGATGAATTCAGGTGAACATCTATATAGTTTCACACCCGAATCGCGTAGCGCCATTGCGGTCTACCAGGCCGTCCGTGGGATGGCGGTGGAAGATTGGCCGCCAGCGACCGTCAAGGGTTCAGTAATCCAGTATGACGGGCAAATAAGACTTAGTTCTAGATCCTTCATCAATGTGGAGATCGGAGACTCGGCTGGCGAGCACTGGATTGCTCTGGATGCCCGCTCCGCGCGCGCCGAAGAGGCGGATTATGTTGCGTGGGTTCTTTCGGCGCAAGTGATTGCCCACGTCGTCAGCGTCGAAACCCTTCGGCCGCAACCAGGGGCCCTCGGGTCTCAACGCGATCAGCTTGCGGCTGATGCAGAAGATTTAAGGCTCATCGGAAGGTTGATGAAAAGTGCGGGCGGAGAGAGAAAGCGACAGCCAACTCTGCTCGTAGTGTTGTCCAAGGCGGATCTGATAATGGAGGGCTCACATGCCGCGCGTGAGGAGTTTTCCGAGCGGTTGGAGAAGGTCCTGTATCGCGTGTTTTCCGCGAATCAACTGATTGATGATCCATCCGTTCGCGCGATCGTAGACCCAGCGAACCTCGACTTCTCCAAGCTGTATCGCTTTTCTCGAGAGGTTGAGGGTGCATTTGCCGAATTGTACTTCACCTTCTCATCTATTGAGAGCCTCATTAGTGACCAGCGCGCGGAGATTGGCCGACGCATCGAACTCATCACTGTGCTCATTGATTCGGCGAGGAGATACGCCAGAAGCGGGGGACTCAGGGCGCGATAATTCGAAGACCTGCCGATGGTCGGACGGTATCTGTGCATCAACAGTCTCCCGGTAAACTGCCGAAGCTGGAAGGCGTCTGTGTCTGTCGGTCCGGACTACCAGGCGAGGAACGAGGCCGCCGCTAGGCCGCCGACATCGTCGCTTGCTGGAATGCCAACACGACGGTGGTCTGTCGTGGACCCGGCCGAGTAACGTGCTTCGTCGGTCGCCTGCGTCCGGGCTTGGTCGACTGCGCCCTCTGCGACAGGTGGCAGTGATCAGCCGACTAGGCGTGCGTGCGATCTTGACCGGTCTTGTTTGGCAGGGCTCAGATTGACGGGCTTCCGATCGAAGGGCGGGGTCTATCTGGGCGGTAGGCAGCACGTTTTTGGACACGCCCTAACTGGGCGGAGTGACGCGACTGTCGGTGCTCGACGATTTGATGTCGGCCATGAGATTGATGCCCGCGAGTCCATCGCCAGTCCGGATCGATGGTGAGGCAGGATGGGCACATGCTGCCCGGTGACTCCCTGGACTTGCGGAAGGCCAGGGGAGCGTTCTACACACCGGACCCCATCGCACGATTCATCACCGGTTGGGCGATCCGTGACGCCAACGACGACGTGCTGGAGCCGTCGTGTGGTGAGGCGGTGTTTTTGCATGCTGCTGGCGGGGGGCGGCACCGGGGACGGCTCGCCGGCGTCGAGCTGCATCCCGCGACCGCCATCGAGGCGGAGAAGTCTCTCCGGGCGGGTGGCGTCGTTGCCGACATACACGCCGGCGACTTCTTCCTGCATGAAGAGTTCGGGGCGTACGACGCTGTCGTCGGCAACCCACCATACGTTCGCTACCAAGGCTGGACGGGCGATGCGCGTGCCAAATCGCGGGCGGCAGCCCTCCGGGCGGGTGTCAACCTGACCAGGCTCGCGTCCTCCTGGGCCGCGTTCACAATTCACGCTGCCCTGCATCTGAAGCAAGGTGGGCGACTCGGACTCGTGTTGCCGGCGGAGCTGCTGGCCGTCAACTATGCGGCACCGGTGCGCCGTTTCCTGTTGGAGCACTTCGCCGATGTCACGCTCGTCCTGTTCGAGGAACGTGTTTTTCCGGGTGTCGATGTGGAGGCTGTCCTGCTCCTGACCGATGGCTACGACCCGTCTGGCCGCTCCGGCACCGACCACATGAACGTGCACCAGGTGCGCGATGCGGGCGGACTGACCGACCTCGCCGATGCTCGCCGTTGGACACCGCCGGCTGACGGGGGGCGCTGGTCCGCCGGGTTGTTGTCCCGTGACGGCTACGACGCCTACACCAAGGTCGTCTTCAGCCCGAAGTTCACGACGCTGAACACCTGGGGTGAAACCACCCTGGGCATGGTGACGGGTAACAACCGCTTCTTCGCGCTGTCTCCGGCCAAGGTGGCAGAGCTCGGTCTGCGCGATGACGACCTGCTCCGACTGTCTCCACCTGGTTCCCGGCACTTGCGCGGGCTTTCATTGACTTCGAGTGCGATCGACGGGTTGGGCGCCGACGGGCGGGCGACGTACTTGTTCCGCCCGAGCGGGGAGCCGAGCAAGGCCGCGACGTCATACATCCTCAGCGGCGAGGACCTCGACGTGCAGGAGGCGTACAAGTGCCGGGTACGGTCGCCGTGGTGGCGAGTGCCGTATCTTCGGCCAGCCGACCTCTTCCTGACCTATATGAATGCGGACACACCGCGAATCTGTAGTAATAGAGCGCGTGTTCACCATCTCAATTCCGTTCATGGGATCTACCTTCAGGACGGGTTGAAGAAGCTCGGGACGAGTCTGCTGCCTGTCGCCTCACTGAACAGCGTCACGCTGCTCGGTGCCGAGACCGTAGGCAGGTCATATGGGGGAGGGATGCTGAAGATCGAGCCTCGCGAGGCTGACGCGTTACCGGTGCCGTCGCCGGCATTGGTCGAAAAGCACGGCGATGTACTTGCACGAATTCGCCCAGCAATCACCGCGATGTTGCAGGCAGGGCGACTGCTCGACGCGGTTGCGATTGTTGATGACGTGCTGCTGACGAACGGCATCAGGATGAGCAACAAGTCGCTCAGAGCGATCCGTGCGGACCATGCCGAGCTGACTGCTCGCAGAGTTGCTCGTGGCAAAGGAAAGTGAGACATGGCCGACAAGAAGCCGACCGCGCGTGCACAAGCCTGGCCGCTCTTTGACGCCGTGGTCGCGAACGCCGCTGCCAGTCAAGGAAATCCGTGGGAAGACGGCGTCTTCCATCCCGATTTCAGCACGTTGCGTACGTTGCTCGCCGTTCCGCTGCACCTCGGAGCCGAGACACGCACCGGCGTCCCTGCGCTTGCGCTCGACGTCTGGACGGCTTACGAGTTGCGACGCGCCGGCCTGGACGCAGACGCAGTTTGGCCACGGGCCGAGCCGCCACGTGCCGTGAGCAAGGACGTGCTCGACTTCATCGGCAGTGTCTCGCCCGCGGCTCTTCGGAAGCAGCTGATGGCAAAGCTGCTGAGCGGATCCAGTGGCGTTGGTCGGGCCTCGGCAAACATCCTCGGCAAGAACTACCTGAAGCAGGTCGATGTCATCGTCTCCGGCTGGCAGACCGGGCCCGAGTTGCTGATCTCGACGAAGCGGATGGACTCTTCGTTCGGCAAGAACGCTGCCAATCGCGTCGAGGAGTCGTATGGCGACGCCAAGAACCTCGCACTGCGTCACCCGCTGGCCGCACTCGGCTTCCTTTACGCGTTGCGATCGACGGCATACGAGCAGGAGCGACGCCAGTTCGAGTGGATCGTCGACCTGCTCATCAAACTGGGCCGCGAAGATGACGCGTACGACGCGTGCTGTCTTGTGGTGCCGGAATGGACGGGTGAGGACTCGCCGGGTGACCCGTTGCAGTCCGACGAGCCCGCACCGATTGAACCCGATGACACGCAGGCGGAAGCGGTCGATGAGGAGTTCCCCGTCGATGATGTCGGTTCGGCCCTCGCCGCGTTGCCCGTGGTGACCCTGCGTGACGATTTGGTGCCGCACGAACTGAGCCCCGCACGATTCTTCACGGTCCTGCTCAACCGGGTCCTCGACTCGACGCCAGTGACGTTGCACGAGCGGGCGAGGCAGCTACGCGATGGGGGAGGGATCACTCACTCGTGCTCGGGGTAGCGGACACCTGCACTTGGATGGTTACCTCCTGAGACGGAAGGTCCTCGACCGTAAGTGTCCCTGGGTGCAGCTCGAACGTCTTGGCTTGGCAGCCGGCCCTGGTGCTGATCACGGTGACGTTGTACGGGTCAGCACCTGTCCCGCTACCACTGTTGACGATCACTGGCACGCGGCCGGCGAGAGCGCACTTGGCGAGGTCGAGGTCTTTCCAGAGGGGCGCTGCCGACGTCTTGCCCACGAGGTAGCCCAGTGTCGGCGATGGCGTGGAGGTCTCTGGTGCTGAGGTGAGCGACAACTGGAACCCGAGTGCGCCGACTGCGGCACCGACCGCAAGCACAACAGAGAGAGTGGATGTCTTGTCGAAGGAGTTGGACACCGCGTAGAACTCAGCTTGGCTGAGGTAAGACTCCGCGGACAACGTATATACATCTAATCGATCGTGCGCTTGCTTAAGCCACTCTGTGATCTTGCCTTGCTCAGCGCTGCCTCCGGTGTTCGAGAGCTTGCTTTGCAGGTTTTCGATAAGAATCACTGTGTTGTCGTAGTTCTGGAGAAACTCTCGATACGTCTTGCAGTCAGAGGGGAGTCGTTTCTCCGGATCTGCGTCAAGGTCCGTCTCCAGATCTTTCGGGATCGTCCTGAGGGTCAGTCTTCGCGGAGCAAGCAGTCGCGCGAATCGGCTGATGAGGAGTACAAGCGCAAAGATTCCGCACAAGCCGAACACCCCGGCCACCAGCAGCTGTGTTCGGTCATCGGTCCATGACAAGGATGGGCGGCTCACAATCGGGCCCGCTCCGAAAACCAGAGCCCCTGCGGCCGCGAGGCTGACGGTGAGCCACTTTGCCGCGGCACGGGTATCGGCCGTCGCCGTTGCCCACCGGTCCGGTGGAGTCACGGTGCTCGCAGCACCATCGTCGGCCGTGGGCTCAAGACTCATCCTCGGGCTCCTGGCTAACCTCATCCAGCTGTAGGTCGCGGACCGTATGCATTCTCACTGTCGGAGCCGTGACCGAGGAGATCTCTTGCACCCAGTTCCTACCACCGAGACAAACCCAATAGATACCACCGAACTTCATGATGTCGCCTGGTTTTCCAGATTGGTCGGGTGGGTCGCTCGTCATGGTGGATCCACCTTTCTCGAAGGCGTAAGCCGCTGCGGTACTTCCGGTGAGAATCAATTGAACACCGAGTGTGTTGTGTGGTGTCAAGGTATTTCGGCTTTGTCGTTTTCGAGGAAATTTTCCCGCGGTGGAGGATGGGCACATAACTACGACCACCGATATCCGGCTGGCGGCATATCCCTGCTCCAAACTACGTCGGGGACTGGGTGTTGGCCCTGATCGCGCGTCCCTCGAGCTGTGGCGCCCGTCGGGTTCTACTCGACGACCGTGACCGTGATCCGCTGCCGGTGCAGTGCGGCGTCGGGCGACTCCCACGGTCGAGCCTGCACCAGGTCCACAGTGGCGGTCCCGGGACGCCGGCCGGTCAGGGTCACCGTCTCCGGTGCGCTCATACCCACCGCCCGGCGAGTGTCGGCCCCATCGAAGCCGCGCTGCCAGGTGGCGTCGACGGCGTCGGAGTCCCGGTGGTCGGTCCATCGGTAACCGGCGGTGCCCAGGCCGGGCAGCCGGACCGAAGCCGACTGCCCGACCCGGAGAGTGAGTTGCTCCGGGACGTCCACCCCTCCATCATCGCGGTCGCTCATCGATCAGGTCACCTGGAACCAGTTGGCCCACCCGGACGAGCCATCCCACCAGGTGCTGTAAACCAGGCCGTCGGTGCCGGTCGTGAACAGGTCGATGTGGTTCTGCGTGCGCGAGATGCACGCAACCTGACCGCCTTTCGTGCTCACCCCGCCGGAGACCACGAACCAATTGGCCCACCCGGTCGACCCGTCCCACCACGCGCTGTAGACCCGGTTGTCGGTGCCGACCACGAACAGGTCCAGGTGTGTTGCGTACCGCGCCAGCACGGTGACGTCCGATCCTGGTGAAGCGACGCCGCCGCTCACCTGGAACCAACTGTTCGCCCAGCCGCCCTGGTCGTTCCACCAGGTCGACATGATCCGGCCGGAGGTGTCGGTCGTGAACAGGTCCAGGTTTCCGGTCGCCCGCGAGACCACCGACACCCGCGCCCCTGCACCACAGGTCACGCCCGGTAGCGGGAACCAGCTCGACCACCCGGACGACGCGTCCCACCAGCAGGAGTAGACCCGGTTGTCGGTCCCGACGGTGAAAACGTCCAGATGATTGGTGAATCGGGACACCGCCGTGACCGGCGACCCCGCAGCCGCGACGCCACCGGCGAGCTGGAACCACCCGTTCGCCCACCCCGACGACGCATCCCACCAGGTCGACATCGTCTTGCCGGTGCTGTCGGTCGTGAAGAGGTCCAGATGGTCCGCATACCGGCTAACCACCTCGACGCTCGACCCGGGTCGCGCGGTCAGGCCCGGGATCACGAACCACGCCGCCCAGCCGGACGCCGCGTCCCACCAACACGAATAGACCCGGTTGTCGGTCCCGACCGTGAACAGGTCCAGGTGGTTGGGGTTCCGCGACACCGAGGTCACCGGTGATCCTTCGCCACCCGGCGACGCGACACCACCGCTGACCCAGAACCATTGGCCCCAGCCGGCGGACGCGTCCCACCAGGTGCTGACCGTCTTGCCGTCCGGCCCGACCTCGAACAGGTCCAGATGCTGCGGATTGCGCGCCACGACACTCATCGGGGTCGTCGCCCGGCCCGACTGGGTGAGCGGGATCAGCGGTGAGGTGACGGTGCCGTCGATGCCCCACATCTCCGCGTCGATCCCCGCGCTGCCGTACGCGATCCGGAAGAAGCCGTTCTCACCCCAGCCCGACCCCCACGAGTTCTTCGCGATCCAGCATCCCTGGCTGTCGTCATACCCGACGATGCACACGCAGTGCCCACCGACCGCGTTGCCGCTGGTGGACGCGTTGTAGGTGTAGACCCCGCCGGCGTAGTGGTAGTAAAAGTCCTCGTAGACGGTGAAGCAGGTGGTCATCGGCCCGGTCGAGGAGATGAACTGCTTCATCGCGGCGATCGAGTTCCGGGTGGTGCTCGAGGTGAACTTGGTCAGCTTCGTCGCCCAGTCGGGGCACAGGTTGCACGGCTGATCCGCCGCCGTGTAGGGGAAGCAGGATTCGTCGACGATGCCGTCCGCCATACAGGCAAAGGCCTGATCCGGCCACCAGCCGCCACCGGGGCAGTGACCGGCCCCGTGCCCCGGGCCGTAACAGAAGAACAACTGCGCCTCGGACAGGTCGACGCCCAGGCCGGGGTTGTGCGCGCGGATGCGCACCATCGACTCCAGCACGGCGATCGCGCCGAACGCGACGCACGAACCGCAGCCACCCTGGTCCCTGATCGGGGTGACGAAGTCGCCACCGGCGTTGCGCCAGTCGAAGGCGGTCGGCAGGCCGGCGGGAGCCTCGGCTCCCGCGCGGCGCGCTGCGGCGGCGGCCTGTCGCTCCGCGAGCGAGGTCACACCCTCCGGAGGCACGGCCCCGAGGCGGGACTGTGCCTGCAGCAGCGAGTGCCCGGAGTTCTCCGTGACTCCGGGCGTCCAGGGCAACCCGAGTTCGCGGACCTGGGCTTGCAACTGGGATAGTTCGATGGCCATCTCCGGCCTCCTTGTGCTGAAGGGTCCGGGACGGACTCTTTGTCCAACAGGAGTTGTGCTGGAGACTCGCTGATACGCCACGAGATCGACGGGCAACGACGCGGGCCGCGCTGCTGCTCCTGCACGGCACCTGCGCCGACGTGACGGCCGAGTCCAAGACGGACCGCGTGACCCCGATCGTCATGACGACGCAAAGCCTGACGGTTACGCGTCTCGTGGCCCGTGCCGCATCAGCCCCTCCAGCCCACCGGGAAGGGTTTGTGCCAGCTCGGCCGAGAACTCACCGTCGACAAGGATGAATGCCACCCGGGCGGTGGTGTCGCCGCGGTTGGCCCACGCATGAACGGTGCCGCGTTGCACGACGATGTCCCCCGGGTGCAGGGTCACCTCCGCGTCGTCGAGCAGCAGGGTGATCTCGCCGGTCAGCACGATGCCGTAGTCGACCGAGGCGGTGCGGTGCACAGGCGACTGTCGGCCGTGTTCGTCGAGATGACCGGGCAGGAACTCGTTGATCCGGATGCGGGTGCCGCGTTCCGGTGGCGGCACTGTCAGGTCACGCTCGGTCGGCTCGGGTTCGGCGGCTATCAGCAGTGCGGGCGTGGCGCGCGTTGACCAGACCTCATGGAAGGCGACACCGTCGTCCGAGAGTTCGCGGCTCACCGGCACCGGCCCGTCCGACAGGACGACGGACACTCCCTCCGGCGTGTGCCCGGTGACGACGCGCCGGGGGCGGGAGAAGCGTGAGGCGGCTCGCGTTTCGCTCATGCGTGGCAGGGGATCGGGCCGCCGTGCAGCGCCACCATGTCCGGCCACACGTCCGGGACTGTGAGCCGGTGATCCAGGGGGTTGCCGTCGAGTTCGGACCAGGCGCGGTGCAGGTTGCCGGCCAGTCGCTCAGACTCCTGCCACGTCGCGAATTCGGTGTCCTGGTTGGCTTGTGCGGTGGCGAGCGGGCTGGATCCGGCGGCGTGGCCGCGCCGGGCGATCACGGAGACCCACTCGGCATACCCTCCGAGCCGGTCGAGCACCGCACCGACCTCGGCGCCTCGCAGCACAGGTCCGTGGCCCGGCACGACGATGGCGGGGTCGAGATCGCGAATCAGCTGCAGCGCCAACGGGAAGCCCTGCAGCGAGCCTTCGAGCAAGAACGGCTGTCCGCCGACGAAGAGGACGTCACCAGAGAACAACACGCGTTCACCGGGCAGCCACACCACGGTGTCGTTACTGGTGTGTGCGGGTCCCGGATGGATCAGCTCGACCCGCCGGTCGCCGAGGTGCAGCGTCATCCGGTCGGTGTAGGTCACCTCGGGAGGGCGGACACGGACATTGCCATACGTCGGCTGGGTGACCACGCGGGTTGCCTCCAGCCCGGCGGCGAGCATCTCCTGCCGGCACCGCTCGTGCCCCACCACCAGGGTGGACTCGGGCAGGAAGCAGTTGCCATAGGTGTGGTCGGGGTGGTGATGGGTGTTCACCAGGTACGCCGCGCTCGCCGCGTTCGCCGCCTCGAGACTGCCGAGCAGCTTCTCGGTCCGGGCCTGTGTCGCGAGGGTGTCGACGACGAGCACGGTGCCTGCGCCGTCGTCGACCCAGCCGGCATTGTTGATCATCCAGCTGCCGTCCGGCTGGACATAGGCGAAGACTCCGTCGGCGACCTGCTCGACGTACGGGTCGGGGGACTTCCAGGGCATGGCGCTCCTTCGTACCGGTGGTGTGGAACCAGTCCACCCCAGCGACGCCGCGGCGAAAAGAAGGTGCGCCATAACCAGCGCTGATCGCAGTCATGCGACCCGGTGACTTCCGTCACATGGCCGCTGCGGACAAAACTCCGAGGCACCAGAGGTCTGGAACTACCCCAGGAGTGAGCCAATGCAGACCCAGCCTGTCATCTCCCGCACTCGCCGTGCTGCCATGGCCGGTGCCATGCTCGCAGTCTCGGCGCTTGCGCTGTCCGCGTGCTCGGCGACGTCGAACTCTGCTGGCGCGAAACAGTCTTCCGGCGCGACCAACAGCAGCGCGAAACGAGCGCTCGCCACGGCGTACAAGGGTGTCACTGGCACCCCACCGACCACCTCCGCGACGCCGAAGAAGGGCGTCAGCCTGTGGGTCGTGTCCTGCGGCCAATCGGTCCCGAGTTGTTCGACCCCGGTAGCCGCGGCGAAGCAGGCCGCCACCAAGGTCGGCTGGACCGTTCACGTCTGCGACGGTCAGCTCAACCCGAACGGCTGGGGCAACTGCATCCGCCAGGCGACCAGCGCCAAGGCGAAGGTGGTGATCCCGGTCGGCATCGACTGCGCGTCGGTGCAGGCGCCGATGGAGGCCGCCGACAAGGCCGGGGTCACGCTGATCGGCGGCGGTGGCGCAGACTGCACCGCAACCGGCGGCAAGAAGACCCTGGCAACCGAACGACTGCAGCTGCCGAACACGACGATCGAGCAGTACTGGAACCTCAACGGCAAGCTGCAGGCCGACTGGATCATCGGCAAGACCAATGGCAAGGCGAAGGTCGTCATGCTGAACTTCACCGACCCGGTCTGGGGGCCGTGGATCACCGCGGGGTTCAAGAAGGAGCTCGCGAAGTGCTCCGGCTGCAGCATCGTCAAGACGTTGGACATCTCCAATGCCGACGCGTCCGGCGGTCAGCTCGCGCAGAAGTTCTCCACCGCACTGCTGCAGGCGACCTCGGCCAACTCCGTGATGGTCCCGGTCGGTGGATGGATGCAGGCCGGGCTCACCCAGGCGATCGAGTCCTCCAACAAGGTCTCGAAGCTGGTCGTCTCCAGCGGATTCGGCGACGCCTCGACGATGGATATCGTCCGCAGCAAGAAGTTCACCTTCGGGGCACTCGGCTACGCGTCCGAATGGGGCGCCTACGGCTCGATCGACGAGGCGATCAGGGTGCTCGACGACAAGAAGCCGGTCATCGAGGGTGACGGCTTCCAAATGGTCGACGCGACGCACAACCTGCCCGCCACGGGCGACTACACCGGCGGGAAGGTCGACTTCAAGGCCGACTACCTCAAGCTGTGGGGCGTCAGCTGACATGTCCACGCCACCTGCGAGCGACGTCGTGGTGCGGGTCGCCGGGCTGTCCAAGGTCTTCGGGCACACCCGCGCGCTGGACGGTGCGGGACTGACCCTGCGACGCGGCGCCGTCCACGCACTGCTCGGCGGCAACGGGTCCGGCAAGTCGACCGCCATCAAGATCCTCGCCGGGGTCTACACCGCTGATGCCGGCACCATCGCGGTCCACGGCATCGAGCACGCTGCGGCCGAGTGGACATCGGTGGCCAGCCGTGAGGCGGGGTTCCGCTTCGTGCACCAGGACCTCGGCCTGTTCGACGAGTTGTCCATCGCGGAGAACTTCGCGCTCGATGCCGGCTACCCCACCTCGGGAGTGCGACGCGTCCGCTGGAAGAAGCTGCGCTCCGATGTCGCGGCGCTGCTGGAAGCCTTCGAGATTCAGGCGGTGCCGGACCAGCCGGTCGGCGCGCTGCGTCCCGCGCAGCGATCGATGGTCGCCATCGCCCGCGCCCTGCAGGAGACCGGGGCCAGTGAGCCGGTCCTGGTCCTGGACGAGCCCACCGCGACCCTCCCGGCGCACGAGTCGGAAGCGTTGTTGCAGGCGATCCGTCGCCGCGCCAACCTCGGCCAGACAGTGGTGATGGTCAGCCATCGAATGGCCGAGGTGCTGGAGGTGGCCGACGACTTCACCGTCTTCCGCGACGGGCGCAGCGTCGCGTCGCTGGTGGGAGAAACGCCCAGCGAGGACGACCTCGTCGCTCACATGGTCGGCCGGCCCGCCGGGGCGGCACTGCCCGGGGTCGCGGAGCGGGCGCGGCAGGAGGCCGCGCCGGCGCTGGAGATCACCTCACTGCACGCCGGACCCCTCGCCGGCGTCGACCTGCAGGTGCTGCCCGGCGAGATCGTCGGTGTCACCGGTCTGGTGGGCAGCGGCCGCAGCACCCTGCTGCGGACCGTCTTCGGAACGCGTCGGCCGGATGCCGGCGATCTGCTGATCCACGGTGTGCGGCAGTCCGGCAGGGAGGACGCCAAGACCCGGATGGCCGCCGGCGTGGCGTATGTCGCCGAGGATCGCCTCGCCGAGTCGTCCTTTCTGGACTTGTCGATCCGGGAGAACCTGGGTGTCTCGGTGTTGCGCGAATTCTGGGGAGCCCGCGGTATGTCGCGCGCCGCCGAGTCCAGCACCGCACGCGACCTGGTTCGTACCCACCGGGTCAAGGCCGGCGATCTGAGCGCTCCGTTCGCAACGTTGTCCGGCGGCAACCAGCAAAAGGTGGTGTTGGCGCGGTGGTTGCGTCGCGAACCGCGCATCCTGCTGCTCGACGAGCCCACCCAGGGCGTCGATGTCATGTCGCGCCAGGAGATCTATCAGACGGTGCGGTCAGCGGCTTCCGCCGGGACCGCGGTCCTGGTGGCGTCCTCGGACTTCGCCGAGTTGGCCGCGCTGTGTGACCGGGTGGTCATCCTGCAGCGCGGTGTCGTCGCGGGCGAGCTGTCCGGCGACGACCTCACGGCGGACCAGCTGACCGCCGTCACCCAGACCGATCTGCTCCGCGCAGGAGCGCCGCGATGAAGAACGAGGACACAACCATGCCAAGCCTGACCGAGACCGCCGCACCGGCCAACAGCGCCGCCGCTGATCACGTCCAGAGCGATCCGCAAGCGCCGCTCGCCCAGCCCACGCGACAGCCGGTGCGGGCGATCCTGGAGAGCAACGCCCTGCTCATGCTCGTCGTGGTGATCGGGATCTTCTTCGCCATCCTGCCGAAGTCACGCGGCACGTTCCTGTCGGCCAGCAACCTGGCCTATCTGCTCGGCAACCAGGCAACGGTTGCCCTGCTCGCTCTCGCCGCGATCCTGCCGCTGATCTGTGGCTACTTCGACTTCTCGGTGGGCGCCAACTCGGCCCTGGCGACCGTCTTCGCCGCAGGTTTGATGTCGCATCACGGGGTGCCGCTCGGGGTCGCGTGCGTCGCCGTTATCGCAATCGGCGGGCTGATCGGGCTGATCAACGGGATCGTGGTGACGCGGTTCCGGCTGAACGCGTTCGTGGCGACCCTGGGTATGGCGACCCTGCTGTCCGGCATCATCCAGTGGTACACCGGAGGCCAGACGATCCTCGCCGGTATCTCGCCGACCCTGGTGAACTTCGGGAACTCGAACCTGTTCGGCATCCCCGAGGTCGTCTACGTCGTGGTCCTGATTGCGGCGGCTCTGTGGTACCTGCTCAGTCACACTCCGTACGGCCGGTCCCTGTATGCCGTCGGCGCCAACCCTCGTGCCGCGCAACTGGTCGGCATCCGGTCAGCCCGCTACGCGACCGTCACCTTCGTGCTGGCCGGTGCCATCGCGGGGGTGGTCGGTGTGCTGCAGCTCGCTCGCACCGGGAGCGCGACTGCCAGCGATGGGACATCGCTGCTCTTCCCGGCCCTGGCGGCGGCGTTCCTGGGCGCCACCGCCGTCCGGCCCGGCTTCTTCAACGTGTGGGGAACGCTCATCGGCGTGCTGTTCGTCGCCGTCGCGGTCAGTGGTCTCACTCTCGCGGGCGCGTCCACCTGGGTCAGCCCGGTGTTCAACGGTATCGCGTTGCTCGCCGCCGTCGGATTGTCCACCTGGCTGGGCCGGCACCGCGGCCGCACCAGCTGAGGTGCCGCAGGTGGCGGGTGACTCCTCGCGCGATGGGTCAGTCGGACGAATCCAGTTCGATGGCAACGTCATACAACAGCTCACGCAGCCACACGATCGCCGGGTCCGCGGCGCGGCGAGGGTGCCAGTGTGCCGCTTCGGTGATCTCGACCCGGTCGAGCGGTGTGCCCACGATGATCAGGTCCAGCGGCACCAGGCAGCGCTCGGCGAGCCGGGACAGCTCGAACGCACACAGCTGCGTCCCTGCGACCGCGAAAGGCAGCGTCAGCAGGCTGCTCACCTGGACCTGCACGTGCCGATCCACGATGCCCACCCGCTCCATCGCGGCCTCCAGCGGTCGTGGGAACTCACCGGGCATGCCGAGTTCGGAGACTGCATGCGGCATCTGCCGCAGGTCCGTCAGGGACAACCGGCCATCGCGGACACGGCCGTTGTCCCGGGCCACGATGCATTCCAGGTGATCGGTGAACACCGGCTGCCGCGAGCCGGGGAAATCGAACCAGGTCGGTCCGATGATCAAGTCCCGCCGCAGCAGCTGCGCTTCGAACTGGTCGCGGGTGGGCGGCATTGCGTCGAACGCGATCGAGCAGCCGGGTGCCCGCTCGGCGAGCACCCGGGTGAGCGGGGCGGCGAGCACCGTCATCGCGTATTCCGAGGTGCTGACCATGAACCGCTTGGTGCTTTCGTCCGGCCGGAACGGCTGCGCCTCGCCGAGCAGCGCCTCCGCCGCCGCAACGGCCTCGGCCACCATGGGCACCAGTCGGCGTCCGAGGTCGGTGAGCTCGAACCCTTGCGAAGTGCGCGCGAGCAAGTCGTCATCGAAGTGCCGCCGCAGCCTGGTGAGCGCGCCGCTCATGGCCGGCTGCGTCATGTTCATCCGGGTGCCCGCATGGGTGAGGTTGCGTTCCTCGAGCAACGCCTGCAACGACAGCAGCAGGTTGGCGTCCACGCTGTGTAGCGCATCACTGCTCATCCCAATGGCTCCTCCAGTCCGGCTTCCGGTGTCGTCATCGTAGTGAGCTGAGCTACCGTCGACACGCATCGAAAGGAGCGCCGCCGATGGGCCTGGGTGGGACCGATCTGAATCTGTTGGTCGCTATGCAAGCGCTGCTCGAGGAGGGCAACGTGACCAACGCGGGCAAGCGGCTCGAGCTGAGCCAGCCGGCTATGAGCGGCGCCCTGGCGAAGCTGCGGCGCAGGTTCGATGACGAGCTGCTCACTCGGTCGGGGCGCGACTACGAGCTGACGCCGCTTGCCCGTGAGCTGCTCCCGCAGGTGCAGCGTGCCGTGCATCTGCTCGGCCGGGCGATGCAGGTCGAAGAGGAGTTCGATCCCGCGACGAGCACCCGGTTGTTCCGGCTGACGATGAGTGATTACGCCATCGCCGTGCTCCACGAACCGTTGATGGCAGTCATCTCCGCGCAGGCGCCGCATCTGCGGCTGCAGATCGACAAGATGGGCCCCGACCTGCGGGCGTCCGAGCGCGTGCTGGTCGACTACGACGTGATGGTCGGGCCGCAAGGCTTCGGCTTCCTCGGCGAGAACCGGCCGCTGTGGCGGGATCGGATGGTCTGCCTCGTCGATCGGGGCAACCCGCGGCTGCGGAACGGTCGGCTCGAGCTCGCCGACCTGCGGGCGCTGTCGTATGCCGTCGGCGAGTTCGGCCCGGGCAACCTCACACCCGCCGATCGCGCCGCCGCCGAGCTCGGGCTGGATCGTCGGGTGTCGGTCCAGGTGAGCGGCTGGCTGCCGCTGCCGTTCGTGATCCAGGGCACCGACATGGTCGCTGTGCTGCCGGACCGTTTGGCTCGAATGGTGATCGGTCCGGGAACCACACTCACTGTTGCGGATTCGCCCTTCGACGACGTTCCACTGGTCGAGGGCTATTGGTTCGCGCCGTCCCGGCTGGACGACCCGGCGCACTGCTGGTTGTTCGACCGGCTCGACGAGACACGGGAGGCGCTCGCCGCAGGCTGAGCTCACTCCCAGTGGTTCTGATTGGTGGCGCCTGCGCCCGCCAAATAGCCCACGAACAGGCCGTCCGGGTCGCGGTCCTGCCGGATCCGCCCGAGCCGCTGCCAGGCCGCGTCGGACATGAACCGGACTTGCCGGTGGGCGAGATCACCGTCGCCGAGATACTGGCCGACGGTAACCGGCTCCAGCTCGGCCATCGCGCGATCCAGCCACAGCCGACACCTCTCGTCGTGCGCGGCGTCGGCCCACAGGACATAGGAAGCCAGGTAGATCTCGGACTGCAGTGAGAACGCCATGTCCGGCAGTTGCCGCAGCGGCGCCATCGAGAACCAGATCGTGAACGAGGTGTCGTTCGGCAGGTCGGTGTACACGGTCCGCGCGGCCGACACGACCTCCTGCGGCGTTCCGGACAGCCAGGCGTTGTCGACCACCCACCGGTGGCCCTCGGGGTTCTCGAGCAGCTGGCGCGCGCGTTGTTCGGCCAGCGTCGTGGGCGCCGAGTCGACGTCCACCAGCGCTCGCGAGCGGGCGGGGCAGTCCCGGAACGGCGCCAGCACCCGGTCGGCCTCAGCCGCATCGTCGACGAGCGCGAGCGCGGTCACGGTCAGCACCGGACGGTCGGTCCGCACCGACCGGTCAGTGTGCGTCAGGGCGACGATCTCGGCCGTGTCCGCCACCGTGTGGTGCATGCCCTGCAGCCAGGTCATCACCTCGTCGTACTCCTGCAGGTCGTAGACCTGGACGGTCTGTGCCAGATGCCCGAAGAGTCGAATGGTGCGCAGGTGAAAGCGGGTGACCACGCCGAAAAAGCCCGGCCCCGAGCCGCGGGCCGCCCAGAACAGGTCCGTGTTCTCGGTTTCGCTGGCGTGCACGAGATCGCCGTCGGCGGTGACGACGTCGATGCCGATGATGTACTCGGCCGCCCAGCCCCAGCCGCGGGCGTTCCAGCCCTGGCCGCCCTGCAGCAGAAACCCGCCGATGCCGACGGTCGGGCAGTGGCCGCCGGGGAAGAAGCGCCCGCGCTCCTCCAGGAACGGCCCGAGGTCCGTGCCGCCGCGCACCGCGGGGGAGGCAGTCGCGATGCCGGTGCCCTCGTCATACGTGAGCTCGTGCAGCCCGCCGAGATCGATCACCAGCGCCTCGTCGCGCATCGACCATTGCGCCCAGCTGTGCCCGCCGGAGCGGACCGCGACCTTCCAGCCGCGTTCGCGGGCCAGCCTGACTCCCTGGATCACGTCCTGCTCGGACCCGGCGCGCAGCACCGCCGCGGGCCGTCGAACCGGCAGGCGGCGGTTGAAGACGCGATCGACGACGGCAGCGTCGAAGCCCTCGTCACCGCGCGTCAGCAGGCTCCCGGCCCAGCGATGGTCCACTGCTGCGTCGGTCAATGGTTGCTCGTTCACGGGTTTCCTTTCGCCAGCTCGCCCACGGTCTCCGGCGACCGTACTTTTCCGGTGCGACCCTGCGGAACGTTCCGGTGCGGATGCCAGCTATCGGTTCCGGTGAGTTCCGCCGGCACCCTCGTGGATCTAGCGTCAAGCGTGGAATCGGGCGTCAGCCCGCCCGTGCACACTCACAGGAGGAACAAGCAATGGGTTACGTCGTTGCGGCCACGTGGACCGCGGAGCCTGACAAGGCAGAGATCGTCAAGGACGCCATCACGAAGCTGGCGCCGCCGTCCCGTCAGGAGCCCGGAAACCAGTACTACCAGGCGTATCAGGACCCCGAGGTCCCGCACGTGTTCCACCTCTTCGAGATCTACGACGACGAGGCGGCCTACCGGGCGCACGGCGAGTCCGAGCACTTCCAGGAGTATGGCGCGGGCCAGGCGATCCCGGTGCTGACCGACCGGGCCCGGGCGTTCTACGAGACCTTCGGCTGAGCCGTGCGACTGTGTAGGTTCCGTGGCCGTGATGCGGACCCCGCGGCCGACCCCCAGGTGGGGCTGGTCCTCGGAGCCGGCGCACGCACCACGGTCCACTCGATCCCCGGAGCCGTCGATCTCGTCGACCTGCTGGCGGCGTCGAAGGAGTTGCGCGACCAGACGGCGGATGCCGCCGCCGGCGCCGACGGTATCGGCTTGGCCGATGTTGTCCTCCTGCCGCCGGTCTACCCGGTCGCGATGCGCGATTTCCTGACCTTCGAGGCGCACGTGGACGGCATGGAGAAGGGCATGGGCAATGCGGGCCCGCCCGCCGAGTGGTATGACGCCCCGGTGTTCTGTTTCATGGCCCCGCACGCGGTCGTCGGTGCGTATGACGACATCGCCCACCCGCCGGACACCGAGCGACTCGATTTCGAGCTGGAGCTCGCCGCCGTTGTGTGTCGTGATGTGCGGGACGCGACGCCGGAGCAGGCGCGAGCCGCGATCGGCGGATATCTGGTGATGAACGACTGGTCCGCACGAGACGTGCAGGGCAAGGAGATGAAGCTCAAGCTCGGCCCGTCCAAGGGCAAGGACTTCGCCACCACCATCGGCCCCTGGGTGGTGACCGTCGACGAGTTCGACGACAAGCGGGACGCCGACGGCTTCCTGGACCTGGCCATGGAGGTGCAGGTCAACGGTGAGCCGGTCGGAGCCGATCGGTCCGGTCACATGGGGTGGTCGTTCGAGCAGCTCGTGGCGCACGCCTCGCGCGCCTCCTGGGTGCGGGCCGGTGAAGTGCTGGCCTCCGGCACCTGCGCGTCCGGCTCGCTCGCCGAGTCGTGGGGTCGCACCGGGCGACTGGAGCCACCGCCGTTGGGTCCCGGTGACGTCGTCGAGATGACCATCGAGGGCATCGGCACGATCCGCAACCGGGTGGTGCCGCAGCGTCATACCGCTGCGCCGGTGCCGCCGGCCCGGCGTCGCGTCGTACTGGGGGAGAGCGCCTGATGGCCACCGTGACCACGATCAGTCCGATCGACGGCAGCACCCTGCAGACGTATGAGGCCGCTGACTGGGCTGTGATCGACGCAGTTCTGGACCGTGCGGTGACGGCGCAGCAGCGGTGGGCGAGCAGGCCGGTGGGGGACCGAACCGAGCTTCTGCGGGCCGTCGCGGGCATCCTGCGCGGTGACAGGGAGCGGCACGCCGCGCTGATCACCGCCGAGATGGGCAAGCCGATCACCGAGTCTCTCGCCGAAGTCGACAAGTGCGCACGAAACTGTGACGTCGTCGCCGAGGAAGCGCCGGGCTGGCTGGCCGACCGGGAGCTGGCCAGCGACGCCCGGCGATCCTGGGTCGCGGCGGAGCCGCTCGGCGTGGTGTTCGCGGTGATGCCGTGGAACTACCCGTTCTGGCAGGTGATCCGCTTCGCCTGCGCCGCGCTCGTCGCGGGCAACGCCGGTGTGCTCAAACACTCACCGAACGTCACCGGCTGCGCGCTGGCGCTCGCCGACGTGTTCGCGAAGGCAGGAGCGCCCGACGCGTTGTTCCAGACCGTGGTGATCGCCGAGGCCGACGTGCCCGAGGTCGTGCCGCGGATCATCGCCGACGACCGGGTCGCAGCCGTGACCCTGACCGGCAGCGAGCGAGCCGGCTCAGCCGTCGGTGCCGCTGCCGGAAAGGCGCTGAAGAAGAGCCTCCTGGAGCTCGGCGGCTCCGATCCGTTCGTCGTCCTCGCGGACGCCGACCTCGACCACACCGTCGCCCAGGCGGTGCGCTCACGCTTCGGCAACGGCGGCCAGAGCTGCATCGCGGCCAAGCGCTTCGTCGTCGTCGACGAGATAGCCGATGAGTTCGTCGCCCGGCTGAGTCCGGCCGTGGCGCGGTTGCGACTGGGCGACCCGGCCGACCCGGACACGCAGGTCGGCCCGATGGCCCGACCGGACCTGTTGGCAGCGCTACACGCGCAGGTGCAGGCGTCGGTGCGCGAAGGTGCCGAGCTCGTCACCGGTGGTAAATCGGTCGGAACCTATTACCTGCCAACAATTTTGGACCGGGTGACGCCGAATATGACGGCAGCCACGGAGGAGACCTTCGGTCCGGTTGCGGCGATCCTGCGAGCACGCGACGACGACCAGGCAGTCGAGATGGCCAATGCAACGGCATACGGACTCGGCTGCTCGGTCTGGGGCGAGCCGGCCCATGCGCTCGCGGTTGGCCGGCGCATCCGATCGGGCGCGCTGTTCGTCAACGCCATGGTCGCTTCCGATCCGCGACTGCCCTTCGGCGGGATCAGGCGGTCCGGTCACGGGCGTGAGCTCGCCGCCGACGGAGTGCGTGAATTCACCAACCAACGCACGGTGTACGTCGGTGGTGTCCGGTGACCGGCGTCACCGGTCGCCTGGACCACGTCGGGCTCAATGTCGCTGATCTGGCGGCGATGACGCGCTGGTACTGCGACGCGCTCGCCCTCCAGGTGGAGTTTGAATTCGCCCTGCCCGACGTCGATTTCGCCGGCGTGATGCTGCACAGCGCGGCGGGTCACCGGATCGAGCTGCTGCACCGCACGGGCCACGTGGCGGGAATGCAACCGGACTCCCCGGTCGACGCCGCCCTGACGCTGGGCTTCGGACACCTCGCCTTCGACGTCCCCGACGTGGACCTGGCGTATGACGTCCTCGTGGGCGCAGGCGCCACCGACCGGATGTCACCGCGGCCTTCGCCGGAGCCGGGTGTGCGGATGGCGTATGTCGCCGACCCTGAGGGCAACCTGATCGAGCTGCTCGACCGCAGCATCGCAGCAGGCAAGGACACCGCATGACCGGAAGACTGGATGGCAAGATCGCGCTGATCACCGGCATCGGTGGCGGGATGGGCGTCGCAGCGGCACGGATGTTCTGTGCTGCCGGCGCAAAGGTCGTCGGCTGCGACCTGTCCGAGGAGGGCGTGCGCGCGACCCAACGGGTGGTGAGTGGGCAGGGCGGCGACCTGACCGTGATGGGCGGGGTCGACCTCGGCGACGCTCTCCAGGCCGAGAAGTGGGTGGACGATGCGGTGGCAGTCCACGGCGGCATCGACATCCTCTACAACAACGCGTCCACGCAACGTTTCGGGTCGATCGAGGACCTGTCGGTGGACGACTGGGACTTCACGATGCGCAATGAGCTCAACCTCGTCTTCTACACCGTCCGGGCGGCCTGGCCGCACCTGAAGGCGCACGGTGGCGGCGTCATCCTCAACGTCGGCTCGATCGCCGCGTTGCGGGGTGTGGAGTTCATGCCGCAGAACGCTCACGGCACCGCCAAAGCGGGTGTCCTGTCGCTCACCCGGCAGCTGGTGGTCGAGGGCGCGCCGCACGGCATCCGCGTGAATGCGATCAGTCCGGGCCTCGTCGAAACACCGAATACCCGCACGTTCCTTGCGGATCCGCCCGAGCGGGTGCGCCGGATCGTGCTGGACCGCATCCCCGCGGGCCGGGTCGGCCGACCCGAGGACATCGTCAGCGCGGCCATCTTCCTGTGCTCGGACGAGGCGACCTACATCAACGGCGCGAACCTCGTGATCGATGGCGGTGGATCGGTGCTCGGCTGAGCGCATCCGTGCCTGATGGCTGCCATCACGATCGGCGTCTGTGCGGGGCCGCGCGGGACTCATACGGTCGGCTCAGCAACGGATACGTCGCAAGTTCAGCGAAGGAGTCAGGGATGTCGGTTCGGAATGTGCTCGTCGTCGGTGGCGGGTTCACCGGCCTCACCGCGGCCATCGCGCTCGCCCAGCGCGGCGTCGACGTGACGGTCGTCGACAAGGTCCGTGCCTGGGCGCGGGTCGGGCACGGGCTCACCATTCAGGGCAACGCATTGCGGGTGTTTCGCGAGCTCGGTGTGCTCGAGGAGATCCTCGGCGATGCCTTCCCGGAGGAGGACGGCATCACGCTCTTCCTCGCCGATGGGACGGAGCTGGCCCACCTGGACACCCCGCGCACCGGTGGTCCGGACCTGCCGCCCACCATCGGCGCGCTGCGCCCCGACGTGCACGGGGCGCTGGTGCGCAAGGCGGAAGCGGAAGGCGTCGCCTTCCGGCTCGGGACCGAGCTGGTGTCCTTCGAGACGGTCGGCGCCACAGCGTCGGCGACCCTCTCGGACGGAACGACGAGCGAGTGGGACCTGGTGATCGTCGCCGAAGGCATTCACTCCAGGTCGCGTGCCGCGCTCGGCATCACCGAGCAGGTGGCCTCCTCCGGGCTGGGCATCTGGCGGGCGGTGACCTCTCGTAAACCCGATATGCGCGGCGGCATCGCATTCCCGCTCGGGTCCGGTGGCGCCTATAAGGTCGGCTACACCCCGGTCAGCGAAACCCATTGCTACGTCTTCGTGTTGTGCGAGCCGCAACGCACCGCGAACGATCTCGCCGACTGGCAGGAAGTCCGCCGGCTGATGGCGGGATTCCATGGCGAGTTCGACTTCCTGCGGGAGTCGATCCACGAGGACACCTTCCTGAACTTCCAGGAGATCGAGTGGATCTTCGTCGCCGGACCGTGGCACCGCGGCCGGGTGCTCGCGCTCGGTGAGGCCGTGCACGCCATACCGCCGCTGGTCGCGCAGGGTGCCGCACTCTGCGTGGAGGACGCTCTCCTGCTGGCCCGCCACGTGACAGCCGAGGGTGACCTGGAGGAGCAGCTCGCCGCGTTCCACGCACGCCGCGTCCCCCGGATCAAGGGCGTCGTCGACGCCACGCTGCTGCTGGCCGAGTGGGAGCAGCGACCGGGGACACCGGACGCCGACCCCGGTCGGGTCATGGACGAGGCGTTGCAGGCCCTGATCCCTGCGCCGTAAGGCGGCAGTCCACCCGTAGTCCCGCCGTCGCCGGCGCTGCTCGCTCCTTGCCCTGGCCTGCAGTGCCGGCGGCGGTGTCCCACCATCGGTGACCCGGATCACAGGCATCAGCCACGGTGAGTTCCTCCGCGCTGCCGGCGTTGCTTGACTGCGACGCGTAGGTGGCCAGGGCGTTCATCACTACGAGAGGAATTCTCGATGTCTCACCGTCGCATGATCGCGCTCGCCCCCGTGGCAGCTCTGGCGCTCGCCACCTGCGTGCAACCCGGCGCATCCGCCGCCACCGACCCCGACAAGACGGTCCACTCCGGCGACACCTGGACGGTCACGTCTACCGTCCGGCTGCACCGTCTCACGATCGAGCCGGGCGCCACCGTGACCGCGCCGTCCGGGGAGAGCCTGACCCTGACCGTCAACGGCGTCGACACCGGCGCCGCGCTCACCAAGACCGGCGGCACGGACACCGCCCTGCAGCCCGGGACGTATCGCGGCGCCATCGTCCTCACTGTTGCTGACGCGAATCCCGTTGCGTGGCAAGGCTTGACGTTCCCGTTCCGGCAGGCCCTCTACGTCGGCGCGGCTGGACTCCAGGCAGGGTCATCGGTGCCCGCCGCGGTGCAGGCCGGGCGGGTCAGGTCACGCAGCGCCGACGGGATCCTGGTCCGATCCACGGGTGAGGATTTCAACGCGCTCTACGCGACCAGCGACTACAGCCTGCGCAACAGCCGCATCCGGCTCAACGGCAACGGACGGTCCGACTTCGTCGGCTACGGGACTGCCGTCACCTCCACCGGGACGGGCACCCGCGTCGTGCTCGACCACGTCAACATCGCCAACCACGGCACCGACCGCAGCGCCGTGGTCGCCACCGGCGGGAGCAACCTGGTGGTCGAGAACTCGCAGCTGAGCGTGCGGGACGGCGTACTGCCCAGCGACTACCAGTCGACCGTCGACCTCGCCGTGATGCAGGACGCGCCGTGGATGCTCGGCATCAAGGGCAACGTGCGCGCCACCAACCTGCTGGGCGACAACACCAAGGCCTCCTACCTGAACACCTCAGTCTCCTCGACCGGCTGGGGCCTGCTCTCCACCGATGCCGGCTCCGACGTGCAGCTCGTGGCCGTCAACGACCGGCTCAAGCACGTCGGGTCCGAGGGCGGTTATGGAACGTACGCGATCGGCAACGCGACCGAGCGGATCCTGGGCACCACCTTGGACGTCGCGACCTACGCGAGCATCATCACCGGAGGGACCGTCACGTATGGCGACAGCACCCCTTCGGCAGTCAAGGCGGCCAACTCCTGGAACTCCATCGGACTGACCACCCGGCGGCTCGCAGCGATACCGACGAAAGCAACGGTGGTGAACTCGCGGCGCTTCGGGATCATGAACTTCGGGCCCGCCACGGAGAACATCAGCGGGCACACGAGGTTCAACACCAAGGAGGCCACCTTCCTGGTCAAGGGTGCACCGCTGAGCCTCAACGTCGACGGGTCGCAGGGCGCGCAGCTGACTCCGCAGAACGGCATCTTGATGCAGGTGATGACCAACGACGACCCGGGGCCGGTCGTGGTCGATGGCAAGCTGGTCAACCAGGGTGTCTACACCGAGCCCACCGGCGCGCCGGTCAAGGACACCAGCTGGGACGTTGCTGGCGTTCACGACTCGGACGCGCAGTCGACCTTCACCCATGCCCACCTGCGCGGGGACTTCTTCAATGGTTTCCGTGGGTCCGCCACCAGCGGTATGAACATGGTGCTCAACTTCGACCACTCCACCATCGCCGGAGTGTTGTCGTCCTCGACAGCCAAGCACCGGGTGAGCACCATCGACTCGTCGAACTACCAGCAGCTGGACGAGGTGGACAACCACGCCGGGCAGGCAGTCAACAACGGCACGATCGTCGACCTGGACGACGCCGCCTGGACCGTCACCGGCACGTCATACCTCTCGAAGCTGACGGTCGGTCACGGTTCGCGGGTGCTGGGCGCTCACGGCAAGCAGGTCACGATGACGGTGGACGGCGTGCGCACACCGATCGACGCCGGCAAGACCTACACCGGAAACGTCGTGATCTCCCTGTCCTGAGTGCGGCTGCCCGGGCCGTCCGCGGCCCGGGCAGCAACCGCTCTTTCCATGACCGACACCGATAGCTGGCATGCGCAGCAGTGAGTTCCGCCACCCGCGCGCACCGACCTACGTTCGACGCAACACATCCCGCGACCTCGCAAGGAGAAGACATGCCCGGCAACGTCAACCCGTTCGGCATCACGCACCTGCGTCACGTCGACCTGGCCGTCCCCGACTACGGCACACAGCGGTCGTTCTACCGGGACACGTGGGGGCTCACCGAGATCGGCACGGACGGCAAACTGTCGTATTTCGCGGCGGAAGGCTCACCGGAGCAGTACATCGTTCGACTCCGCCAGGCCGGTGACAAGCGGCTGGATCTGATTTCGTTCGGCGCGACGGACCGCGCGGCCGTCGACGCGCTGGCCGCCAAGCTCGGCAGCGAGGGCATCCGGGTCGTCGGCGCGCCTGGGGAGCTGCAGACCGCCGGCGGCGGGTACGGCTTCCGCTTCTTCGACGTCGATGGCCGCACCATCGAGGTCTCCAGTGACGTCGCCACACGACAGCACCGGGAGATCGAGGAAGGCGAGGCGATCCCGGTGCGGATCTCGCACGCCGTGATGAACTCGAAAGACCCGAATGCGACTCGGGATTGGTATGCCAGGCACCTCGGCTTCATGCTCACCGACACCCTGTGGGGCGAGCACATGGGCGAGATGATGCATTTCATGCGGTGCAACGACTGGCACCACAGCTTGGCGATCGCCCGTGGACCGCACACCTCGGTGCACCACGTGTCCTTCGAGATGCGCGGCCTCGACGAATACATGCGCGGGACCGGCCGGGTGATGCGGGCCGGCATCAAGAAGATCTGGGGCCCCGGCCGGCACAACGCCGGCAACAACACCTTCAGCTACTTCCTGGACCCCAGCGGTAACACGATGGAGTACACCACTGAGCTGGACCGGCTGACGACCGACGAATGGCACCCGCACGTCTTCGACATCGCGGACCCGAACACGCAGGATGTGTGGGGGACGGCGGACGCGATGAGCGAGCTCATCGCCAAGGACTCCTTCAACGATCCTGACCGCGGCGTCTTCGTCGCCCCGCCGGTATGAGCGACACAGGCCGTGTGGCGGGCAAGGTCGTGGTCGTAACCGGCGCGGCCCGGGGGCAAGGCGCCGCCGAGGTCGAGGCGCTGGCCAGGGAAGGCGCCACCGTCCTCGCCGTCGATGTCCTGGACGACGAAGGTATGGCGCTCGAGGCACGTCTCGCCGGCGACGGGTTGTCCATCAGCTACCGGCGTCTGGACGTGACATCCGAGTCGGACTGGGCCGGTCTGGCCGCTGCCGTCCGACGGGAGCACGGCCGGGTCAACGCGCTGATCAACAACGCCGGCGTCGCAGCCCGCGACCGGTTGCCGCACGTCAACCTGGACGTGTGGCACCGCACGATGGACATCAACGTCACCGGTCCGCTGCTGGGCATCCAGGCGCTGGTGCCCCTGATGGGCGCGGGTGCGTCGATCGTCAACGTGTGCTCGGTGGCCGCGGTGTCCGGGCACGCGGCCGCGCCGTACACCGCGAGCAAGTGGGCGTTGCGCGGGCTGACCCGCACCGCGTCCTTGGAGCTGGGTGAGCGCGGCATCCGGGTGAATGCCGTGATGCCGGGTCTCGTCGAAACGCCGCTGATGGAGTCTGCCTCGCCTGCGTTCCGTGCCGCAGCCGTCGCTGAGATCCCGCTCGGGCGCACCGGGCAGGTGGCGGACATCGCGCCGACGATGTTGTTCCTGGTCTCCGATGAGTCGGCCTACTACAACGGCGCCGAGCTGGTCATCGACGGCGGGCTGACGGCGCACGTCTCGCACAAGGGCATCGCCGACGCCACCAGGCCCGCGACGGAGGAGTCATGAGATTCGGCACGGCCGCGATCGACGGACGCACCACGGCAGTGGTGATCGACGGGTTGACGGCACATCCGGTCCCGGGCGGACACTCCGTGGAGGAAATCGTCTCGGAAGGACTTGACCGCGCACTGGCGCTCGGCGAACGAGCGGTGCGCGTCCCTGGTGCCCCACTCGACCAGATCCGGCTTCTGGCGCCATACCGGCCCACGAGCATCCGGGACTTCGTCGCCTTCGAGGAGCACGTCGAGGGCGTCCGGAGCTCGGTTGAGGGGGCCGAGGGTGTGCCGGACGCGTGGTACGACGCCCCCACCTTCTACTTCGCCAACCCGCACACAGTGCTGGGGCCGGGGGAGGAGGTGGCCCGGCCCACCGGATGTCGCGCACTCGATTTCGAGCTCGAGGTCGGAGTGGTGCTGGGCGCAGGTGGCAGCTCACTGACCGAAGCGCAGGCCGCCGACGCGATCTTCGGTTACACGCTGTTCAACGACTTCTCCGCGCGGGACCTGCAGGCCCGCGAGATGCAAGTGGGTCTCGGGCCTGCCAAGGGCAAGGACTTCGGCAGCGCGCTCGGGCCGTGGATCGTGACCGCCGACGAGGTTGCCGACTGCGTGGACGCCGACGGTTTCCTGTCGCTTCGCGGCACCGCGGAGATCAACGGGGTACAGATAGGGGACGACTCGCTGCGTCACATGGGTTGGCCGTTCCCGACCCTGATCGCCTACGCGTCCCGCGATTCGGCGGTCCGGGCCGGCGACCTGCTCGGCTCGGGCACGCTCGGCAACGGCGGCTGTCTCGCCGAGCTGTGGGGTCGCCGTGGCAGCCAGTTGCCGCCTCCGCTGGAACCCGGCGACACCGTCACCATCGCAGTGGGCCGGCTCGGCTCACTGACCAACACCATCATCGAGGCCGCGCCGGCACCCGCGCTGCGGCCGTTCCGTCCCCGCAGCTAGGAGTAGCAGATGTTCGAATACTTCACCGGGCCCAAGTACGTCTGGAACCTTGGCGTCTGCGCGACGCTGAACAATGGCGGTCTGATCGACGAGGTCGATCGTGCTTGCCGCCCGGCTCGGGAGGCACGGGACGTCGACTCGGGCAGCAAACTGTTCGTCCGATCGTGGAAGGCGGTCGCCGACCAGCTGGCCGACCAGGCGCACGCCTCCGAGGCGGCCGGTCACCTGCGGACGGCCGGTCAGGAGTGGTATCGCTCGGGGTTGTATGTCTGCCAGGCCGAACGGATGCTGAGCAACGCCGATCCGGATCGCCGGGCGTTCTACCAACAAGCGCTGGACGCATTCGCGAAGGTCTTCGAAATCGCCGACCCGGCGGTCAGCCGGGTCGAGGTGCCGTTCGAGGGCACCAGCTTGCCGGCATACTTCTCCAACGCAAGCGTGAACGGCGAGCCGGTGCCGTGCGTGATCATGTGGAACGGGCTTGACTCCACCAAGGAGCACATGTACACGTCCGGCTGGCCGCAGGAGATGCGCCAGCGGGGGATCTCGGTGCTGATGATCGACAACCCCGGCTCGGGTGAGGCGCTGCGCTTCGGCGACCTGAAGGCGCGGATCGGGACCGAGGCATGGGCGACGGCGCAGGTCGATTACCTCGAGTCCCGTCCTGACGTCGACAGCGGCCGGATCGGTCTGGTCGGCTGGTCACTCGGCGGCTACTACGTGCCGCGCGCCGCGGCCTTCGAAAAGCGGATCAAGCTGATCGCGGTGTGGGGTGCCAACCACAACTGGGGTGAGGTGCAGAAGAAGCGTCTGCAGCGCGAGGGTGAGAACCCCGTCCCGCACTACTGGGAACACGTGAAGTGGGTCTTCGGGTACGACGACCTCGACGAGTTCATCTCCTACGCCGAGGGCATCCACCTCAACGGTGTCGTCGATCAGATAACCTGCCCGTTCTTGATCGCGCACGGAGCCAACGACCGGCAGATCTCGGTCGACTATGCGCACCAGTCCTACGATCAGGCAGTCCACAGCCCGAAGCGCGAGCTGCGGATCTTCACACCCGATGAGGGCGCCGCCGAACACGTCGGTCTGGACCACATGCCGCACATCAACTCGTTCATCGCCGACTGGGTCCAAGACACCATCGCCGAGTTGGGCAATTGGTAATGAGCGTTCGCGGGGTGGTCTGTGAGGATCGGCGACCAGGAGGGAGGATAGGTCGATGACCACGACCACCCAGATCCGGCTGGCGGCCTACCCGGTGGGTATGCCGCAGGACAGCGACTTCGAGACAGTGACCGTCGACCTGCCGGCGCTCGCCGACGGGCAGGTGCTGCTGCGGACCATCTACCTGTCGCTCGACCCCTACATGCGCGGCCGGATGAGCACGGCGAAGTCGTATGCCGCGAGCCTGCAGCTGGGTGACGTCATCGTCGGTGGCACGGTCTGCGAGGTGCTCGAATCCCGTTCGCCGTACTTCGCGGCCGGAGACATCGTGCTCGGGTATGCCGGCTGGCAGACCCACTCCGTTGCCGACGCCAAGCACCTGCGACGCCTCGACCCGGCCCAGGCACCGGTGTCCACGGCTGTCGGCGTCCTCGGGATGCCGGGGTTCACGGCATACTCCGGCCTGTTGGTGCTGGGTAAGCCCAAGGCGGGGGAGACCGTGGTGGTCGCGGCTGCCGCGGGGCCGGTGGGCTCCGCGGTCGGCCAGATCGCCCGCGCCAAGGGAGCACGCGCGGTCGGCATCGCCGGCGGCCCCGAGAAGTGCCGAATCCTGCTGGAAACCTACGGTTTCGACGCAGCCATTGACCACCGGTCGCCCACCTTCGTCGACGACCTGGCCGCGGCGACCCCCGACGGCATCGACGTCTACTTCGAGAACGTCGGCGGCGCCGTCACCGAAGCCGTGCTGGACCGGCTGAACCTCTACGCCCGCATGCCGGTCTGCGGGCTGGTCGCCGGCTACAACGCCACCGAGGCACCCGCCGGACCGGACCAGCTGCCCGGCTTCTTCCGCAAGGTCCTCACCCTCAGCCTGACCGTGCGCGGATTCATCCAATCCGATTTCGTGCCAACGCATTACAAGGACTTCCAGCGCGACATGTCCGGCTGGATCCGAGGCGGTCAAGTGCACTACCTGGAGGACATCGTCGACGGCCTCGAGCGGGCGCCCGAGGCGTTCCGCGGGCTGCTGACCGGTCGCAACGTCGGCAAGCTCCTGATCCGGGTCGGCGACGACCCGACGGCGGGGTGAGTCAGTCCTCGCTGATCTTCTCGCGTAGCAACGGAATCCGCCCGCCGGCCAGCACCATGTCGACCTGGCGGGACGACAACCGGTGCCGCAACGTGTATGACGCCTCGCTGCGCGAGGAGCCGGCCTCGACGGTGTCGCCGGCTCGCAACGCGGAGTGCAGCCCGTCCAGGACGAGGGTGTCGCCGAGTTCGATGTCGTCGTAGTCGTCGGCGTCGACGAGCTCCAGCGCGAGGATCCCGAAGTTGGCGAGGTTCTGCCAGTGGATCCGTGCAAAAGACTTGGCGATGACTACCCGCAACCCGAGGTAACGTGGCGCGATCACCGCGTGTTCACGCGACGAGCCCTGCCCGTAGTTGTCCCCGCCGAGGATGATGTGCCCGCCCTCGTCGCGCAGCGCCGTGACCCGGTCCACGTAGTCGCCGTCGACCGCGTGATAGACGAACTCGGAGATCTTCGGGATGTTGCTGCGGTAGGGGAGCACCTTCGCGCCGGCCGGCAGGATCTCGTCGGTCGACACGTTGTCACCGACGACCAGCCCCACCTGCGCCTCGACCCGGTCCGGCAGCCCGTCGAAGTCCGGTAGCTCGGAGATGTTCGGCCCCTTGACCAGCTCCACGTCGCGCGCCTGCTCCAGCGGGAGCGGCTCGGCCAGCATCGCGGTGTTGACGCTCGCGTGCTCCGGCAACGCCGGTCTCGGATAGTCGATCCCCTTGTCCTTGCTGAGATCCCGCGGATCGGTGATCACCCCGGTCAGTGCTGCCGCGGCGGCTGTCTCCGGCGAGCACAGCCACACCGAGTCCTCCCGGCTGCCCGAACGGCCGGGGAAGTTGCGCGGCATCGTCCGCAGGCTGTTGCGCCCGGTCGCCGGTGCCTGACCCATCCCGATACAGCCCAGACACCCCGACTGGTGCACCCGCGCCCCCGCGCTGATCAGGTCGAACAGCCAGCCGCCCTTGATCAGGTCCTGCAGGATCTCCCGTGAGGTCGGGTTGATGTCCACCGAGACGCCCGGCTCGGCATAGCGGCCACGCAGCGTCTCGGCGACCACCGCGAAGTCCCGCAACCCCGGGTTCGCCGACGACCCCACCACTACCTGCGACACCGGCTCCCCTGCGAGCTCGCGGACCGGCACCACGTTGCCGGGGGAGGACGGCTTGGCGATCAGCGGCTCCAGCGTCGACAGGTCGATCTGCTCGTCGATGTCGTAGGACGCGCCGTCGTCCGCGACCAGCTCGCGCCATACCTCCTCCCGGTCCTCGCCCGCCAGGAACCGGCGCACCTCGTCGTCGGACGGGAAAACCGTTGTGGTGGCGCCGAGTTCGGCGCCCATGTTCGCGATCACGTGCCGATCCATCGCGGTCAGTCCCGCCAGGCCGGGGCCGTGGTACTCGATGATCCGGTTGACGCCGCCCTTCACGTCGTGGCGACGCAGCATCTCCAGCACCACGTCCTTGGCCGACACCCAGTCGGGCAGCTCACCGGTCAGCTCCACACCCCAGATCTCCGGCATCCGCAGATAGAGCGGCTCACCCGCCAGCGCCATCGCGACGTCCAACCCGCCGGCACCGACCGCGAGCATGCCGATCGCGCCGGCCGCGCAGGTGTGCGAGTCCGACCCGGCCATCGTGGCGCCCGGACGCCCGAACCGCTGCTGGTGCGTCGGGTGCGAGACACCGTTGCCCGGCCCGGAGAACCACAACCCGAAACGCTGCGCGGCCGACCGCAGGAACGCGTGGTCGTCCGGGTTGCGCTCGTCCTCCTGCAGCAGGTTGTGGTCGACGTACTGCACCGCGACGTCGGTCCTCACCCGGTCCAGGTCCAGGGCCTCCAGCTCGAGCATCACCATCGTCCCGGTCGCGTCCTGCACCAGCGCCTGGTCCACCCGCAGCGCGATCTCCGCCCCCGGCGTGAGATCACCGTCCAGCAAGTGGTCACGGATCAGCTTCTGAGCGACGTTGAGCGCCATACGCGTTCCTCTCCGGCCGGGCCATCGGGCGAAGGTGCTCGGCCTGATCGGGTCCTTCGAGACGAGTCGTCTGCCTCATACCCCCTGCACCGGTGGCGTAACCCGAAGGAGCCCGACGGGTGGTCCCGCCGGGCTCCTGGATGGGTATGACGCCCGCTACGCGTGATCGGGGTCGGCGGACCGGGACGACTCGGCGTTCTGCTGCAGCTTCTCCAGCTGACGGGCTGCCGCGTCGCGGCCGCCCAGCCCGAAGGCGAGTGCCGCCGCGGCAGCACCGCCGACCACGAGCGCACCGAACGCCAGGTTGATCACCGAGTTCGCCAAACCCATGTAGCGCAGGCCGATGGCCGCGAACAGCACGATCGTCGCGATCTTCACGACATCGCCGGTCCGCCCGGTCACCAGCTTCGCCAGCAGGCCGGCGACGAACACGCCGGCCACGATGATCGCCGCACCGAAGAGCACCCGGCCGCCGATGCTGAGAACGGTGTTGAGGATCTCGGTCATCTGCGGGATGTGCAGCACGTTGGCCGCCGCCACCGCGAAGAACAGCACGATGGCGACCTGCGCGATCCGTGCCAGCGTCTTGGCGACGTCGACGTTCTCGGTGTCGACGCCCATCCGCTGCACCGCACCGTCGACGTTCATCCCGCGCAGCAGGTTCTCCAGTAGGGTGCCGGCGAAGTTGGCGATGACGCCGCCGATGGCCAGCAGGATCCCCGCGCCGATGATCAGCGGGAGCGTGTCCAGGATCAGCTTCAGCATGTGCGATGCCGGGTCGGAGATCGACTTGATGCCCAGGATCTGCAACGCGGAGATCGCCACGACCAGCAGCACGATGGCGAAGACGAGGTAGCCGACCATGGTCGAGATCCGCATCGGCTTACCGCCCTGCTGGGCCTTGGCCTGCGCGTGCGCCTGACCGAGCCCCTGCTGCTCACCCTGCAGGTGTTGCGGCGGCTGGGGTGCGTCATACCCGGGTACGGCACCGGAGGCTCCCTCGAGCTGCTGGCTCGCCGCGCCACCCAGCTTGTCGGCCCATCGGTCCACGTTGGCCGCCTGCAAGGCGGTGACCACCAGTTCGCGGGCGATCTTGGCCAGCACGAAGCCGATGAACATCACCAGTGCGGCGCCCAGGATCTGCGGCAGAGTGTGCAGCAGCGTGCTCAGCATGTCCTGCAATGGGGTGGTGACCTCGTTCAGCCGGAACAGGTTGAGCACCGCCATCAGGCCGAAGACCCAGATGATGAGTGACGCGATGGTGCTCAGCGACTCAGCCAGCGAATCGCCGGTGCCGTCCTGCCGGTTGAGCGCCGGGACCCTCCCGAATGCCTTCGCCAACAGCTTCTTGGCGAGCTTCGCGAGCAGCCAGGTCACGACGAGAATGACAATGGCCGCGACAATTCTGGTAATGATGTCCGACCATTGGAAATCGCTCCAATGCATGTGCCTACCCCTTTTCAGCGGGCGCCGTTTGCAGCGCGTGCGGATTTGTGTTCCGTGCTTTGCAAGCTAGCCGAATGGGTAAGTTATTGAAACCCCTGAAGATTGCACATAAAAGCATTACAATATGCGCGCGCGGGAGAGTAGCGCTTTCCTTGGTAGGTGAGGGGGACCTCGATGCGGGCTCGTTCCTCGCCCTTACTCGGCCGTCGCTCGGGGTGCGGGGGGCCTCGATGTGGGCTCGTTCCTCGCCCGTACTCGGCCGTCGCTCGGGGTACGGGGGGCCTCGATGTGGGCTCGTTCCTCGCCCTCACTCGGCCGTCGCTTTGGTGGGCCGCCGCGGTCTCAGCGGGACTGCTTCTCCCCGCGGCTGCCGAGTTCGCGCCGTGCCCGTTCGTAGAAGTCGTAGGTCGCGCGCATCGCGTCGTCGAAGGTGACGGACGGCCGACGCGAGCGGGTGGAGGCCTTCAGCCGTTCGACGCGCTCGGCGTCGACCAGCAGTTTCGCGAGGCTGTCGACCATGTCGTCGGCGTCGTCGACGAGCAGCCCCTCGACCCCGCTCTCCACGAAATCGGCCAGCCCGGTGAAGTTGTAACCCACCACCGGCACGCCCGCGCTGCGGGCCTCCAGGGCCGCGATGCCGAACGCCTCCTGGCGCGACGGCGCGACGAACAGGTCGGACTCGTGCAGCAGGTCGCGGATCTGCTCCGGGGTGCGGTGCCCCAGCAACTCGACCCAGGAGCCGAGACCGAGCTGCTCGATCTGCTCCTGCAGGTCGTCGTGCCGCGGGCCGGCGCCCACGATCGACACGGCCACCGACGTGCCGGTCGGGACCTTCGCCTTGACCCGGGACAGGATGTCGATGAACTCGTCGATGTGCTTGCGCTTCTTCAGCCGCCCGACCAGCACCACCCGGAAGTCCGGGTCGCCCGCGCGGTGCAGCGACGGGGTCGCCGGCGCCCACCAATCGGTGTCGACCAGGTTGGGCACCACGGACACCTCGCCGCAGTGCGGGTAGACCCGTTTGATGTGCTCGGCGATCATCGTGCTCACGCCGGAGTAGACCACCCGCAGCAGGCTCGGCCCGAAGAAGACGCCGCTGACGAAACGGTGCGCCACCGCGACCTTCCACCACACCGAGTGGACCGTCACCGCGACCGGGATGCCGCGCCGGCTGGCCGCGCGGGCGACATAGATCGCGATGGGGGAGGCGACCGTGAAGTGCGCGTGCACCACGTCGACGTCGCCGCGGTCCAGCACTTCGGCGACCATCGAATGGTTGAACGACGGGAAGGCGATCGTCATCCACCGGGTCCGCAGCCCGCGGTGCACGTCGAGGTCGTCGTCCTGCGCGTCGTCCTTGTTGACCGCGGTGATGATCGACACGTCGTGCCCGTCGGCGCGCTGGGCGAGGGCGAGCGCCTCCACCTGGCGTTCGATGCCGCCGACATCCGGTGCGAACGAGTCGGCCGCGTGGACGATTCTCATCGGGCGATTCTCATGCGGTGGCTTGCGCCTCGGCCGCGGGGCGCAGTCGGACGGGAAGCGCCTCCACGCCATACACGATCGACAGGTCGCGGAACGTCAACTGCTCAGGGGGTATGGCGAGAGCGAGTTGCGGGAACCGGTCGACCAACCCGAGGAACGCCGACCGCAGCTCCATGCGCGCCAGCTCCGCGCCGACGCAGCGGTGGAAGCCGTGCCCGAAGCCCAGGTGCGAGGGGCGGTCGACGTTCGGGTTGAGCAGCTCGGTGTCCGGGCCCATCTTCTCGTCGCGGTTGGCAGCGGACAGGGAGACGATCAGCACGTCGCCCTTCTTGATCTGCTTGCCCTCCAGCTCAATGTCGTGCTTGGCGAAGCGGGGGAAGGTGATCTGCACCACCGACAGGTAACGCATCAGCTCGGCGACCACGTCGTCGACGCGATCTCGCTGACCCGCCAGGGCGTAGCTCTCCGGGTCACGCAGCAACGCCAGCGTCCCGAGCGACAGCATGCTGGCCGACGTCTCGTAGCCGCCGGTGAAGACCCCGTCGGCGAGCCCGCCGAGGTCCTCGTCGCTGACCTCGTCGCCGAGTTCGCGGATGATCTGCCCGATCAGGCCGTCGCCGGGCTCCACCCGCTGCCGGTTGACGATCTCCTGCAGGAACGCCCGCGACTCCGACATCGCACCGAACACGTCGGCGCCGCCACCGGAGATGTCGAACCGGGCGTGCCCCAGTTTGCGGAACGGCTCACGGTCCTCGATCGGCAGGCCGAGCAGCTCGCAGATGACGAGAAACGGGATGGGGAAGGCGAATTCGTGCACCAGGTCGACCACCGGGCCGGCCGCGTCCATGGCGTCCAGCCGCTCGCTGACCACCCGGTCGATGACCGGCTGCAGGCGGGCGAGCCGGCGCACGGTGAACTCCGGTGTGAGGATCTTGCGCAACCGGGTGTGCTCGGGCGGGTCGGTGAAACCGAGGCCACCGATGCGGGCGTCGGTGTCGATACCCATGAAGGGGCGGATGTCGGTGCTGTAGCTGCTGGTGTCGGCCAGGACGGTCTTCGCCTCGTCATACCCACTGACCAGCCACACGTTGATGCCGAACACCCGCCGCATCCGGTGGATCGGCTCGGCGTCGCGCATCTTGCCCAGTGCCGGCAGGGGGTCCATCCCGTCGCGACGCAACGGCATGGTCAGCCGCTTGGGCAGCACCGGCAGCCCGGCCAATCCGGAGGTGCGCCCGGCGGCCGCCGTGGACAACAGTCGTTGCGCAACCCACCGACGGATCGAGGTCGTCGCGTTCACCGTGTTCGTCTCCTGGAAGTCCCTACTGGGGTCTCCCGTGACGGTTGTCCGGGTCCCCGTTCAGCGCGCCCACACATTAGCCGTGCAAGCCGTCTCGAAGTTCAACCGTAACCGACAAGTAGCCGCTCGGCGGCGACGGCACGCTCACACCGGCGGAATGCGGCGATGCGGGGCGGTTAATCTGTCGGCGTGATCCTTCGAGGGCGGCAGCGCATGGTGGCGCCGTGACCGACGCCGACGAGACGACCGCGTCTTCGCCGCGGTTCGGCCACTACCTGCTGCACGAGATCATCGGCACCGGCGGGATGGGCCAGGTCGCCCGCGCGACCGACACCCGGCTGGGCCGGGACGTCGCGCTGAAGGTGATGCACCCGTCCACCGCCACCGACGACGAATACCGCGCCCGGTTCAAACGGGAGGCCGCGATCGTCGCGCGGCTCACCGACCCGCACGTGATCCCGATCCACGGGTTCGGCGAGATCGACGGCCGGCTCTACCTCGACATGCGGTTGGTCGAAGGGCGCAACCTGGCGCAGCTGCTGGACCGGGGGCAGCTGGAGGTGTCGCGCACGCTGGATCTGCTGAGCCAGATCGGCGACGCGCTCGACTCGGCGCACCGGGCCGGACTGGTGCACCGGGACGTCAAACCGTCCAACATCCTGGTCGACCCGCGGGGCTTCGCCTACCTGGTCGACTTCGGCATCGCCTCCAGCGTCAGCCAGCAGGACCTGACGGCGACCGGGCAGGTCGTCGGGAGCGCGTCGTACATGGCGCCGGAACGGTTGCAGGTCGGCACGCACCCGGACGCCCGCAGCGACGTCTATTCGCTGGCGTGCGTGCTCTACCAGGGGCTGACCGGCCGCAAGCCGTTCGTCGCCGACGACCAGGTGCAGCTCATCGCGGCGCAGCTGCACGAGCCGCCGCCGTCGCTGCGCCGTTACCGCAACGACCTGCCCGACTCCCTGGACCACGTGGTGCGGGCCGGTATGGCGAAGGACCCCTCCCAGCGCCCGGCGACCGCGCCCGCGCTGATGGACGCCGCGCGGTCGGCGATGCGCCAGCCGCGCTCGGTCGCGACCCCCGCGCCCCCGTCGCCGCAGGTGATCAACGCGACCCAGCCGATCCTGCGGCACCCGTCCGGTCAGCCGAACCGGCCGGGGCCGCAACCGAACCCGGTCCACGAGACGACCCGGATGAACCCCGCGCCGGGTTACCGGTCCGGCCCGGCGGGACGGCCGGCGGCAGGGATGCAGGCACCGGGTATACCGGCGGCCCGCACCGGCGCACCGCGGGCGCTGTGGGTCACCGCGATCGTGCTGGGGCTGATCTTCGTGGTCGTGGTCGCGTGGGCGATCGCGATCAGCTGAGCCGGATCAGCTGCCCGCGTCCAGCGGTGAGCTTCTCCCTGGCTTCGATTCTCGTGGTCACGGCTATGACGATGCGGCCTGACGTCGCGTGAGGGTCAAGCGGTGGATAATCTGGAGTCGCCCGGCGTGTCGCTGGGCGCCTGTGTGTATGACGCGCGCTGCGCGCGTCATACCCCCGCCATACCGAAGGAGAACACCCGTGTCAGCAGGTCAAGCCGCACCCACCGCCGCCGTAGGCCGACGGGTCGAGCAGGCCACGACGGGCACGGAGCTGTTCGGCGACGACCGCACCATCGTGGCGATGAAGGTCGAGGGGGAGTTGCAGGACCTGTTCCGGGAGATCCCCGCCGGTGCGCTGGTCGAGCCGGTGCCGGTCGACTCACCCGACGGGCTGAACGTGCTGCGGCACTCGACCGCGCACGTGCTCGCGCAGGCGGTGCAGCAGGTCAACCCGGACGCCAAGCTGGGCATCGGACCGCCGATCACCGACGGTTTCTACTACGACTTCGACGTCGAGACCCCGTTCACGCCCGAGGACCTCAAGGCCCTCGAGAAGGCGATGCAGAGGATCATCAACGAAGGCCAGACGTTCCACCGCCGGGACATCAGCGACGACGATGCCCGTGTCGAACTCGCCTCGCAGCCCTACAAGTTGGAGCTCATCGGGCTGAAGTCGAAGGCCGGGGACGCGGCCGAGGGCGCCGACGCGGAGGTCGGTGAGGGCGGCCTGACGATCTACGACAACGTGCGCCGTGACGGGTCGGTCGCGTGGGGTGACCTGTGTCGCGGGCCGCACCTGCCCTCGACCAAGATCATCGGCAACGCCTACAAACTGATGCGTTCGGCGGCCGCCTACTGGCGTGGGTCGGAGAAGAACCCGCAGCTGCAGCGCATCTACGGCACCGCGTGGCCGACCAAGAACGAGATGAAGGCCTACCTGGACCGGCTGGCCGAGGCGGAGAAGCGCGACCACCGCAAGCTGGGCGCCGAGCTGGACCTGTTCAGCTTCCCCGAGGAGCTCGGGTCGGGGCTGCCGGTCTTCCACCCCAAGGGTGGCGTGATCAAGCGCGAGATGGAGGACTACGTCCGCCGCCGGCACATCGAGGAGGGCTTCCAGTACGTCGGGACGCCGCACATCTCCAAGGACGGCCTGTTCCACACCAGCGGCCACCTGCCCTACTACGCGGACACCATGTTCCCGGGTATGACGCTGGAAGGCGCCGAATACCGCCTCAAGGCGATGAACTGCCCGATGCACAACCTGATCTTCTCCTCGCGCGGCCGGTCCTACCGCGAACTGCCTTTGCGCTTCTTCGAATTCGGGTCCGTCTACCGCTACGAGAAGTCGGGCGTCGTGCACGGACTGACCCGGGTGCGGGGTATGACGCAGGACGACTCGCACTCCTACGTGACCGCCGAGCAGGCGCCCGACGAGATCCGGCACCTGCTGAACTTCGTGCTGTCGCTGCTGCGCGACTTCGGGCTGGACGACTTCTACCTGGAGCTGTCGACCCGGGAGACCGAGGGCGACAAGAAGGACAAGTTCATCGGGTCCGACGAGCAGTGGGAGACCGCGACCGCGATCCTGGAGCAGGTCGCCACCGAGTCCGGGCTGGAGCTGGTCCCGGACCCGGGCGGCGCCGCGTTCTACGGGCCGAAGATCTCCGTGCAGGCGCGCGACGCCATCGGCCGCACCTGGCAGATGTCGACCATCCAGTACGACTTCAACCAGCCGCACCGCTTCGGGCTGGAGTTCCAGGCCTCCGACGGCAGCCGGCAGGAGCCGGTGATGATCCACTCGGCGAAGTTCGGGTCGATCGAGCGCTTCCTCGGTGTGCTGGTCGAGCACTACGCGGGGGCGTTCCCGGTGTGGCTGTCACCGGTGCAGGTCCTCGGCGTGCCGGTGGCCGAGGAGTTTGCGCCATACCTCTCCGGTGTGCTGGATCAGTTGCGGGAGAAGGGTGTTCGGGTGGAGTTGGACGAGTCCGACGACCGCTTCCCGAAGAAGATCCGCAACGCCAGCAAGTCGAAGGTGCCGTTCGTGCTGATCGCCGGTGAGGAGGACCGCTCGGCCGGCGCCGTGTCGTTCCGCTTCCGCGACGGCTCGCAGCGCAACGGTGTGCCGGTCGCCGACGCGATCAGCGAGATCGAAGCAGCCATCCGCGACAAGGCACAGGTCTGAAGCATCCCGCTGAGGGGAACCTTCCCTCCCGGTCGTGAGTTGGACCAGATGCAGCCCCCAAGGACTCGAGGCCCTGGGGGCTGCACCAGGTTCGGGGGCGGCGGGCTTCGCGGCGTCGGCCCGGCGCCGCGCGGCAGCGGCGGGCGGTGTTGTCCGTGCATAAGTCCCCCCGGTGGGGAGGTATGACCGGTATTCGGGCTGCCGACCGTGCGTAGGTCTCCCCAGTGGAGAGGTATGACCGGTTTTCGGGCTGCCGACCGTGCGTAGGCCTCCCCAGTGGAGAGGTATGACCGGTTTTCGGGTTCCCGACCGTGCATAGGTCTCCCCAGTGGAGGGCTGTGCACGGTTATCCGGTCTGCGGTGTACCGGAGTCCCCCCGGTGGAGAGGTATGACCGGATTTTTGGGTGTTGGCCGTGCGTAGGTCTCCCCAGTGGAGACCTACGACTCGCCGCCAGCCGAGATCGTACGCCAGTCGAGGATCTCGCCGAACCAGGCGACGAGACCGCCGAGTCCCACGATCACCGCGGTCTGGACGAACGCCTCACCGCCGGATGCTGCCAACACACACGTGACGAGCACAAGCGCCCCACCAATCACGTGCACGGCGGTGAGCCATGGGAGAAGCTCCGGCAGGGCGCGATGCGCGTGGCCGGCGGCGATCGCCCAGATGCCCGCGACGACGCCCGCCCACAAGGGTTCCGGATGTCCAGCGATGAGGCCCCAGACGACGGACCCGACCCCGATCGCGCAGAGTGCAAAGTAGCCGAGGACCGAGCGTCGCACCGTGGTCGTCAGAACGTCTCGATGGCCGCTCAGGTAGACCACGAGACTCGACGCCGGATCGATCGACCACAGCGCGAAGACCAACAGCCCTGCCACGATGCTCGACCCGACCGCCGCGCGTGGCACGAACTCCGCGATGAGGAAAAGCACGAGCGCCGCCGCGTAGATCCGCAGTGACCGCACGATCCGCCCGTGCGACCGTTCCCGTCGCGTGTGGCGACGAGCGAAGCGGTAGACCGGATTTCGTGATTTCAGTGCTTCGGCGAAGGCCTCCCGGTTGAGTGCGTCGAGCGGGTCGAGCCGCATCGCCTCGCGGCTCGCGGCGAGCGCGTCTCGGGATCCGCCGTCAACGGCTTCTATCAGACCCGCAACGCGATGCGCGTCCGGGTCGCTCGGGTCGAGCCGTAGCGCGTCGGCGACCTGAGTGCGCGCCTCGCCATACTGACGTAACTGCAGGTGCGCGAGCGCCAACGTCGTGGCGCCGTTGAGGTATTCGGGGCTCAGTCCACGAGCTTTGCGCAACTCGAACAAGGCATCCTGCGCACTTCCGCTGTTGATCAGGACGGCGCCGACCTGGCAGTGCGCCGCTGCGCTGTTCGGTGCATTTGCGACGGCTCGGCGGGCGGCATGCAACGCAGCCGGTCGATCGCCTCGAGCTGCCTCGATGGCGCTGAGCTGCAGCAATGCGCGAACATCGCCGGGCACGATGGCCAGTGAGCGCCTCGCCTCCTCGCGGGCTTGTTCGAGATTGCCCTGCGCGGCCAGCGCCCGGGAGAGTTGTAGATGCAGAGACGCGTTCTCTGGTTCGTGCAAGAGGGCGGGGCGAAGCAGCCGTTCCGCCTCATGGGGTCGTTTGAGTGAGAGCAATGCATCGGTGTGCCGCAACACAGCCTCGGCCCCGGGCATGCTCAGGCGGCGGTTCGGCCGGCTGCCGCCCGTATGGCGGGAACGATCTCCAGCAGCCCCACCGCTCCGCCGACCAGGCCGACGAGCACGACCGCACCGTTGAACGCGGTGCTGCCGGTCGCTGCGAGGTAACACAGCCCGGCGAGGAGCATGACGCCAACGGCGTGTGCCGCGACCACGGTTCGCCGGAAACGCGGCAGGGTCTGGTGCGCGAAACCGGCGACGATCGACCAGATCGCGAAAATGACTGCAACGACGAAAGGTTCGGGCGGGCCGGCCAGCACACCCCAAACCACGCAGCCCAACGCGGCCACGAAGTAGACGCCGAAGAGGATCGCCGACCGGCGTACCGGCGGTTCCAGCAGGTTGCGGTGATTGCCGACGCACAACGCCAGGTTGGACATCGGGTCCACCGCCCAGGACAGGTAGACCAGGAAGAGCAGGCAGCCGATGAGCGCGGTGCCGACGGTGGTGTGGCTGAACGGTCGCAGCAGAACGACCGCGAACATCGGCGCGAACGCCAACAGTTTGCGGTTGCCGGGGGTGAGTGACTCGCGCCAGGCGCCGTAGCGCACCAGCGCGCGGTAGGCGGCGTTGCGGTTCTTCAGCGCCTCGACCAGTCCGGCGCGGTTGACCGGGTTGGTCGGATCCAGCCGCAACGCCTCCCGGTGCGCGCGCACACCCTGCCGTGAGCCGCCCGCCGCGGTCTCGATCAGACCATTGACGAAATGCGCCGACGGATCATTCGGCTCCAGCTGCAGCGCCTCCTGGATCTGGGTGCGCGCCTCGTCATACCGGCGCAGTTGCAGGTAGACGATGGCCAACGAGGTGGCCGCGCGGGCGAACATCGGATCCAGCTCACGGGCCTTGAGCAGCCAGGGGAGTGCTTCGAGGGACTGCCCGCTGTTGAGCAGCAGCGCGCCGATCTGGTGGTGGACCTGCGGACTGAGCGGCACCAGGCGGAGCGCGGCCCGGGCGGCCTCCAGCGCCGCCGACCGGTTGCCGAGACCGGCTTCGGCGCCACTGAGCAGCAACAACGAGAACGCCGAATCCGGCTCGGCGGCGACCGATCGGGTGAGCGCCGTGCGCGCGTCGGCATACCGGTCCTGCGCCAGGAGCGCCTGCCCGAGCGCCTGGTGCAGGTCCGCGTTGCCCGGGTCGCTGACGAGCGCCTGCCGGAAGTGGGCTTGGGCCTCCTGTGGTCGCCCCAACGCGAGCAGCGCACGACCGCGCTGCACCGCTTCGTTCATCACGCTCATCGGACCCTCCCCATCGGCGCACAGGATATCGACCAGACGATCCGGAACGGGAGATCCGTTCCGCTACCGTGACTTCTTGTGTCGATGGACCCAGTGATCGAGGCTCTGCGCGCGACGCTCGCCGCGGACCCGCAGAACCACGCCGTACGCAGCCACCTCGCGAAGGTCCTGCTCGACGACGGGCAACCCATGGAGGCGCTGACCGAGGCCGCAACAGTCCTGGCCGCCACACCCGCCGACGTGCCGATGCTGCGGCTGGCGACGGCAGCCGCCGACGCCGCGGGGGAAGTGGAGCGCGCGGCCGGCTACCGGCGGCTCGCCGACGCCCTCGACCCTCCCGCCGAGGGGCCCGGTCCAGCCGAGACACCCGAATCACCAGCGCCCGCAACGGCCCCCGGGCCGGCCACGCCTGCCGTCGTACCCGACACAGCCGACGAGATCATCGACGGGTGGGATGACACCGACGCCGTCGCCGAACCCGACTTCGGTGAACTCAGCCGCGCCGAGGTCACCCTCGACGACGTCGGCGGGTTGGCCGATGTCAAGAAGCGGCTGCGGATGTCGTTCCTGGCGCCGATGCACAACCCGGAGTTGCGCGCCCAGTTCGGCAAGTCGCTGCGTGGCGGGCTCCTGCTGTGGGGGCCGCCGGGTTGTGGGAAGACGTTCATCGCCCGCGCGCTCGCCGGCGAACTCGGCGCCAACTTCTACGAGGTCGGCCTCGCCGACGTACTCGACATGTACCTCGGCAACAGCGAACGCAACCTGCACGGCATCTTCGAATACGCCCGCCGCAACACGCCGTGCGTACTGTTCTTCGACGAGATCGACGCACTCGGGCAGAAGCGCTCGCAGCTGCAGCACAGCGGCGGGATGCGCGGCGTCGTCAACCAGTTGCTGACCGAGCTGGACGGTGCGTCCACCTCCAACGACGGGCTGTTCGTGCTCGCCGCCAGCAACCACCCGTGGGACATCGACTCGGCACTGGTCCGGCCGGGCCGGTTCGACCGGCGGGTGCTGGTGTTGCCGCCCGACCAGGAGGCGCGGGAAGCGATCCTGGGTCTGCATCTGCGGGACAAGCCGCAGGACCGTGTCGATCTGAAGAAGCTCGCGCGCGCCACGAGTGGTTTCTCCGGTGCCGATCTGGCGCTCGTGTGTGAGCAGGCGATCGAGGGTGCGATGGAGTCGTCCCTGGAGTCGGGAAGCCTGCAGCCCATCACCCAGCGCGGGTTGCAGGACGCGATCCGGCACACCAGCTCCAGCATCGGCGAATGGCTAGAGACCGCAAGGAATTACGCGCTCTACAGCAACGACACTGGCGTGTATGACGACCTCGCGGCTTACCTGAAGCGCCGCAAAGCCTGAGGCCGGCTGTGATTCCGGTCAGTCGTGGTGGGCGTCCTCGACTGTGTCCGGGTGTGCAGGAGTCGCCCCAGTGGGGAGCTGTGAGCGGAAATTCCGGTCCCGGGTGTGCCGGAGTCGCCCCAGTGGGGAGCTGTGAGCGGGAATCCGGTCCGGGGTGTGCCGGAGTCGCCACTGGGGGGACGTATCAGCGGGAATCCGGTCCGGGGTGTGCCGGAGTCGCCACTGGGGGGAGGTACGCGCGGGAGTAGCGCCGCGCCTCCGACCCCACCACCGCCGACAAGGGCATCGTGGCAGGATCGCAGCGCGCGGCTGCTGGCTCACAGCGGCACGTAGCACCGGAAGGATCGAGATCCCATGAAACTGAAGGGGACCACCAGGGTCACCGGTGCGCGCGTCGCCCACCAGGTCGACGGGCCGCGCGACGCCCCCGCGTTGCTCCTGCTGCAGGGTCAGGCGAATTCGCACCTGTGGTGGCAACACGTCCGGCCGCTGCTCGCCGACCGGTTCTTCACGATCACCTTCGACTACCGCGGCACCGGTGACACCGCCCGGTTGCAGAGCCAGACCGGCGCCGAGGACGGAACCGACTGGTCCACCAGGGAGTTCGCCGCCGACGCGGCACATGTGCTCACCGCGCTCGGTGTCGAGAGCGCCTGCGTCTACGGCACGTCGATGGGCGGCCGGATCGCCCAGGAGCTGGCGATCGCGCGTCCCGACCTGGTCCGCAGCCTGGTGCTCGCCTGCACCACCCCGGGTGGCCGAGCTGCCACCGAGCGCAGCCGCGAGGTGCGCCTGGCGCTCGCGAGTCCGGACCGCGACCTGCGGCTGCGCACCACGGTCGATCTGTTCTATACACCGGACTGGGTGGCGGAGCACGGCGGCTACGAAACCGTGCCCCGCTACCTGTTCGGTGACCCGGCGATGAGCCGCCGTGACGCCAGTCGTCACCTACGGGTGAGTGCGAAACACGATGCGGCGGAGCGCCTTTCGCAGATCGCCGCACCCACGCTGATCATGCACGGCGCGCAGGACATCTTCGGGCCGGCCGTGAACGCGACAGCGCTGGGCGAACTCATCCCGGGCAGCCGGGTCTGGCTGCACCCGACCGGCCGGCACGGCTTCTTCGACGAGTTCGCGACCGAGGTGACGGACCTGGTCGCGAACTTCGTCCAGCCCACCGGCTGACGCACCCGCACCCATTCAGGCGTCGGTGCCCGCCAGCGCGACCTCCTCCTGGGGTGCGAACGCGTGGTCGTGCCGGCGCCCACCGAGCAGCACCGCCGCGATCACGGCCGCGACCAGCGCCGCGATGGCACAGACCAGGTAGCCGAGCGCGTAGCCGTGGGAGAGGGCGTGGAAGGCCACGTCCTTCAGCGGGTTGAACGGCTGCATCTTCCCGTCCGCTCCCGGCACCTGGGAGGGCACGGCGTTCTGGCCGAGCGGGCCCGACTTCACGGCGGCGACGGCTGCGGACACCTCCGGACGCTGGGCAGCCGGGACGTGGCCCGGCGCCGCGTAGAACTCCGACAGCGACTTCTGCAGCGAGCTGGATGCGGCGATCTTGTCGCTGATCCGGTTGGCCGCGCTGGTGAGCGCGATCGCACCGACGATGGCCGGGCCGAGGGTCAGCCCGAAGTCACGCAGCATGCTGGTGGCGCCGCTCGCCATACCTGCTTTCGAGGTGGGCACGCTGTTGACCGCGACGACGGTGATGGCCGTGACGGCGATCTTGAACCCCGCGCCGATCACCAGCAGCGGCAGCGCGATCGCCGTGAGTCCCAGGTGTGTTGCGGGTATGGCGGTCATCGCGATGTCGCCGATGCCGATCAGCGCCATACCGGCGGCAAGGACCCAACCGGGGTTGAACTTCTGCAGCATCTTGGTGCTGACCGGGAAGAGCACCACACCCATGATGTTCAACAGGATGAAGCCGATCGAGGTCTTCAGCGGGGTGTACTCCTGGATCGCGGACAGCCGGATGCTGGTGGCGTATGCCGTGCCGAGGTACGCGAACATACCCAGGACGGTCACGATGGCCGACACGGTGAACATCCGGTTGCTGAACAGCTGCAGCTGGATCAGCGGCTTGTCGACCCGCAGCTCGACCACCACGAACGCGATGAGGAAGACGACGGACAGCACGAACGCGCCGACCACCCGCGGGCTGCCCCAACCGTCCTCCGCACCCTGGATCACGCCGAACAGCAGCGCGAAGATCCCGATCGCGACGGTGAGCTGACCCGGCCAGTCCAGTGACCGCCCGTGCGGTGAGGACGACTCCTGCGCCCACAGGAGGGTGACGGCGATGCTGACGACGGCAAGGATCGCCATGGCGAGGAACGCGAACCGCCAGCTGGCGAATTCACCCCCGCTGTGGTGGAGCCTGGCCAGCAGCCCGCCGATCAGCGGTGACATGAACCCGCCGGCGGTCAGTGCGGCCGCCCAGACCGAGATCGCGTGTGCCCGGTCCCTCACCGTGTGGGTGCCCGCGGCCAGCATCGCCACCGAGGTGGGGAAGAGGGCTGCGGCACCGGTGCCCGCGATGACCTGGCCGGTGAGCAGGATCGCGGTCTTCCCGCTCGGGGTGAAGAAGGACACCAGGCCACCGACGCACACGAGGAACGAGCCGATGGCGAGGAGTCGTTTGCGACCGAAGAGGTCGCCGACCACGCCGAACGAGAGCTCCAGCAGCGTGACGGGCACCATGAAGGCGTCCGAGACCCAGGTGAGCGTCGTCGACGACAGGTGCAGGTCCTGATTGATGTAGCCGTTGATGACGGCCGGGATGCTGACACCGATCTGAGCCAGGAAGCACGCGGTGATCGACGCGATCAGCGTCCCGATGGTCAGCTTCGGCAGGGACGCCGTGCCGGCGGTGGTTTCGGTTTGATCCATGCAGAGGAGCGAACCAGCCCCGGGATGTGCTCCGCATCACCTTGTTTTCACTCAGCGGAAGAAATCTTCAAGAAACCTGATGATCTGGTTCTGGACCCCATTCCGAGGAGTCCGACGACCGGGCGTGGGTGGTCCGGGAGCCCAGACCCCGGCGGCATGCCTCCAGCAGCTCCCGCAGCTCGTCGGCAGATTCCGCGGGCAGTTCTACCAGCATGCGCGCCTCCAGCACGGCGACGTCGGGCCGGAGATCGGCCAGGACGCGGTGGCCGTCGTCGGTGAGGGACAGGACCAGCCGGCGGCGGTCCTGCGGGTCGCGATTTCGCTCGATCAGACCACGCCGCAACAGGCTGGTGACCATATCGGCCATGCTCTGGGCCGTCACGAACGAGTTCCTCGCCAGGCGCGCGGCGGTCAACCCGGGATGCCGTTCGAGCACGGTCAGGGCGGTGTACTGCAACGCCGTCAGCCCGGCGGGCCGGGTGAGTTCGTCCAGGCCGGCGCGGGACGCGAGTTCGACCTGCTTGATCAGATAGAGCAGCGTGGGAGGTTCCGGCCGGTTCTCGGTCATCGGCACTCCTCCCTCAGGTCAGTCCGAGAACCCTACCGGCGTTGCCCTTGAGGATCCCCGGCAGGACCGCCGGGTCGAGCCCGAGCTGCTCGAAGTCCTCGATCCAGCGTTCCGGCGTCAGCAACGGGTAGTCGCTGCCGAAGAGCACCTTGTGGCGCAGCATCCGCCCCGCCGCGTGGACCAGCTCCTTGGGAAAGTACTTCGGCCGCCAGCCGGACAGGTCGATGAAGATGTTCGCCTTGTGGGTCGCCATCGAGATGGCCTCGGCCTGCCACGGCACCGACGGGTGCGCGAGGATGACCGTCAGCTGCGGGAAGTCGGCTGCGACATCGTCGAGCAGCAACGGGTTGGAGTAGCGCAGCTTCAGGCCACGCCCGCCCGGCAGGCCGGCGCCGATGCCGTTCTGTCCGGTGTGGAACAGCGCCGGGACACCCAGCTCCTCCAACGTCGCCCAGAGCGGCCGGTACGCCTCGTCGTCGGGGGAGAAGCCCTGCAGCGACGGGTGGAACTTGAACCCCCGCACCCCGTGCTCCTCCACCAGGCGGCGAGCTCGCTGGACGGCCGCGTCACCCTGCAGCGGATCGACGGAACCGAACGGGATCAGCACATCCGCGTGCTGCGCCGCCTGCTGTGCGATGTCCTCACTGGACAGCGCGGGATGCCCCGTCGCGGTCGTCGCGTCGACGGTGAAGACGACTGCCGCCATACCCGCTCGCCGATAGCGCTCGGCGAGGTCCGCGACGGTCGGGGTGCGCGGTGCGTCGCCCTTGAAGTATGCCGCGGAGGCGTCGAGCAACTCCTGGTCCAGGGAGAAGTGCCCGTGGTCGTCGGCCTCGACATGCACGTGGACGTCGAGGGCGGTGATCGCCCCGAGATCGATCGCTGGCCGGTAGATGGTCACGGATTTACCTCTCGGAGCTGGGATTTCATCAATTTTCCAGACGCGTTGTGTGGCAGGTCGTCAAGGAACACCACGGACTTGGGCAGCTTGTAGCGCGCCAGCCGTCCGTCCAGGTGCGCGATGAGCCCGTCCTGATCGAGGGACGAGCCGGGCGCTGCGACCACGAATGCCCGCCCGACCTCCCCCCAGGTGGGGTCCGGTATGCCGATCACCGCTGCCTCGATCACGTCTGGGTGCTCGTACAACGCACTCTCGACCTCGGCGGGGTAGACGTTCTCGCCGCCGGAGATGTACATGTCCTTGAGCCGTCCGACGATGCGCAGGTAACCCTCCTCGTCGACCGTCGCGAGGTCGCCGGTGTGCAACCAGGAGTCGGAGAAGGCACGGTCGGTGGTGGCCGGGTCGCGCCAGTACCCGGGCGTGACGTTCGGGCCGCTGACCTGGACCTCGCCCGGCTCGCCGGTGACTGGGTCGCCGGCGCCGTCGACGACGCGGACATCGGTGAAGAAGCATGCGGTTCCTGCGGATCCGAGCTTGCGGATGCCGTCGGCCGCACGCAGCATGGTGCTGCCCGGCGACGCCTCGGTGAGGCCGTAGCCCTGCACGATCATCAGACCGCGGTCGAGCCAGACGCGCAGCAGTGCTTCGGGGATCGGCGCGCCGCCGCTGAGCGCGGAGCGCAACGTCGTCAGATCGGCGCCACCGAAACGTTGCGCGTCGGACAGGGCGAGGTACATCGAGGTAACGCCGAAAAGCAGTGTCACGCCTTCGGACTCGATCAGATCAAGAGCCCGGTCCGGGTCGAAGCGGGCCTCGAGCAGGGCCGTCCCGCCCTTGAGAATGGTCGGGAAAAGGACCTGGTTCAGGGCCGCCGTGTGAAACAGGGGAGCGGTGACCAGGGCAACCTCCTCACTGCCCAGATCGACGTCGACCATGAGGTTCATGACGTTCCAGATGACGTTCCCGTGGGTGAGCTGGACACCCTTGGGTCGTCCGCTGGTGCCCGAGGTGTACTGGATCATGAACAGGTCGTCGTGACCGACGGAGTCGTCGAGCGGCGATTCGTCGTCGGCCTCGAGGGCGCGCAGCCCGTCGCCTGCGTTCCGGCTGAAAATGTATGTCGACACGCCGATCTCGTCGAGCATCGCGGCGACGTCCGAGGTGGCGAGGGTGTCCTCGCAGATCACCGTCGCCGGCTCGCTGTTGTCCAGCACGTACCGCAGCTCCGGCGCCGCCAACCGCGTGTTGAGCGGCACGAAGACTGCGCCCAGCGACGCGGTGGCGAACATCGCGGTCACCAGCTCGATCGAGTTCAGCCCGAGGAAGGCGACCCGGTCACCAGGGCCGACCCCGCGGGCACGCAGACCGTGTGCCAGGCGGGTGCTGGTCAGGTCGAGTTGCCGGTAGCTCATCCGGCGCCCGTCCTGCACCAGGGCGGCCTTGTAGGGTGTCATCCGCGCGCGGCGACGCGGCCAGGAACCGAGCCCCTGATCGTTCATCGGCCACCTCTGCTCTCGGCGTCCAGTCCGAGCCGAGCCTTGAGGGCCAGCAACTCCTGCAGTGCCGCGTCCCGGCGCTGCCGGACCGCTTCGTCCTCGCCGGCGAGCTCGGACCGGACACCCGACACGAGCTGCGCGGTGAGCTCCGGGGTGAGCTCCGGCTCCCGCAGGTCGGCCCACCAGTCGACCATCGGCGGGCCGAGATGCTCCAGCACATGCGCCATCCCGCCCGGTCCGCCGGACAGGTGCTGGGTGGCGATGGGCCCGAGTAGCGCCCACCGCAGGCCGGGACCGTTGGAGACGGCCAGGTCGAGGTCGGCGACACTGATCGCGCCGCGGCCGATGAGGTCGTAGGCCTCGCGCCACAAGGCGGCCTGCAGCCGGTTGACGACGTGCCCGGGCAACTCGGCGCGGACCCGGATGGGTCGCCGACCCAGTTGCTCCAGGACATTGAACGCAGCCTCCACCGCCGTCTCTGCGGTGGCTTCGCCGCCGACGACCTCGACGAGCGGGATCAGGTGCGGCGGGTTGAACGGGTGAGCGACCAGCACCCGCTCGGGATGCGCGCACCCGTCCTGGAAGCTGCTGGGGCCGAAACCCGAACTGCTGCTTGCCAACAGGACATCGGGTGCCGCAGCGGCGTCGAGGGCGGCGAACATCTCGCGCTTCAGGTCGAGTCGTTCGGGGCCGGCCTCGATCACCAGGTCCGCTGCTGCTGCCGCCTCGGCCGCATCGTCGTGCAGGACGAGTTTCGCTGCCGCGTCGCGGGGAGCGCGCAGATCGGCGAGTCGCACGGTCACCGCGTCGGCGGCGGCCTCTCGTGCCGTCTCGGACGGGTCGGCCAGGTGGACCGTGAGGCCGCGGGAGAGCGCGAGTGCCGCCCAGCTGCACCCGATGGATCCGGCGCCGACGACGGCGATCTCGGTGAGCTCGGTGCGCATCAGCTCTCCTGCGTTCGTGCCGCGGCATACGCGACGAAGGCATCGATCGAAGCCGGGTCGGCCAGTGCGTCGGGGCTGACGACGTCGGAGGCGGCGGCACCCTGCAGGATGCGCTTCACCGGGACCTCGAGCTTCTTGCCGGTCAGGTTCCGCGGGATCGAGGCGACCTCGACGACGGCGTCGGGCACGTGCCGAGGGCTCAACGCCGAACGCAGCGCTCCTGACACGCGGGCCCGGAGCTCGTCCGCGGGCAGGGGCTGTGCCGTCGTGACGAAGAGGATGAGCTCTCCGTTGCCACCGGCCGGGTCCTCCAGGTGCACCACGAGGCTGTCGCTGATGTCCGGCAGTTCCTCGACGACCCGGTAGAACTCGGCGGTCCCGAGCCGGACCCCGCCGCGGTTGAGCGTCGAGTCGCTGCGGCCGGTGACCACGCAGCTCCCGTCGGGCTCGAAGACGATCCAGTCACCGTGTCGCCATACACCTGGGTAGGTGTCGAAGTAGGTCGCCCTCAACCGGCTCCCGTCGTCGCCCCAGAAACCGACCGGCATCGACGGCATCGGCGAGAGGATGACGAGTTCGCCCGGTTCGCCGATGATTTCGCGACCTTCGGAGTCGAATGCGTGCACGTCGACACCGAGCCCGCGACCCGAGATCATGCCGGCACGCACCGGCAGCAGCGGGTTGTTCTGCACCAGGCCGCTGCAGACATCCGTGCCGCCGCTGCCGACGTTCAGCTGGACGTGGTCACCCAGCTGGTCGCGGATCCAGCCGTAGCCCTCGGGCGGCAGCGGCGACCCGGCCGACCCGACGACGCGGACCCGCAGGTCGCGCCCGGACAGGTCGATCCCGGCGCTGCGGCAGGCCATGATGAAACCGGGGCTGGCACCCATCAGGGTCGCGCCGGTCCGCTCGGCCAGGTCCCACTGCCAGGTCAGGTCCGGGTGGGCCGGGTTGCCGTCCAGCGTCACGACCGTGGCGCCGACGAGGAGCCCGGAGACCAGGGCGTTCCACATCATCCAGGCCGTCGTGGAGTACCAGAGCATCACGTCGCCGCTGCCGAGGTCCCAGGACAGGGCGTGGTTCTTCAGGTGTTCCAGGACGATGCCGCCGTGACCGTGCACGATCGCCTTGGGCTTGCCGGTCGTCCCGGACGAGAAGAGCACGACGAGCGGATGGTCGAAGGGCACCGGCGTCGCCGCGTGGATCGGGTCGGTCACCGCGGCCAGCTCGTCCGGCCACGACGCCGCATCCCCGACCCGCCAGTCGCCGTACTCGATGTCGAGAACAGTTGTGACGCTGGGAAGCTCAGCACGGATCGCGGTGATCTGTGCGCTGCGGTCGACGCGCTTGTCGCCGTAGTTGTAGCCACCGGCCACCAGCAGGATCGTGGGCTCGACCTGCCCGAACCGGTCGATGACGCTGCGCGGCCCGAACTCGATGGCGCAACTGGTCCAGATCGCGCCGAGGCCGGCGGCGGCCAGGAAGGCGACGACGGCTTCGGGGGTGTTGGGCAGGTAGCCCGCGACCCGGTCGCCGGGCCCGACGCCGTGGTCGCGCAGCACGCGGCGTGCGCGACCGACCTGATCACGCAGTTGCTCCCAGCTGAGGTCGACGTCCTCGCGCGTCTGCGACCGGCCAAGCACCGCGGGTGCCTGGTCGTCACCGCACCCCTTCAGGGCCTGCTCGGCGTAGTTGACCAGGGACCCGGTGAACCACTTCGCCCCGGGCATGACGCGTTGTTCGAGGACGGCGCCACGGGTGCCGTGATCGGTGACGTCGAAGAAGTCCCAGACGGCGGCCCAGAACTGCTCGAGTTCGTCCACGGACCACTGCCACAGCTCGTCGTGGCCGGCCAGCGCGATGCCTCGCTCATCCCGCAGCCAGTGCAGGAACGCGCCGACCCGGCTGGTGTCGAGGACGTCCGCCGGCGGTCGCCATACGACGTCTCCGGTGTCGGGACCCGTTGTGGTGGAGGTGGTTTCGGAGGTGCTCATCGATCGGTCACCTTCGGTGCGCGGCCCTCGAGGAAGGCGCGCATCCGATCCTTCGCGTCGTCGCTGCCCTGGGCGATCGCGGCCATCATCGCCTCCATGAAGTAGCCCTCGCGCGGATTCGCCTCGGCGATCCTGGGCAGCGCCTGGATGATCGCGTAGTTGCTCTGCGTTGCGTTGCCGGCGATCTGTCGGGCGATCTCGATGGCCCGGTCGACCCCGGCTCCCTCCTCGACCACGTACTGCGACAGGCCGGCCGCCAGTCCCTCGGCAGCGTCGTAACGACGTCCGGTGAGCATCAGGTCCGTCATTCGGGCGACCCCCATCAGCCGGGGAACACGGACCGAGGCCCCGCCTCCGACGAACAGGCCCCGCATGCCCTCGGGCAGTGCGTAGAAGGTCGTCGACTCCGCGACGCGGACGTGCGTCGCGGCCGCGAGCTCCAGTCCGCCACCGACGACGGCGCCCTTGAGCGCGGCGACCACCGGAACGGGACCGAATTCGATGGCCTCGAAGGCGCGGTGCCACATGCGTGAGTGCTGCAGCCCGGTGACGGCGTCGCCTTCGGACAGCTCGCTCAGGTCCAGACCGGCGCAGAAGTGGTCGCCCTGGGCGGCCAGCACGACCGCCCGTACGCCACGGGGCAGGTTGGTGAAGAAGTGCTCGATGCCGAGCACCGTCTCGTCGTTGAGGGCGTTGCGCTTCTCCGGGCGGTTCAGCGTCAGGACGGCGACATCACCGGACTCGGTGACGGTCAACGTATCGGGCAGGTCGGCCGTGGTGGGTAGGGACACCGTGTTCTCCTAATCAACAGGAATCCTGATAATTAAACCAAGTCTGGCCCGACGCGGCAAGGGGGTCTTGACCTCGCCCCAGGGGCGAGCCCCAGACTCGTCCCCATGAAGGAGATGACCGCCGGCGAGTTCGGCCGCAGCACCGGGCTGAGTCCCAAAGCACTGCGGTTGTATGCCGATTCCGGCCTGCTGCTGCCACAGCGGATCGATGAACACAACGGCTACCGCTACTACGGGCCAGAACAACTGGGTCGTGCCGAGCGGATCACCATGCTGCGGCGGGCGGGCGCACCGCTCGCCCTCGTCGCGCAGGTGGTCGACGCCGATGACGAGCACCAGGCGGCAGACCGGTTGACCGCCTGGTGGCAGGGCCACGCGCGACTGCACCGGGAACAGGAGGGCATCGTCGACTTCCTGCTCGCCGAGCTCACCGCGCGGCAGGTCGCCGCGGCGGACCTTGTCGTGCGGCAACGCACCATGGCGGAGCGGACGGTTGCTTCGATCACCCGACGGGCGCTGCAACCGGAGCTGGTCGACTGCTTCACCGAGGCGGATCGGGCGATCTCCGAGCACCTCGCAGCGCACGACGCGACGCGGACGGCGGAGTCCTGGGTGATCTACCACGGCACCGTCAGCCCGGACAGCGACGGCCCGATCGAGGTCTGCGTGCCCTTCGACGGACTGGTGCCGCCGACGAGCGACATCAGCGTGCGGGTGGAGCCGGCAGGCGAGGAGCTGTATGTCGAGATCGGCTCCGACCTGTGCGGCTATCCCCAGATCCTGCAGGCGTATTCGGCGGTCGTGCGTGCATCTCTCGATCTTCCGTCGGCCGGCCCGGTCCGGGAGCGCTACATCTCCGACTGGGACGGCAGCGCGGGCGTCGAACACGTCGCCGACATCGTGCAGCCGCTGGCGCCGGCTCAAGAACACTGACCCAATACCCGAGAAGCCCGATAACAGAACGGATGCCAATCATGAGTACCGCCATGCCATTTTCGGTGATCGACCACGCCGCCCACACGGCATACAGCGACCCGGGGCGCTTCGCAGCCCTGCTGGACGCAGTCCCCACCGACCTCGACGAGATGTCGGCCGTCGTCCGGAACGTCATCGTGCACTACCGGGCATCCGATCACGACTTGCCCGCGAAGACCGTCTCGGACATCCACTCCCGCTGGATCGAGCGCACGCTCGGGATCGACCAGCAACGCCACCCGGCGCCGCTCACTGAAAGGCGGGAGCCCGCCACGAAGGTGCAGGGATGCTGCCGTGACCACACACTGCTGAGCGTCGCGACACTGCGCCAGCACGGCATACCCGCGAGGTCCCGGGTCGGGTTCGTCGACTACTTCGCGCCCGACTGGCACCACGACCACGTCATCCCCGAGGTGTGGCTGGGGGACCGGTGGGTCCGCTTCGACCCGGAGGTGGACGAACCGAGCGCGGCGCTGCCGAACCCGCGGAACATCCCGGCCGGCAACGGATTCCACACCGCGGCCGAGGTATGGCGCGGCCATCGCGCAGGCACCCTCGACGCCGAGACGTTCGGCGTCGACGCGTCGGTGCCGGTGGCTCGCGGTGCGTGGATGGTCCGCAACTACGTGCTGCTGGAGGTGGCGCACCGCTTCGGTGACGAACTGCTGCTCTGGGACCGATGGGGGACGATGACCGCGCCGGGCGATGAGGGTCAGGACGCGACCCTCATCGACGAGGTGGCGCAATTGCTCGAAGCCGCGGACACGGGCGACCTGGCTGCAGAGGAACGGCTGCTCGAGCTCTACCGACGCGACGCCCGGCTGCACCCCGGGGACATGGTGCTGCGTGTGGATCTGCCGAGCGAGACCTTGGTCGCCGAGCCGATCGGCCCGTGTCGCTGAGCTCCGGTCGCCGTCCGGATCGGTGCGGCACAGCACACGGTCGGCAAGATTATTAACAAAATAGGTAGGCAATTACGCCGATATTGTGATTGACTTCACGTCATGAGTTCGATGACGGAAGTGCCCGCCGAGTCGGCTGCCGGGCGAAAACTGACGAAGGGGACCTTCGTCGCGTGCGTGTTCGCGGCGTTGGTCGCCCAGCTCGGGCTGTCGATGCCCGCGGTGCTGCAAGGCATCATCCAGCTGGACCTGAACCCCTCCTCGACGCAGCTGACCTGGGTGTCCGACGCCTTCTTGTTGCCGGTGACCTTGCTGGAGCTGACCTTCGGCGTGCTCGGCGACATGTTCGGCCGCAAACGGTTGCTGACCGTGGGCTCGTCGCTGATGGTGATCGGCACCGTGATCGCGTTCCTCACGCCGACCGGTGGATCGCACGGCATGAAGTTCGTCTACCTCTTCGGTGGTTACGGTTTGGCCGGTGTCGGTGCGGCCGCGATGTTCCCGACCTCGATCGCCATGCTGGCCGCCGGCACGCACACGGTGAAGGCGCGGTCGGAGGTCTTCTCCGCGTGGGCCGTCGCGTTGACGGTCGGTGGTTTCGGCTCCCCGGTGATGGGTGGCCTGCTGGCTCGCATCCACCACTCGGGCGGCGCGGACGCCAGCTGGCGCTGGGCGTTCGCCGGGCTGGCCTGCTTCGCGCTGATCAGCACCGTGATCACCGTTGTCGGTGCGACGAACTCGAGCGCGAAGGAGGGCCGCGCGCTCGACATACCCGGTCAGATCCTGGTGGCGATCGGCGTGTTCGCGTTGGTGTACGGCGTGATCCAGGGTGCCGAAGGAGACTGGACCTCGGGAACCGTCATCGGCTGCTTCATCGCAGCGGTGATCTTCCTGGTCGCCTTCGTGTTCGTCGAGCGCCGGACCGAGAAGCCGTTGGTGCAACTCGAGCTCTTCTCGAACCGCGCGTTCGTGGTCACCTCGATCGTCACGCTCCTGGCGATGTTCGCCTACCTCGGCACGGCGTACGCGACCAGCATCCGGGTGTCGGCGATCCAGGGCCATTCGCCGCTGTTCACGGCCGTCGCGTTCATCCTGCTGAACATCATGGGTGCCGTGCTGTTTCCGGTCAGCCCGTTCCTGCTGCAGCGGTACAACCCGGGCTGGGTGCTCGCGCTCGGTGCCGCCCTGATCGGCGTCGGTGACGTCGCGTTGTGCCTGATCCCGTCGACGCACGACTCGTTGTGGGCGATCGCGGTGCCGTTGCTCGCAGTCGGCGCCGGTTTCAAGACCGCCGTCACCTCGATCACCGCGGTGTCGGTGAACAGTGTCCCGACGTCCAGGGCCGGTATGGCGAGCGCGATGACGTCGATGCTGCGAGATTTCGGCCTGAGTCTCGGCCCGGCGATCGTCGGTGCGGTCGCGCTGACCAAGTCGGCCTACGAGATCGCCGCCAAGGTGGCCGCCTCGCCGCAGCTGCAGGACGCCCTCAAGGCGTTCAACGCTGCGCCGTCGCACGCGACGGGTGCGAAGAAGGCAGAGCTCGAAGGCGCGGTCGGCGCCGTCAACTCGGGTCCACTCGGAGCCAACGGCGTGCCCGCACCGCTCAACCCACTGAAAGACGTTGCGTTCCATGCCCTTTCGAACGGATACGCACTCGGCTACCTGATCTGTGGCATTGCCGCGCTGCTCGCCGCGGTGCTGGCCGCCGTCCTGATCGGTGGCCGCGAGCACGAGGAGCGCTTCGTGTCGACCGACCCCGAGCCGGTGGACGTCGCGCAGAGCTGACCGGCCGCGACCGCCACGACGGCGGGCATGGTGAAGGGGACGGAACCTGCGGGTTCCGTCCCCTTCGCCGTCTCCTGCCGCGCTACGACTCGACCGGCGGCGTGCCGTGCGAGTGGAAGCTGGCGATGGTCTTCAGGCCCCATGCCTGGCCCTTGGCCCGCTCGGCCTCGGTCCAGTTGATCGGCTGCCAGTCGGGGTCGAGGACGAGCCGCGCGCCGGCGTTGCACAGCTCGATCCGGTTGCCGCCGGGCTCGTACACGTAGAGGAAGAAGGTCTGCTGGATCGCGTGCTTGTGCGGGCCGGTCTCGATGAACACGCCTTGTTCGAGCGCGATGTCGGCGGCACGCAGGATGTCCGCACGACTGTCGACGGCGAACGCGATGTGGTGCAGGCGGCCGCTCGTGCCGGTGTTGTCGCGGGTGTAGACCGCGTCATACCCCTTGTTGGTGAAGGTCGTCCAGCTTCCCGCGACATCGCCGGTGTCGAGGACGATCTGCTCGGTCACCAGGGCACCGAGCTGGTCGCGGAAGAAGTCGCGGTTGGCCTCGACGTCGACGCCGAGGTAGTTGATGTGGTCCAGGCGGCGCACGCAGACCCCGCGGCCGGGGTACGCCGCTGCCTGGTTCTTCAGAGCGGGCGCCTGGTCCGCGGACGGCGTGAATCTCTCGGTCTCCCAGTAGATCCCGAGCTCGTGGCCGTCGGGGTCGTGGAAGAGGTAGGTGGGCCCGTACCCGGTGGGTCCGTCCGCCCAGCCGATGCCCTGGCCGGCTGCCTCGAGCGCCGTGACTCGCCGCTGCAGTGCCTCCGGGCTGCTGGCCCGCAGGTAGGTGCGCCGGATCCCGGAGGTCTGGTGTCCCGACAGGGTGATGGTGTGGTGTTCGTAGTCGTCGAACGCGTGCAGGTGGACGCTGCCGTCCGGCTCCTCACCGTTGGGGGTCAGGCCGAGGTAGTCGACGAAGAACGCCACGCTCTCGTCGAGGACGGGTGTGTTCAGGTGCAGATGGGACAGGTGCGCGACTTCATGGCGCAGCGGCATGGGTGGTCTCCTCGGGTACGGGTAGGGATTGGGTGGAGGTCGGGAAGACGGTGCCGTCGAAGAGCTTGCGCGCGGTGCGGATCACGGCGGACCGCTGCACGGTGAAGATGCCCTCCTGCATGCCCGCCGTGACGTCGAGAAGCATGTGCCCACTGGGGTGTTCGACGTCGATCGTGCTGCTGTCGACCGGCCAGGACCGCGCCACGTCGTGCGTGGTGCTGTCCGGGTGGCGGCAGGCGGTCACCGCACTGATCGCGGCCAGGACGCCGATCGCCTGATGCGGCGTGACGGGGATGAAGGACTGGATGCGCAGGTGACCGCCGTCGACGGCGGGGGAGACAGCCATCGTCTTGGGGACCGACGAGGCGGCAACGTCGCCGAGACCCATCAGCTCTCCTGCGGCGCAGCGGATCCGGTCCACCCGCTCCAGCAGGGCGGTGTCCGCCTGCAACTGCTCGTGGGTCTCCGTGCCGGTCCGCCCCAGCGCGGCGGCGGTCAGCACCACGACCGGCATCCCGTTGTCGATGCACGTGACCGCGACGCCGTCGATCTCGTCGACGACCCGGCCGGTCGGGAAGAGCGCGCCGGTGACCGAGCCCTCGGTGCCGCGGAACGCGATGCTGATCGGCGCGGCCGATCCCGGCACGCCGGAGATCCGGGCGTCGCCGGCATACTGCGGTCGTCCATTCGGGGTGGGGAAGGTCGCGACCGCGATGCTGTCGGAGTTGACCATCCGGATACGCACCGTGGTCCGGTCGCCTGCTGTGGCGAGCAGGCCGCGTTCCACCGCGAACGGTCCGACGCCGGCCAGGATGTTGCCGCAGTTCTGCCGGTCGGAGACGGTCGGCCGGTCGACACCGACCTGCAGGAAGAGGTAGTCGACGTCGGCGTCCGGATCGGTCGAGGCGCTGACGACGGCGACCTTGCTGGTGACCGAGGTGGCTCCGCCGATGCCATCGATCTGTTGCGGATCGGGCGTGCCCATGATGCGTAGCAGCAACCGGTCGCGCTCGGTGGGGTCGGCGGGCAGGTCCTCGGCCAGGAAGAAGGCACCCTTGGAGGTGCCGCCCCGCATCCACATGCAGCGCACGCCGTCGACCTCGGCCGAGGGCATCACAGGTCCTGGTAGCGGACGTACTCGATGCCGAATTCGCCGAGCCGGTCGCGCAGTCCGTAGCGGTCCAGTCCGAGCTGCCCGTCCTGGAAGGCGGCTCGGGAAGCGGCCTCCTTGTCCTCGCGGGCCTGCGACGCGGCCAGGGCGTTGTCCACCCGGTCGTGTGGCACGCAGACCACGCCGTCGTCGTCGGCGACCACGACGTCACCGGGGCGGATGAGCTGGCCGCCCAGCACGACCGGCAGGTTCACGCTGCCGGCAGTCTCCTTGACGGTGCCCTGTGCACTGACCGCGGCCGACCAGACCGGGAAGCCCATGGCCTGCAGTTCGGCGACATCGCGCACGCCGCAGCCGAGCACGACGCCGCGGACGCCGCGGTGCCGCAGGGCGGTCGCGAAAAGCTCGCCGAACAGTCCGTCGGTGCTGGGGGAGTTGGTGGCGACGACGAGGACGTCGCCCTTACGGCACTGCTCCACGGCCACATGGATCATCAGGTTGTCTCCGGGCCAGCACAGCGCGGTGACCACGTTCCCGCCGATCCGCGCACCCGGCCAGGCCGGACGCAGCGTCGGTCCGAGGTAACCGGAGCGGCCGATCGCCTCGTGCACGGTGGCGGTCCCGAACGCTCCGAGTCGGGCCGCGGCCTCCGGGTCGCTACGGGGCTGGTCGGTGACGACGATTGTGCGGCTCATGAGTCGAGCGTAGAAACATGGTCACAAAATTGTCAATAATATAAGACGACAATTCTTGGAGGCGAGATCGCCATCCGGAACTGGCTCGACCACGTTGCCGATCGGCGATCCCTGACCCGACGCCAATTGCACGTAACATGACATCATTCGATGTTCTGATACGTGCCTGGAGGCGGCCATGAGAACAACACTCGCCTTGGACGACGAGCTCCTCAAGGAGGCGCAGCGCTTGACGGGGACGACTGAGAAGACGGCTCTGGTTCGTCAGGCTCTACGTGCCCTGATCGAGCGGGAGAGTGCTCGGCGGCTCGCCCAGCTCGCCGCGAGCGAGCCCGGCGCGAAGCCCGTCCCGCGGCGGCGGTCATCCACCGCGTGATCCTCGTCGACACGTCGATCTGGATCGACCATCTCCGCAGTGGCGATGCCCAGCTCGTCGCCCTCCTTGAGGATGGGAACGTGCTGGGTCACCCCTGGGTGACGGGGGAGCTCGCCTTGGGCAACCTCTCACACTCGGGCCGCAACGAGGTCGTGCGGCTGCTCAACAACCTTCCGCAAGCCACGGTTGCCACCGACGTCGAGGTGCTGACTCTCATCGACCATGAGCGCCTGTTCGGCCGCGGTGTCGGATACGTCGACGCGCACCTGCTGGCCTCGACGAGGCTGTCCAATGATGCTCGCTTGTGGACGCGCGACAAGCGGCTCCACGCAACAGCGGTGCAACTCGAACTCGACTATCACAACGCGCCCGGCCGCTGAATGCCTCCGCGACTCCCGTACGGCGATCGGCTACCGGATCAGGCGCACCCGCACTGGCAGGTCCAGCTCTGCCCACGCACGGTGGGCGGTCAGCACCTCGGGAGGCGAACTGCGTGCAGTCAGTGCCAGGCAGCAGCGATCGCCCAGGGACAGGAGTTTTCCTCCGTCGAGCGACCGCATCGCACCCGCCAGTTCCGCGTCTGCTTCCGTGACCGGTTCGATGACCACACCCGCGGCGGCGAGCAGTCCCCGTACACCACCGACGTCGACCCCGGCATCGACCAGCTTGCCGATCACCTCGGCAAAGTTCGCCGCTCCCAACGACGCCGACGGTAGCGCCTGCGCCACGAGCTGAGCACCGGGTTCGTCATGGATGAGCGCCAACACCGCCGACGCGTCCAGAACCGTCATTCGCCGGCAGCAGCTGCGAGGCGGCGTTCCTGGAGAAGCTCATCGACAAGTGACCGTGTCCTCGGCACCCGAGTGGCCAGCCCTCGAAGCTCTGCGACAGCGTCTTGGGGGCGCTCGAGGACCAGGCTGTGGCCGACGATCCGCAGATGCAACTGCTCCCCAGGCGACAGCCCCAAAGCGGTGCGAACCTCGGCGGGGATCACCAAGCGCCCTTGCTGTCCTAGCGTCACCGTGGCATTCATGGGTAAATCGTGGCACAGTTGATCAGTCCATGCCACAGGGATCTGATGAGCGACCGTGTTGGCCAAGTTGTTCTACGGCACCGCGTCGACCACGGACCGCTGGCATTGATAGCAGAAGGTGGGTCTCATGGCAGCGATCAGCGTGCGCGGCCTCAGCGACGAGGTGGCCGCCCGATTGAAGGTTCAAGCCGCTCGCCACGGACGTTCGATGGAGGCCGAGGTGCGAGCGATCCTGACACAGAGCCTCGCCGACAGCGAGGATGACCAGCCCAACCTGGGCCAGGTGATCCGGGAGCGCTTCGCCAAGCTCGGTGGAGTCGAGTTGGACATCCCCGCCCGGCGGGACACGCCGCGTGCGGCGGACCTGCCGGAGTAGTCGTGATCGTCATCGACACCAGCATCGTCTCGGAGATGATGTGGCCGGACCCGAACGACAACGTTGCGGCGTGGATTCAAAAGGCTGGGCGACTGCACACTACGGCGGTCACCCTCGCCGAGATCGACTACGGCATAGCGCGGCTGCCCGAGGGCGCACGCAGGGATCGCTTGGCGGCAACCGCCGCGCTGGTGTTTGCCGACTTCGACGACGTGATTCTGCCTTTCGATGCGCGGGCAGCACGCCGGTACGGTCGGGTTGTGTCCGGCCGCGAAAGGGAGGGCCGACCGATCGCCACTGCCGATGCGCAGATCGCCGCGATCTGCGCATCACGGCAGGCGACACTGGCGACCCGCAACACCGCGGACTTCGAAACGACCGGCGTCGCCCTGCTCAACCCCTGGATCAGCTGAGCGCCACCCGCCACCAACACGACCCCACGGTCAACGCGCCGCAATCGGATCGTTCTTCGGCACAGCTGATGTCACGATGGGTTCGGTTGAGAGATCCACCCGAGCTGATATCATCATCACGATATCGAAGGTGGTTATGGTGGAGCAGATCTTGATTCGCAACCTTCCCGTGGGAACCAAGGCCGCGTTGCGCGCACGCGCCGAGCAGCGCCACCGGTCGGTCGAGGCAGAGGCTCGCGACATACTGACCGAAGCGCTCGAGCGTGACCCCGTGACGATCATCGATCTCCTGAGCATGGACGAGGGTGCCGATATCGAGTTCGAACCCGAGCGACTGGGCACGGCCGCCCGCACCGCGGAGCTGTGAGATATCTGCTGGACGCCAACGTGGTGTCCGCTCTGCGCGTCAGAGGGCGCAACCGTTCCGTCGAGGCTTGGGCTGCGTCCGTGCCACTGGCCGACCAGTACGTCTCGGCGACCACCGTCGCCGAGATCGAGCGGGGAGTCATCGCCAAGGAGCGATCCGACACCCACCAGGGCATCGTCGTACGCCGCTGGTTCGACGACCATGTGCTACCCGCGTTCGCCGACCGTGTCTTGCCGTTCGACCTGGCAGCCGCGCGGATCCTCGCGGCGTACCGAGTTCCCGAACATGCGCCACTCAATGACGCCCTCATCGCTGCCGTCGCGCAATCCGCAGAGATGACTGTCGCGACGCGGAACATCAAGCACTTCGAGCCGCTCGACGTGCCGTGCCTCGATCCATGGGACACAGAACCGACGACCACCCACTGACCACGCCTGATCAGCTCCGAACACCGAACCACACAACCGATCAACCGTGTGGCCAGTCCGTATGACGACGGCGCGCGGGAGCCTGCCGAACCACGATCCTCTGTCGTGCAGCACACATGTCTCGCAGTTCAGCATGACGACGGTAGGTCGTCGTTGGTCAGTCTTTCGTTGAGTTCCCAGAGTGCCGTTTCGTTGCTCTGGTAGGCCAGCAGCCGGCGAGCCTCGGCGTAGGGGCGCCATGCCAGTCGTAGGTGCTCTGCCGAGATAGCCAGGCGCAGCTCGGTCGCGTCGATGGCGAACACGTGCTGCGGCACCACGTACAGATCGGCGGGCCAGTATTGCCGATCGCGGAACAGATGGACCGGAACGGTATCCATCGTCTGCAACGGCAGCAGTGGCGCATCAATCGGCGTTCCTGCCTCTTCATGAGCTTCACGTCGAGCAGCTTGAGCGGGCGACTCGTCATCCTCCGCGCCACCGGCGACGGGTTGCCATTTGCTGTTGTCGGACCGCTGGAACAGCGCGAATTCGTGCGAGCCCGCGCTGAGACGGCGAAATGGAATCACGACGACCTGGATCGGAGCGCGGACCACATACACGAGCTTAGCCATCCGCCTCCGGCGAGATCGTGGCACTTTCAACAGCGTCCGGACCCGCCGCCGACCGATGCCTGCTCGGCACACGTTCCACAAGCGGATCGGCTATGGCGGCGGGCGCGTCGACCCGGGACTCAGACCTGACTTCCAGGCTCGACCGAGCGGTATGCCGTGCAGCCGAACTCGGCCAACCACCGCCCGACACTCGCGATCGCGCGCCGGTTGACCTGCCCGTCGTGTATGCCGAACGCACGCTCGGGATCGATCGCGCGCGCGAAGTCGACAGCATCCGCCGTCTTCAGCCACGACGCTTGGAGCGGCACCAACAGGGTCTCGATCGTTTCCTCGGGCACGACCAGCGCGTCGCCGGGGTGGTAGAGGGCACCCTCAGAGGTGTCGATGACGTAGCCGAGGTTGGGGCAGGGGTCCTGCTCGGGTAGGACCCGCGCGTGCCGACCGCCGACGCCACGCACCGTGAACCCCGCGACACTGACCTCGGCACCCGGTTCGACGGGATGGAAGGGCATGCCGCGCAGGTCCGCGCCGGACGGCGCCCACACCGGAAGTTCGGATCCGACGATGCGTAGCAGGTCGGCGTGATCGCTGTGTTCGTGGGTCAGCAGCACAGCATCCGCACGAAGCAGCGCCTCAGGCTCGCTCCAGATGCCCGGATCGACCACCAGGACCCCCGAGCCGTCGTCGACGGTTACACATGAATGCGTCCACCGAATACGCGCCATGTTTGCAGGCTACGGCAGGACCGAGTCCTGTCGCGGTTGGCGATCGGCCTGAGCGAGAAACTGCGTTGCGACCCCGTGTCTCGCACTGATGAGCTACCGGACGTGGATGACGACTTCGACGACGGCTGGGACATGACGGCCAGGCTGGTCGACGGATGCTGGGTGGAGCGGAGCCCCCGGAACGCAGCAGTCGAGCCACAGGCGCGTCGCGAGACGCAGTTCCTCCCGTGGCTGGCACCGCAGCTCCCGCTGCCGGTCCCGATCCCGGTCGTCGTCGCCGAAGAACCGTTGGTACACCTGCGTGGTCCACGCCGACCTGGGACTCGACCACATCCGCGTGATCGGCGAGAAGGTCAGCGGGATCATCGACTGGGGCGACAGCTGCATCGGCGATCCCGCGATCGACCTGTCCGCAACCACCCTCACCGCCGGTCCAATGTTCGCCCGCGGCGTGCTGGAAACCTATCGTCCTGCTCCCGAACTGCTTGCTCGTGCGCGTGACTGGCACATGCTCAGCCCGTGGCACGAGGTGTTGTTCGGCCTCGACACCCAGCAGGACCAACTCATCGACAGCGGCCTGGCCGAAGCAACGACCCGGCTGAAGAAATCGCAACCGCACCCGTACTCCGAGTCGACGTAGGAGCTTCACTGTTTCGCGGACCACACGGCAGACACCAGGTGCCACCACTGACGTTCGTCCCGGTAGACGTTCCGTGCCCAGAACACCTCCGGCGATTGTGTGTCGCCGCGGGGTGGGGACGCCTATCAAGTGTCCGCGTCCCGCAAGGATGTGTCGTGCGGGACACCGACGCTGGGCGAGATCGTGGCTATGAGGCGGTATTACCGATCTGGGTCTGCGCCTCAACGCGCTGCCGATCGAGTGCGCGATAGACGTTAGAGGTTCAGGATGACGGTCCCAACGACGTCGTGGTCGACGACGTCGACTCGAAGACTGTGCGCGTCTACCGGCGGAACGGGATCGAAGTTGTAGGTGCATTCGAACTCCGTGCCAGATCCGCCGGCCCGGCCGGCGCGCAGTGCGTAATCTGTGCCGACATCGTCGCGCAAGCGAATGCAACCGAAGAACTCGTCCGCCGGCCAGGCAGGTGGCCGAGACATCGGCCTGTCGGTCGTGCTCTCCCAGCGTCGATACGTCGCCTGGAACGCCTCCAGGACCTCTTGGTATCTGGACCCGTCCTGAGCGTCGATCACCACGGTCACGTCGCTGCTGATCTCAACCGATGTGAGACGGATTCCGATGCCGCCGACCTCAGCGATGGTGTCGTTGGGAACCTCGAGGCGCCGACGCGGCACTGTTGGGACCGTAACTTGGTAGGTGTGGTCGGGGTCGTCGTAGTCGAGGCGAGCGACGCCCTCGCGCAGAACACGCATCGACGTCCACGGATCACGCCGCCGCCGACCTGCATCTAACAGGTCCCCGAGCACTGATTCCGTGTCAGTCACAGACAAATCGTAGCTATCCCGCACCTCTCAGTCATGAAGCGCCAGAACCGGGAATCGCAGCGATGAGTGGCGGTGTCTCCGTCGCGCTTAAGGTCGTGCCGGTGATCCGTAAGGCGATCGGCTATCGGGACGAGCTTGATCGCCCAACAGTGCATACCCCGCTCCAATGTCCCGTGACGAAGCCGCGAAATGGATTGCCTGGAATGAGCGAAACTACGCCGAGCACGGCTTCGGGCTGTGGATCGTCGAGCTCGCCGTCGACGGCACGTTCGTCGGGGACTGCGGTCTGACGGTCCAAGACGTCGAGGCGAGAGCCTGGTTGAGGTCGGCTACCACGTGGGCACGGCCTGGCAGGGACGTGGGCTCGCCACCGAAGCGGCCGCCGCAGTGCGAGATGCGGCCAGGAGCCGGCATACCTCACCTGGTCGCAATCATCCGACCAGGCAATCGTTCATCTCAGCGAGTTGCCGAAAAGATCGGCCTCCGGCTGGACCGCCAGATCGTCAAGAGCGGCGGCGATGCCCTCGTGTTCAGCGTGGATCTCCAGACAGCCCCGTAGGCCGATGGGCGTGCGGACGGTGGCTCAACCACGTCAGAAGGCCTCGGAATCAATCCGGCTGCATCCGGCCGATCGGGTATGGCACGGTACGCGAGTGATGTCGTCGATCCGGCCGTGGGCCGAGGAGGTTCTTCAATCGGCCGTTGTCGAGGAAGTACCTCTCACCGGCGGCATGTCGACCGCGTTGAGTGTTGTGACGACGGCATCTCGGCGGCGGGCAGTACTACGGCAGTACCCGAGCCTCACCTGGTCGCCTCGGCGAGCTCGTCGCGCGGCCATTGGTGAAGCCTTGGTCCTCGCTGCGCTCGCCGGCACCGAGGTTCCTGTACCGACCCTTCTCGGTGCGACTGCTGATCGCGAGGACCTCGCCCCAGCCGTATTGACGAGTCTGTGTCCCGGCCACCGGCATAGCGGGAGCGCCCTTGAGGTCGCCGCCGAGCTTGGCCGCGTGTTAGCCAGAATTCATTCTGTTGCCCCGATCGGAGGACTCGCTGACGAGACAACGGCCACCGTGCGCAGTCTCCGGGCCGGGCGACCACCACGACACGGTGCACCATCAGCGCTGCTGAAGCTGGTGATGCAATCAGTTCCAATCGAGCTGGAGACACGGCGTCGGGTACTGGTGCACAACGACTTCAGCGTCAGTAACGTGCTCGTCGATGGTGACCGGATCACCGGGGTCGTTGATTGGACCGAAGCTGGTTGCGGCAACCCCGGAATCGACCTGGGATATGCCTACGTCAGCACAGCGCTGTCCTTCGGTCCGCCGGCCGCTGAGGAGCTGCTGCGGGGATATCGATCATCCACAGGCTGGCCGGTTGATGACCTGTCCTGGTGGCAACTTGTGGCTGCAAGCCGACTGGAGCCGGACATCGACACGTGGACCAGCAGTGCCAACTTCCTCGGACCGACCAACCTGACCACGGCACAGGTGCGCGATAGGTTCAACGCCCTCATCGACATCGCCGCGACGCGCATCCGGGGCAATATCAAGTAGAGAATCCCTACTGAGACATCGCTCGGAGCCGCGCTGCGCCCACGTGCGAGGTTCTTGAACGCGATTGCCAGCGACGACATTGACTCCACGGCGGCTGTGCGCGGGAACGACTGCGCTCAAGCAATCATGGCCGAGCAGTCCGGCCGACGTGCCATCAGCGGAAGAAGGTGAACAGCCGACGGTCCGGATCAAGCGGGACGGCCGGGCCGTCGTAGCGCATCACACCGACGGCCGGGCGGGTACGTCGGTCGGACGCGACGTAGGCCCGCTCGGTGAAGCCGGCCTCGGCGAACTCGCGGCGGACGCGGTCGTTGATGTCGTCCAGGTCGCGGCCGCGTGACCAGATCAGGCTCGCCCCGGGACCACACATCTGAGGGGTGGCCGCAATGGTCGTCGAGACGTCGTCGTGGGACATGTTGCCCAGCAGGCCGACCAGCAGCACGATGTCGGCCGGAACAGCACCCACGTAGGAGCCGGTGTCTGCCGCGTCGCAAGTGCGCACCTCGATCTGGTCGAGGCCGGCGTGGCGGGCACGCTGCCGGGCGAGGTCGGCAACCTCGGGATGCGCCTCAAGCAGAACCACGGTGACACGATCGGCATCCGGGCGGGTACGCAGCACGTCGATGATGTCCCGCCCGTCACCAGCGCAGACACTCACGATGTCTACCGGTCCCGGGCGTGCGTCCAACTCGTCACGCAACGACTGCTGGACCGTGCGGAGCCGCCACGACAGCGGAGAGTCGGGATCGTCGTAGCGACGGAGCCACTGCACGTAGTCGCGAAGGGCCGTCATGGTCGATCAATCTCCCAAAACGCCTGACCTTCCACAAACAGTTTTCAGGCGACTCCGACTGTGCGAAGGGTCGACACGAAGTCTGCTGCGGCTGGCGTGTCCACGCGACGCGCGCCGTCCCAGTCGTCGACGTGCAGCCAGGAGACCTCGCTGGGTGTTCCCGGCCACCTGGGAACGAGATGGACATGGAGATGGTCCACGCCGTGACCGATGCGGAGCACATAGACGTGCTCTGCTCCTACGGCCTCCAGCACCCTGGACCAGCGCGCGATCGCGACCCCGACCGCTTCGGCCTCATCCTCGGTCAAGCCGCTGAATCCTGGGACATGCCGTCGTGGAACGACGAAGAGGTAGCCGGCGTAGACATCGGTGGCGGGTGCGACGATCGGACAGTGGAAAACGGCCACCTGGTCGCTGGCTTCCAGCTGGCCGCCTGGCACCGGAATGTCACCGCTGACTTCGTCACACACGAGGCACGACTCGCTCATGCCAGGCAGCTTTGCACAGAGCTGAAGCGGTGTCGTCTGCAAAGAGTCCCGATAACCGTTCCACAAACGAACGAACCCGCGTCACGGCGCGGGGTCGGGCCCGTCTGCGCAGGTCGCTCAGGCCAGCGCCAAGCCGATTGAGCGAGCGGACTCCTTGAGCCCCTCGTCGAACGTTGCAACTCGGGCAGACATCTGTTCGGCGGTCAGCAGGACACAGCAATGGGGCATCCTCGACCGGGTGTTCGCCCGCAAGCGAGCCAGCCGGGTCGCAGCGTCGTCAGGAAGTGCCGTGGTCGTGATGCCAAGCGCACGCAGATCGGCCAGCATCTGCTGGTCGCGGTTCTCACGAGCCGCGCGCGCGAGAACCTCGGCTTGGTTGATCGGGCCGATCGTCATGGGCTCGGACGGGTTGATTGCGAACATCTCTTCGGCGGCTGCGTGATGAGCGTCGTTCGCATCGAACAGGGCGATGAGCACTCCTGCGTCCAATGCGATCACGAAGGCCACTCCGCCCGCAGGTCTTCGAGGTACCCAGGTTCGTACAGGCCGGTGTAGGAGCCGCTGATGCGATGTAGGGCGGCGAGGCGGTCGTTCCCACGATCGGCGGCTTCAGGCTCGATGCTCTTGAAGCCTTCGTCGATCAGGTGCCGCAAGAGTCGAGCTGGCTTGTCACGATCCTGCGGCCACCTCCGGGCGGCGGCGTGCAGCGCCGCGGAGACCTCGGGCGTCTCGGTCACCGCGTGGCGGGGCTTCGTGGTCGGCATACCAGCAAGTGTGACACCGCACCTCGGTGTGACACTTACTAGGCGGAGACGTTGGAGGACGCCTCGCGGTCGATCTCCACGAGGGCGTCGATCACGCTGTGCACATGGGCCCGGGCGGCGCGGTCCGCGGCCTCCGGGTCACGCTTCTCGATGGCGCGGATGATCGCCAGGTGCTCCTTGATGGACACCTGCGGGCGGCCTGGTCGCATCGACAGCCGGAACTGGTGGCGCACGATCTGTGCGCGCAACCGCCCGATCAGCCCGGTGGCGACCTGTTGCTCGCCGAGTTCGGAAACGGTCTCGTGCAATTGGGAGTTCAGTCGCGAGTAGCTGCCGACATCGCCGCCGCGCACCGCCTCGGTCATCCGCTCGCCCAGCTCCACCAACTGGGCGATCTGGGCGTCGGTGGCCCGGGTCGCGGCGCGGGAGGCGAGCAGCCCCTCCAGGACGGCGCGGCATTCCAGGATGGCGATCGCCTCCTCGAGGGACACCCGGCGGACGCGCGCGCCGCGGTTGGGTATCCGCTCGACCAGGCCTTCGGCGGCCAGGTCGTCGATCGCGGAGCGCACGCTGCCGCGGGTCGCCCCGAACGTCTCCATCAGCTCGGACTCCACCAGACGTTGGCCGGGGGCCATGTCGCCGGCGAGTATGGCGTCCCGCAGTCCCTGGACCACGAGCTGCTTGGCCTCCTGGCCGGAACGAAGCTTCCTGGTGGCAGCGGCCATGGGTGGGTCCCCTCTCCGAGCCGGCGTCCGACTCTCGTGCGATCGTCGGCACAGTCTAGACGAACAGAATTATCGGCTAGTATTATCAACAATCGTGTTTCCAGTTTGCGAGGAGTTGTCGTGGGGCATGCGCAGCGGGTCGCCGTGATCGGTCTGGGCGAGGTCGGCCGGGTGATGGTCGAGGACCTGCGCGGCACCGGCGACGTCGACTGCGCTGCGTGGGACGTGGCGTTCGCCGACGAGATGAGCACCGCGTCCCGAAACGCGCGCGACCTCGGCCTGCCGCCGGCGTCCTCGGCCCCGGCGGCCGTGGCCGGTGCGGACCTGGTGATCTGTGCCGTCACGGCGGCCCGCTCGGTCGAGGCGGCTCGGGCGGCGTCCGTCGGCATCGCGCCCGGGGCCTGGTTCGTCGACGTCAACTCGTCCTCGCCGGGGCACAAGCAGCAGTCTGCGGAGTCGATCGATCGGGCGGGCGGCCGGTATGTCGAGGCCGGACTGATGTCACCGATCGAGCCGCACCGGATCGCGTCGTCGTTCCTGCTGGGCGGCCCGCACGCGGCGGAGTTTGCGGCCGACGCGGACCGCTGGGGTTTCTCCCGGGTGCGCGTGGTGTCCGACCGAGTCGGTCGGGCGGCGGCCACCAAGCTGTGCCGCTCGGTGGTCGTCAAGGGGTTGGAGGCGTTGTTCACCGAGTCGTTGCTGGCGGCCCGGCAGTACGGCGTCGAACGTGACGTCCTGGCCTCGTTGTCCAACATCCTCCCGGACGCCGACTGGGAGCAGATCGCCGCCTACTTCGTCGCCCGCTCGGTCCAGCACGGGGTCCGGCGGGCCGAGGAGATGGAGGAGGCCGCGACGACGGTCCGGGACGTGGGCGTCGAGCCGTGGATGGCGGGCGCCACGGTGCACCGGCAGCGATGGGCCGCCGCGCACGGGAACCTGCTGCCGGGCGAACCGGACCTGGTCGCCCTGATCGACGCGTTCCAGCTCGCACCCGCCGACCGGGAGATCGCCTGATGATCATCGACTGCCACGGCCACTACACCACCGTCCCCGCCGCGCACACTCAGTGGCGTCTGGACCAACTCAGCGCCCTGCAGGCCGGCGCGAGCGCACCGCCATACCCGGTCATCAGTGACGACCAGATCCGTGCCTCCGTCGAGGACAACCAGCTGCGGCTGGCACAGGAACGGGGTGCGGATCTGACCATCTTCTCCCCGCGCGCGTCCGCGATGGCGCACCACCAGGGCGACCTCCCGGCGAACATCGCCTGGGCCAGGGCATGCAACGACCTGATCGCTCGGGTCGCCGGGTTGTTCCCGGGCAGTTTCGCGGCAGCGTGTCAGCTGCCGCAGAGCCCCGGCCAACCGCTCGACGCGGCCATCGCCGAGTTGGACCGGTGCGTCGCGCAGGGTTTCATCGGCTGCAACCTCAACCCCGATCCCAGCGGCGGGAGGTTCACCGCGCCACCGCTCACCGATCGCTACTGGTATCCGTTGTTCGAGCGGCTGTGTGAGCTGGACGTGCCCGCGATGGTGCACGTCTCGGCCAGCTGCAACCCGGCCTTCCACGCCACCGGTGGCTACTACCTGGCCGCCGACACGACGGTCTTCATGCAACTGCTGCAGGGCGACCTGTTCGCCGACTTCCCGTCGCTGCGGCTGATCATCCCGCACGGCGGCGGCGCCGTACCGTTCCACTGGGGTCGCTACCGCGGGCTGGCCGACATGCTCGGCAAGCCGGCACTGGAGGAGCACCTGATGCGCAACGTCTTCTTCGACACGTGCGTCTATCACCAGCCCGGGATCGACCTGATGTTCACCGTGCTCGACCCGGCCAACATCCTGTTCGGCTCGGAGATGATCGGTGCGGTACGCGGGATCGACCCGAGCACAGGTCACTACTTCGACGACACCAAGCGGTACGTCGACGCGGCACCCGTCACCGACGCCGTCCGGCAGCAGGTGTTCTCCGAGAACGCGACGCGCGTCTACCCGCGGCTGATACGGATGGATACGGTTTAGCGCAAACGTATCCATCCGTATCGGTGCTGCGGGAACCGCGAGCCCACGTCGTCGCGTCTCGGCGCGGCTGAAAGGCTGCGCCGGAACGACGGATCGTGCACGGAGTGCCCGTCCGCATGGAAAACTGCGACACGTGAGCGACGAGCTGGACGACGTCCGCATCGAGCGGGCCACCGCGCAGGACGCCCTGGTGCTGGCCGGTATGACGCTGCGCTGGGACCTGGAGGGCGGCGCGCCGAACCGCAAAGGCTTCCTCGACGAGTTCGCCTCGGCGTGGATCGAGCAAGGTGAGGCCCGGCCGGCCTGGATCGCCCGCCGCTCCACCGGCGACCCGGTCGGCTTCGTGCTCGGCATCCTGGCGACCAGCCTGCCGAGCCTGCGCCGGCCCACCGGCGGGTGGATGCACATCAGCGGCTTCTACGTGGTGCCCGAACTGCGCGGTCACGGCCTCGGTGAGCGGCTGATGCGCGAGGTCGTCGACTGGGCCAAAGGGCGCGGGCTCTACCGCCTGCAACTCAACGCGACCGACCAGGCGCGGTCGTTCTACCGGCGGGCCGGCTTCGGCAGCCCGCAGGACACGCTGATGCAGCTGGTGCTGACCGACCGGCTGCCGACGTCCTAGGCAGGCTCGATCAGGAAGACCGGGATGAGCCGGTCGGTCTTGGTCTGGTACTCGGCGTACGGCGGGTACGCGGCCACGGCGCGCTCCCACCACTCCTCGCGCTCGGCGCCGCTGATCTGGCGCGCGACACCGTCGTGGGTGGACGTACCGTCCTGAACCTCAACTTGAGGGTTGGTCTTGATGTTGTGGTACCACGCGGGATGTTCGGGCGCACCGCCCTTGGATGCGACCGCGGCGTAGACGCCGTCGTGCTCGACCCGCATCAGCGGCACCCGACGCAGTTTGCCGGACTTGGCGCCCCGCATGGTGAAGACGACCACCGCCATACCCTTGATGCCCACCGACTCGGTTGTGCCGGTCTCGTCGATGGTGGCGAGTTGGTCCTTCACCCAGCCGGTCTTCTCCTCGGCGTATTCACCCTGCAGCGGCATCGTTTCTCCTTGCTGTGTCGATCCTTCGGTCAGCACAACCAGGGGTGGGCTGCGCTTGTTCCGCGCCGGTTCGGCATACGATCGCCGGTATGCCGCAGCAGATGGACCCCGGGGCCGCGCGAAGGACCCCGGAGGGTGGGGTCGAGCCGGAGAGCGACTTCGCCCGGGTGCCCGACGGTTTCGAGCGGCTGTGGACGCCGCACCGGATGGCCTACATCGAGGCCGACAAGCCCGAGCACGACGACAACGGCGCGTGCCCGTTCTGCGCGGCGCAGGGCAAGACCGACGAGGAAGCGCTCATCGTGCACCGCGGGAGCACCTGTTTCGTCATACTCAACCTCTTTCCGTACAACCCCGGGCACCTGCTGATCTGCCCCAACCGGCACATCCCGGCCTACCTGGACCTGACCGAGGAGGAGACGGCCGAGTTCACCGCACTCACCAAGCAGACGATCCGGGCGCTCAAGGCGGCGTCCGCGCCACACGGCTTCAACCTCGGCATGAACCAGGGGGAGGTCGCCGGGGCCGGCGTCGCCGCACACCTGCACCAGCACGTCGTGCCGCGCTGGGCGGGCGACTCCAACTTCCTGCCCATCGTCGGCCAGACCAAGGCGCTCCCGGTGCTGCTGGAGGACACCAGAGCGCGGCTCGCCGAAGCCTGGCCGCAGGACTGAACACGACTCACCGGTAACCTTGGCAGCACCATGCTCAACCGTTACGCCCGGGCGGCGATCACCAAATTCTTCGCGCCACTGGCCAAACTTCTGTTGCGGCTGGGCATCTCGCCCGACATCGTCACGATCGTCGGCACGCTCGGCGTCTGCGTCGGCGCGCTCGCGTTCTACCCGCGCGGTGAGTTCTTCTGGGGCACCGTCGTCATCACGGTGTTCATCTTCTCCGACACGCTCGACGGCAACATGGCGCGCATGTCGGGCCGCTCCAGCGTGTGGGGCGCCTACCTCGACTCCACCCTCGACCGGGTCGCCGACGCGGCGATCTTCGGCGCGCTGGTGCTCTGGTACGCCGGCGACGGCGACAACCTCGTCATGGCCGGGCTGGCACTGGCCTGCCTGATCCTCGGGATGGTCGTGTCCTATTCGAAGGCACGCGCCGAGGGCCTGGGTATGACGGCCAACGTCGGCATCGCCGAGCGGTCCGAGCGGCTGGTCGCCGTGCTGGTCTTCACCGGCCTGGTCGGCATCCCGTGGCTGCACCTGCCGACGGCGGTGCTCGGGGTGGTGCTCGGTCTGCTCGCGGTCGCCAGTTTCGTGACCGTGCTGCAGCGGATGCTCACCGTGCGTGCCCAGGCGCTGGGCGGGGCCGGGGAACTGCCGAAGTGACCCTGCGGGAGCGCGCGGAAGGCTTCGCCTACCGAGCCGCCTGGCGCCTGGTGTGTCGTATGCCGGAACGCCTCGCGTACGGCGCCTTCGACCAGGTGGCGCACCTGATGTACCGGCGTGGCGGCCGGTCGGTCGAACAGCTGCGCACCAACTACGCGACGGTCCGCCCCGAACTGTCCGTAGCGGAGCTGGATCAGCTGGTGCTGGAAGGCCTTTCGTCATACCTGCGCTATTGGTGTGACGCGTTCCGGCTGCCGCGAGAAACACCCGACACGCTCGTCGAACGCATCCGGTTGACCGGGCACAGCGCCGAGGCGCAAGCGGTTCTGGACCGGGGCGAGCCGCTGATCCTCTTCCTGGGACACCTGGGCAACTGGGACCACTGCGGCGCGTGGGCGACGCACCATTTCGCGCCGGTGACGACGGTCGCGGAGCGACTCAAACCGGAGTCGGTCTTCGACGCGTTCGTCGAGTTCCGCGAGTCGCTCGGGATGCGCATCCTGCCGCTGACGGGCGGCGACAACGTCTATCCGCAGCTGCGGCAGGCGATTTCGGCCGGTGGTTTCGTGCCGTTGCTCGCCGACCGCGACCTGTCCCGCACCGGTGTCGAGGTCGACCTGTGCGGGCACCGCAGCCGGGCGGCGATCGGACCGGCGCTGCTGTCGATGCAGACCGGCGCCGCGCTCTTCCCGCTGGCCGTCACGTACGAGCCGATCCCGGGGCGCGCTGCGCACCGGGTGGTTGCCCGTTTCGGGCCGCGGGTGACGGCGTCGGGTGTCGGATCGGTGCGGGCGCAGGTCGGTGAGATGACGCAGCAGTGCATGGATTCGCTGGGGGAGACCATCAGGGAGCGGACGCAGGATTGGCACATGATGCAACGCGTCTTTCTCACCGGATCCGATTCTTCGCGGGTTGCTCAATGAGGATCGGCATGGTCAGCCCGTACGCGTTCGACGTGCCCGGGGGAGTCCAGTTCCACGTGCGGGACCTGGCCGAGCACCTGCTGTCGCGGGGGCACGACGTGCGGGTGCTCGCGCCCTCGGACGAGAACGACGACCTGCCGCCGTACGTCGACTCCGCCGGGCGTGCGGTTCCGGTGCCCTACAACGGATCGGTGGCGCGACTGCTCTTCGGTCCGGTCACCGCGGCCCGGGTCAACCGGTGGATCGACCGCGGCGGGTTCGACGTGCTGCACGTGCACGAACCGTTCTCCCCGAGCCTGTCGATGCTGGCGATGATGGCCGCGGACGGGGCCGTCGTCGGCACCTTCCACTCCAGCACCATGCGGTCGCGCGCGCTGCTCACGATCATGCCGCTGCTGGAACCGCAACTGGAGAAGCTCAGCGGACGAATTGCGGTGTCCCGCGAGGCTTTACGCACCATTCACCGGCACGAGGGCGCCGCCGATGCGGTGATCATCCCCAACGGCGTGTATGTCGATCGCTTCGCCTCCGCGCCGCTGACACCGCACTGGCAGGGGAGCCCGGAGCGGCCGACGCTGGCCTTCCTCGGGCGGCTGGAGGAGCCGCGCAAGGGACTCGCCGTGCTGCTCGACGCCATGCCGCACCTGTTGGACGCCGTCCCTGGGTTGCGGCTGTTCGTCGCGGGCCCCGGGGACCCGCGCGAAGCCCTGCGCGGCATGAGCGACCGGGTGCGGGCCGCGACCGAGTTCCTCGGCCTGGTCAGCGAGCAGGACAAGTCGTCACTCCTGCGATCGGTCGATGCGTATGTCGCGCCGAACACCGGCGCGGAGAGTTTCGGCATCATCCTGGTGGAAGCGATGAGTGCCGGGGTCCCGGTGGTGGCCAGCGATCTGCCGTCGTTCGCGGACGTGCTGGACCAGGGCCGGGCCGGGGCGCTCTTCCGGACCGCCGACCCGGCGTCGCTGGCGCAGACGGTGCTCGGTCTGCTGGCCGAACCGGGACGCCGGTCCGCGCTGGCGGCCGCGGGCGCCATACGGGCCAGGGACTATGACTGGTCCCGGGTCTCATCGGATGTCATGGACGTCTACGAAACGTGTCGGGCTGCGAATCCTGGTGCGGTGCAGACGATTTCAGCCAGTCGCGGCAGGCGCGTGATGCGGGGTCGTAGCTGATGGGGCTGCTCGCCTGGACCTCGGTCGTCATCGCCGTGATCGCGTTGCTGGCCTGGTATCTCTCCTACACCGCCGCCCGTCTCGACCGCTTGCACACCAAGGTCGAGGGCTCGGTCTCGTCGTTGGACGCCCAACTGGTGCGTCGGGCCGAGGTGGTGCGCGAGGTCGCTGGGTCCGGCGCGCTCGACCCGGCGAGCGCCGCGCTGCTGGCCGACGCGGCGAGCGCCTCGCTGGAGGCCGCGGACGTGGCGACGCTGGGCGGCGGGGTGCGGGCCGACGGCATCGGGGCGGACCGCGCGCAGACCGAGTCGACCCTCACCCAGGTGCTGTGCACGACACTGAGCACGGATGTGGTCGCCGAGTTGCGGGACGAGAACGACGGCTGGCCGGAGATCGTCGAGCACCTGCGCTCGGCCGGTCAAAGGGTGCAGATCGCCCGCCGCTTCCACAACGAGGCGGTCCGGGACGTGCGCCGGCTGCGGCAGCGACCGCAGGTACGGTTCCTCGGCCTGGCCGGTCACACCCCGCTGCCGATCACGGTGGAGTTCGACGACCGCCTCCCCGACGGCCTCTGACCAACCCCTGCCGACAGGCTCACCAACCGCCGACAGGCTCACCAATAGCGCTCGAAATCCCCGAAAATCAGGGGTATTACTGGGCCTCTCGGTGCGTTCTGGGCCTGTCGCGTGGGCGTGCGGGCGTTCGGTGGCCGGGGTATGCCGTGGCCGGATCGTGTCATGTCGGCCCTCTTGGCATGAAGCTGCCTTTCGCGCGCCGTATCCTGGGAGTGTCCCCAGACCTCAGCAAGGAGTCCCCGAAGTGACGAACGTGACCGAGACCGGCACCGCCCGAGTGAAGCGCGGTATGGCGGAGATGCTGAAAGGCGGCGTCATCATGGACGTCGTCACGCCGGACCAGGCGAAGATCGCCGAGGACGCCGGTGCTGTCGCGGTCATGGCGCTTGAGCGGGTCCCCGCCGACATCCGCGCCCAGGGTGGCGTCTCGCGGATGAGCGACCCGGACATGATCGACGGCATCATCGAGGCCGTCTCGATCCCGGTGATGGCCAAGGCGCGGATCGGTCACTTCGTCGAGGCGCAGGTGCTGCAGAGCCTCGGCGTCGACTACATCGACGAGTCGGAGGTGCTCACCCCGGCCGACTACGCCAACCACATCGACAAGTGGGAGTTCACCGTTCCCTTCGTCTGTGGTGCGACCAACCTGGGTGAGGCGCTGCGCCGCATCACCGAGGGCGCAGCGATGATCCGTTCGAAGGGCGAAGCCGGCACCGGTGACGTCTCGAACGCCACGACCCACATGCGGCAGATCCGCCAGGAGATCCGCCGCCTGCAGAACCTCCCCGAGGACGAGTTGTATGTCGCAGCCAAGGAGCTGCAGGCGCCATACGAGCTCGTGAAGGAGGTTGCGGCCGCCGGCAAACTCCCGGTCGTGCTCTTCACCGCCGGTGGCATCGCCACTCCCGCGGACGCGGCGATGATGATGCAGCTGGGCGCCGAGGGCGTCTTCGTCGGCTCGGGCATCTTCAAGTCGGGCAACCCGGCGCAGCGCGCCGAGGCGATCGTCAAGGCGACGACCTTCTACGACGACCCCGACGTCATCGCGAAGGTCTCGCGTGGCCTGGGCGAGGCCATGGTCGGCATCAACGTCGAGGACATCGCGCAGCCGCACCGACTCGCCGAGCGCGGATGGTGATCCGCTGAGACGACGAACTCTTCGACCGCAGGGCACGCCGAATCGGCGTGCCCTGCTTCGTCATAGGACGGCCTGCAACCTTGGCCGGGCTACTTCCCGGAGTCCGCATAGAGGCGGGTGACGGCGTCGATGAGGTCCGCGAGCCCCGGCGGGCGTTCGTCACGCCACCACGCGAGCCGGACCGGGATGCGCGGGCCGTCCGTGATGCGGCGGTAGCTCACCCCGGGCCGAGGATGGTGATGGGCGGTCGCTTCTGCGGTGGTGCCGACGCCGCGACCCGCGGCGATGACGTCGAGCCAGGCGTCGACGTCGGTGGTCTCGGTGAACCGCGGCATCTTGGCTGCGTGCTGCCACAGCTCCTCGCTCGTGGTCCCGGACCGCAGGTCGATCACGACCGTGCGGTCGGCGATCTCGGCCATGGTCAGTCGTCGCCGGCCGGCCCACTGCGGGTCGTCCGCGGCGAACGCGACGAGCCGGTCCTCCAACCCGACGATGACGGAGCCGAACCGGCGTCCGTCGATCTCGCGGCGCACGATCGCCACATCGCAGGCACCGTCCGCCAACCCCGCCGTCGGAGAGTTGTGCCGGACCAGTTCGAGTTCGACCTCCTCGTGTTGCCGGGCCCACTGGCGCTGCAACGGTGCGGTATGGCGCCCCAGCGCCGCCCAGGCGTACCCGAGCCGGAGGTGGGCGTGTCGGGTGTGCAGGAATCGCTCGAAACGCTCCGCCTCGCCCAGCACCCGGCGCACGTGCGGCAGGGCCTGCAGGCCGGCGTTGGTCGGTTCGCAGCCGCGCGGGATCCGGCGCAGCAGCTGGAAACCGACACCGCGCTCGAGTGAGGCGATCGTCCGGGAGACGGCGGCCTGCGAGATGTGCAACTCGATGGCGGCGTCGGTGAACGATCCTGTCTCGACCGCCGCGACGAACACCTGCAGCTCACGCAGTGTCCAATTCATAACCAAAGCGTATGGCAGTGACGAAACATGCACGAGGGGAATTCACGATCAGTCCCTAGCGTGGAACGCATGCAGACGACCGCGAACCCGCAGCGCCCGACACCCGTGAGCGTGACGGTCCACGTCGCCGAACCGCGGCAGAGCGTCGCAGGCATCGGTCTGATGCTCGGCTCCTCCGCGTCCAACCAGACCGGGGCGGCGCTCGGCGCGCTCGCGTTCCCCGCCATCGGCCCGGTCGGTGTCGTCGCCGTGCGGCAACTGGTCACCGCGCTGGTCCTGATGCCGACCGTCCGGCCGCGTCTCCGCGGCCTGACCCGGCAGCAGTGGTTGCCCGTCGTTGCCCTGGCGGTGGTGTTCAGCGTGATGAATCTATCGCTGTACGAGGCGATTCAGCGGCTCGGACTCGGACTCGCGGTGACGCTGGAGTTCCTCGGCCCGCTCACCGTCGCGGTGCTCTCGTCCCGGCGTGCGATCGACTTCTGCTGTGCTGGTCTGGCCGCAGTCGGCGTGGTCGTGCTCACCGACCCCGGCCCGACCACCGACATACTCGGTGTCGCACTCGCGCTCACCGCGGCCGTCGCCTGGGGTTGCTACATCCTGCTCAACCGGTCGGCCGGCCGGTTGCTGCCGGGCTTGCAGGGCACCGCAGTAGCCAATGCGGTCAGTGCGATGCTGTGGCTGCCCGTCGCGACGTGGTGGTTCGCGACCCATCAACCCACCGCGGTCGGGCTGCTGCTCGCCGCTGCGTGCGGTCTGCTGTCCTCCGCCGTGCCGTATGCCGCCGACCTGCAGGCGTTGCGCTGGGTGCGGGCGTCGATGTTCGGCACCTTCACGAGTGTGAACCCGGTGTGGGCGGCTCTCGCCGGATGGCTCTTCCTGCACCAGGGCCTTGCCGTCCACGAGTGGACCGGCATCGCGTTGATCGTCGTCAGCAACGTCTTCGTGTCCGCGGGGGCCGTGACGGCCAGGCGTTCTACGCTCGGGCGTCCCGCAGCACGGCTTCGATGAACGGCGCCTTGGCCGCTCGGTATGCCGGGCGGTCGTGCGCATCCGCCGCTGCCAGCCGGGTTTTCAGTGCGGCGTACGCGCGGGCGCGGTCGTCGTGCGACCGGAGGTAGTCGCGGAACAACAGCCAGTCGGGCCACTTGGTGCTGCGGCGTTCGACGACGTGCAGGTGGTGTGTCCGACTCGCGATGTCCGGGTAGCAGGCACCGACCTTGCGCCGCTCGGCATCGCCCGGTTCGGGAGCCAGGACCCAGCCGCCCGGTTCGGACAGCGTTACGGCGCCGGAGAATTCGTCGTAGTCGTCGACGAGCGCCGGCATGTCGGGCGTGCTCCCGACACCGCGGCTACCCGATGAGCGGGGCCAACGTCTCGCCGAGCAACTGGACCCGTCCCTCGATGTGCCCGTTCGCCGGTGCATTCACCGTCACACCGTCAATGCCCAACGCCAACAGGGCGGTGTAGCCCGCAGCCACCTCGTCCGGAGCGCCCACGATGACCGAGTTCGCGCGCGCTCGGGCTCGCGGATTGCGTTCGAGGTAGGCGTCCAGCTCGGCACGCGCCTGTTCGTGCGTCGGCGCGATGCATGCTGTCGTCTGATAGCTGACCGTGATCTCGGAGCGGTCCCGGCCCAGTCGCTCGCAGTGACCGGCCAGCGCCTCGAGCTTGCTCGCCACCTCGTCCTTCCCGCAGATGATGTTGGACTCGTCGGCATACTGCGCGACCATCCGCAGCGTCTTGCGTACGCCCCCGCCGCCGATCATCACCGGGACCCGTCGCAGCGGTGCGGGGGAGTTGATGGCCTCCGTGACCCGGTACCGCTCGCCGTCCAGGGTCGGCCGCTCGCCGCGGAGCATCGGCAGGATGATCTGCAACGCCTCTTCAAGGCGTTCGAATCGATCCGTAAATGTGCCGAACTCATAGCCAAGAGAGTCATGTTCAAACTCGTACCAGCCGGCGCCGATGCCCAGTTGCGCCCGTCCGCCGGAGACGACGTCCAGTGCGGTGACCTCCTTGGCGAGCAGGGCCGGATTGCGGTAGGTGTTGCCGGTGACCAGCGCGGACAAACGCACAGTGGACGTGTGCTGGGCGAGAGCGGACAGCAGCACGTAACACTCGATCATCGGCTCGTCCGGTGCACCGAGGTTGGGCAGTTGGTAGAAGTGGTCCATCACGAGCACGGTGTCGAAGCCGCTGTCGTCGGCTTCCCGGGCCTGCTGCACAACGGCCGGAAACAGTTTCTCGGCAGGAACGCTCGGGTAGGTGAAGTTGGGGATCTGATAACCCAGTTTCGTCATACCTAGACGCTACGCCGTGCGCGCGGTCTGTCTATGGCGTGTCTGGGTCCGGTTCGCCGCGTACCGGTGGGGTGCGCGCCAGTGGTTAGGCTCCCGCCATGGACGTCGACGAGGCGACAACTGCGGACGGCATGGTCGATCGGCCGCGGCGGTCGAAGCGTTCACGGCGCCCGGTGGTCGTCACCTCCCTCGCCGTCGTCGCCGCGCTCGGCCTGCTGCTGACGTTCGTCCCGGGGTGGGCGTTCAGCACGTACCACAAGCACGCGGCCGGCGAGCTGGTCGAGCGGACCCAGCACCGGCTGCCCGACGTGCTCGCGGTGACGGCGCGCGCCCGCGCAGACCTCACACCGCTCGGCGCGCCGGTGCGCTCGTGGTCCGAGGTCAGTTGCTCGCTGGACCCTGGCTACAGCGACGGCGACGGCGAGCGGGACGTCGTCATGTTCTACTACCAGGTCTGTACCCCTGCGGTGTTCGAGATCTACGCGCTGCCGGCGGACTACGACAGCCTGGAGCAGACCGCGGCCCTGCTGCACGGTCGGCTCGACAGTGGGGAACACGACTGCGACGAGCCGATCCTGGATGTCGTGGACGAGGGGCAGGTCGACGCGGACGACCGCATCGAGCTCGATTGGGTTCAGCCCGCTACGTATCCGTCCGCAGCAGGGGACACCGGCTGCTCGCTGCCCGACCCCGGGGCCGACGACGTCGCGCGCGTCACGAAGACGACCGACCGGCCGCTGAGTGCCGACAGCTACGTCGTCCTGTCCGTGTTCGGCGGGTCCGACCAGGTGAGCGTCGGCTGCCGACGCAACGTCCGTTGGCTCGGGAGCTGCACGGCGCCCCCGAAAGGCGCTCCGTATCGGTGACCTGTCGATCGGTCGCCGATCAACTCGTGTGGCCGACCGGCAGGATCATCAGGTGGATGGGCAGGTCGGTGCCCGGGTGCCAGGGTGCCTGCGTCGTCTCGATGAGCTGCCAGCCGCGGCGCAGGTAGAGCTTGACCGGCGTCTCGTGGGCCGCGACGACGTCGAGCACCGGGTAACCGTCAGCCAGTGCGAAGTCGGTCGCGTGCTGCAACAGCCGTGAACCGATTCCTTGCCCGGACCGCGTGATGTCCGTGAAGAAGACTGATATGCAGCGCAACTCGGCTATGGGTACGTCGTGTGCGGCCGCCCATGACCGACCGATCGGGTCATCGTCGACGGCGGTGACAGCCACGTGCCCGACGACCTCGCCGTCGATCGTCGCGACCCAGGCGCGCAGCTCCGCCGCACGTTTCAGGAACTCCTCGACCGGCTGCGGGAACGGCCAGATGAACGGGTAGCGCGTCTGTGCCTGCTGGCGACCGAGCAGGTCGACCAGGGCGGGCAGGTCGGCGTCCTGCCGGTCGCGTATGACGAGATCCACCAGCGCACCGTAACGCGCCGGAACCCGTCGCGATCAGCCGGTCAGCGGCGCGACCGGCCGCCGTCCCGCGCGGGCCCGCCGGATCGGCCGCCCGGCGCCGGCGCGGAGCAACTCGCGCAGCCGCTCTCGGTCGTATGACGAGGGACGCGTCGTGGCCAGGAACTCCCGGATGATCCGCAGGAACTCCTCCGGATGATCCCGATGCGGGAAATGCCCACTGCCCTCGATGATCTCGATCCGTGCGCCGGGCGCCAGTGCCTCCACGTTGCGGGCCTGCGATGCGGGGATGATCGGGTCCTGCGCACCCCAGATCACCGCCAGGGGCATCGACTCGGTGAGGTAGGCGCGGTCGGTCATCGTGACGATCTGCCCGTGCCGGTCGACGACCGCGCGCAGCACGTGGCCGGCCGCGGCACGGGCACCGCGGTCGCGGAAACTGTCGTAGATCGAGGCGATCTCGTCGACGTCCCGTGTCCCGGGCAGCCGCGCGGCGTGTGCGAGCCGCAGTCCGGCGGTGTTGATGTGCCGCACCCCGGGGAGCGTCAGCAGGCCCATCACCTGCTGGAACCCGGGTGCCGTCGCCAGCCGGATGACCGGGCTGACCTCCGGGCCCAGTCCTCCGGGGGCGACGAGCACGAGCCGCTCGGTCAGCTCGGGGTATTGGTAGGCGAACTGCATCGCGACGCCGCCGCCGAAGCTGTGGCCGACGACGGTCGCCCGGTCGATGTCCAGGATCGACAACAGGTCCCGCATGCCGTTGGCGTAACCACCGAGCGTGTAGTCGGCGCGTGGTTTGGCCGACTGGCCGTGGCCCAGCAGATCGGGTGCGACGACGGTGTAGTCGCGTGAGAGCGGCCGGATGACGCGGTCCCAGGTGGTGTGGTCGCACGCCACGCCGTGCAGCAACAGCAACGCCGGGCCGTGACCGGCCAGGACGAATGCACGGCGATGACCGTGCACATCCACGAACCGAACGCGACGTGAACCCCTCATGAACGGCGATTCAACCACTTGAACGCTCGTCCTGCTACCAACCGGTACGGCCGTTTTGAAATCGTGTCCTACGCTCGACTGCGTGGCCGGGCAAAGTGGTGAGGGTGCGACGCGCGGATCCGCGCTCTCCCGCGGCCGCATCCTCGAGGTCGCCGGGGAGCTGGTGCGCGAGGACGCGGCGTCGACCCTGAGCATGCGCCGCCTGGGTGCTCGCCTCGGGGTCACGCCGATGGCGCTCTACCGCCATTTCGGCAGCCGCGACGAGCTCCTCGTGGCGTTGCTCGACGAGGAATTCGCCCGGGTTGCCTGGCCCGACCTGCCGCCGCCGGGGGCCGAGCGCGCCGTCGAGGTGCTGATGATGCTGCACCGGGAGCTCGCCGAGCGGCCGTGGGTGATCGACGCGCTCACCCGCGGGGATCTGATGGCGCCGTCCGCCGCCCGGGCCACCAACGACATCCTGGCGTCCCTGCGTGCCGCCGGTCGCTCTCCCGAGGAGGCGGCGCACCGGTATTCGGCGGCCTGGCGGCTGGTCCTGGGTGCCACGCAACTGGACGCGCGGACCGCGCAGACCGTCCGCGGGCTGGATCGGCCCACGGTTCAGGAGACGGTCCGCCGGGACGCGGCCGGCGCCGGCCTGGACGCGCTGGCCGAGTGCGGCGCGGCTCTCGCGGCCCAGCGGTCCCGGTTCGATCTCCGGTCGGCACTGGTCTTGCTGGTGGATGCCTCGGAAGATTAGAGTATACGCGTAAACATCATGCCCAGGAGGGCAGGTATGACGGAACGATCCATCTTCGACGCCGCCGGTGGTGCGGCCGGTATGACGCGCATCGCCGACGCCTGGCACCAGCGGGTGAGGGCGGATCCGGTCGTCTCGCACGCGTTTCACAAGGGCACGAAGCCGGATCACATCGACCGGCTCGCGGCATACCTCGGGGAGGCGCTCGGCGGTCCGCCGCGCTTCACGCAGCAGTATGGCGAGCACGCCGACGTGGTGCGCATCCACAGCGGCAACGGCGAGCACGACGAGATGAACGAGCGAGCCGTCGACTGCTTCCGCGGCGCGTTGCGCGACGCCGGCATCACCGACCCGGACACGTACCAGGCGGTGCTGGACTACTGGACCTGGGCGACGTGGCATCCGATGTACCAGTTCCACGGCTCGCCGGACGATGCGCCCGCGGAGCTGCCGATGCCGCACTGGAACTGGGATTCGACCGTCAGCCACTGAAGGGGGCAGGCATGATCACGCCATACATCACGGTCAAGGACGCACGCGCGGCAATCGACTGGTACCGCAACGCGTTCGGCGCCAGGGTGTCGTTCGAGCCGATCGTGATGGACGACGGGCGTATCGGCCACGTCGAGCTGACCATCGGCGAGGACGGGACGTTCATGATGTCCGACGAGTTCGACAGTGCCGGGGTGGCGGCCCCGGACCCGACGCGACACAACGCGGTCGCCCTGCATGTCGAGACGACCGCGGTCGACGTGGTCGTGCGGCAGGCGGAAGCTATGGGGGCACGGATCGATCGGGCGCCCGAGGACACCCCGAACGGTCGCGTCGCGGTGCTGCACGATCCGTTCGGGCACCGGTGGATGTTCAACCAGCGGCCGGCCGACGCGGCAGCCCCCAGGCCGCCGGCGCAGGCGAACAGCATCACCGCCAACCTGCCGGTGCCGGACCTGGACGGCGTCGACGACTTCTACGGCGGCTACCTCGGGCTGACCGACGTGGGGTTCAACCTGGGCTGGGTCGTGCACCGCAGCGCGCCGCAGTCGGGGGCGCACGTGCAGCTGGTGACGCGCGACAGGACGGCGCCGGTCGACTCCGCCATCTCGGTGCACGTTGCGGACGTCGATGCCGCGTATGCCGAGGCGCAGCGCCGTGGTTACCGCATCGTGCACCCGCTGACCCACGAGGAGTGGGGCGTGCGGCGCTTCTTCGTGCAGGCGCCCGATGGCACGGTGGTCAACATGGTGAGCCACGCCGACTGACTCGTGCGGGTTGAGTGGCGGAGGAGCGCAGCGGCGGCTCGTCCCTCGCCGCTACTCGACCCGCTTTCCTGGGTCAGAGCCGCTCGCGCAGCCAGGCGATGTCGGCCTTGTGCTCGTCTGCGCCACCGGGGGTCTCGCAGACGACGGGTGCGTCGGCGGCCCGGACCACTCCCGCCAGCTCGTCCGGATCCATCTGTCCCGCACCGAGATTGGCGTGCCGGTCGGCGCCGGAGTCGAAGGCGTCCCGGCTGTCGTTGCCGTGCACCAGGTCGATCCGGCCGGTGATGTCGTGGATGCGCGCGGCGGCCTCGGTCAGGGCGATGCCGCCGGCCCACGCGTGACACGTATCGAGGCAGAAACCGACCTGCTCGTGACCGTCGGCGCGGGAGATCGCCTCCCACACGCCGGCGATCCGGTCCAGCTGCCGGGCCATCGCGTTCTCGCCGCCCGCGGTGTTCTCGATGAGCAGTGGGATCTTGCAGTCGGTCGCCTCGATCGCCTTGCGCCAGTTGTCGAAGCCCTTGGCCGGATCGTCGGACTTGTTGACGTGCCCGCCGTGCACGATCAGCCCGGCCGCGCCGATCTCGGCCGCCGCATCCAGGTGCTGCTGCAGCAGTTTGCGGCTCGGGATCCGGATCCGGTTGTTCAGTGTCGCCACGTTGATGATGTATGGCGCATGGACGTAGACGGTGACACCGGCGGCAGCCGCATCCGCGCGCAGCTTCGTGGCACCACCGTCGTACGACACGACGGGACCCTTGTAGCTCTGCGGATCGCCGAGGAAGAACTGCACGACGGTCGTGTCCCGCGCGGCCGCCTCGGCGATCGGGTCGTGCTGGTCGACGTGGGCACCGATGCGAAGCGTCATACGACCCAGCCTACGGAGGGCGTCCGACAGCCCGGCACACGAGTGGATCCGGACAGCCCCTCCGCTTTCGCGGGTGAGAAGGCGTAGCGTTGACGACGTGACGGACTCGAACACCTCGACACCTGCACCCACCATCTCGACCGTCGGTGAACTCCGCGCCTCCGGCCACCGGCAGCGCAGCATCCGCGAGGAGCTGCGCGGCAACCTGATCGCCCGGCTGGCGGCGGGGGAGGACCCGTGGCCAGGCATCCAGGGCTTCGAATACACCGTGCTGCCGCAACTGGAACGCGCCCTGCTCGCGGGCCACGACATCGTCCTGCTCGGCGAGCGCGGCCAGGGCAAGACCCGTGTGCTGCGGACCCTGGTCGGCCTGCTCGACGAGTGGACCCCGGTCATCGAGGGGTCCGAGCTGGGGGAGCACCCCTACGACCCGATCACCCCGGCGTCGCGCCGCCGGTCGGCCGAGTTGGGCGACCGACTGCCGGTCGCCTGGCGGCACCGCAGCGAGCGGTATGCCGAGAAGCTCGCCACCCCGGACACGTCGGTCGGTGACCTGGTCGGCGACGTCGACCCGATGAAGGTCGCCGAGGGCCGCAGCCTCGGCGACCCGGAGACGATCCACTTCGGGCTGATCCCGCGCGCACACCGCGGCATCGTCGCGATCAACGAGCTGCCGGACCTCGCCGAGCGGATCCAGGTCGCGATGCTCAACGTGATGGAGGAGCGCGACATCCAGGTGCGCGGTTACACCCTGCGGCTGCCGTTGGACGTGCTCGTCGTCGCCAGCGCCAACCCGGAGGACTACACGAACCGCGGCCGGATCATCACCCCGCTCAAGGACCGCTTCGGCGCACAGATCCGCACCCACTACCCGCTCGAGGTCGAGGGCGAGACCGCCGTCATCGAGCAGGAGGCGCACCTGGTCGCGAACGTCCCCTCATACCTCGTCGAGATCCTGGCCCGGTTCACCCGGGCCCTGCGCGAGTCCAACGCGGTCGACCAACGGTCAGGCGTGTCAGCCCGATTCGCGATCGCGGCGGCCGAGACCGTGGCGGCCGCGGCACTGCACCGCGCGACCGTGCAGGGTGAGACCGAGGCCGTCGCCCGCGTCATCGACCTGGAGAGCGCGGTCGACGTCCTCGCCGGCAAGATCGAGTTCGAGACGGGCCACGAGGGCCGGGAGGAGGCCATCCTCGAGCACCTGCTGCGCACCGCCACCGCGGAGACCGCCCGCGGCCGGTTGCGCGGCATCGACCTCGGTCTGCTCGTGCGGGCGCTGGAGCACGGTGGCCAGGTCACGACCGGTGAACAGGTCAGTGCCGGAGCGGTGCTCGACGCGCTGCCGGTGCTCGGCGAGTCCGACCTCTACGACCAGATCGCCGACCGGCTGGACGCTCACACACCCGGCGAGCGTGCCGGTGCCGTCGAGCTCGCGCTCGAAGGGCTCTACCTGGCCAAGCAGATCAGCAAGGAGTCGGACGACGACGGCAACACGATCTACGGGGAGAGCGCGTCGGTATGACGCCGCTCGCAACAGCCCACCGCGTGCCTCCGAGGACTAGCGTCGGAAAGATGTTCACTCACAAGGCATCCCACCGTTTCCTCAGCTTCGCAGGTTTCGCCGCGACAGCTTGTGCCGTGACCGCGCTGGCGGCTCCCGCAGCCGTGGCAGCGCCCACCCCGGCGCACGGGGCCGGGCACCAGCACGGCTACACCTGGCTCCCGCGCCCGACCGGGGTGCAGGAGCAGTTCCGCGGCCTCGCCGCGGTCAGCAACCGCGTCGCCTGGGTCAGCGGCGAGAACGGCAGCGTCCTGCGTACGACCGACGGCGGCCGGACCTGGGCCGACGTGTCGCCCGAGGCCGCCAAGGCCGACGGGTTGGCGCTGCGCGACATCGAGGCATGGGACAGCCGGCACGCCGAGGCGTTGTCGATCGGTCCCGGCGGCGACTCGCGGATCTTCCGCACGGACGACGGCGGTGCCACCTGGCAGCAGGTCTTCACCAACTCCGACCCGGACGCGTTCTATGACTGTATGGCGTTCAGCTCGCGCGGGATCGGTCTGGCGATGAGCGACCCGGTGGACGGCCATTTCCAGATCGCCCGCACAACCGACGGCGGCCGCAGCTGGAAAGTGCTGTCGACCAAGGGAATGCCGGCCGCTTACCCGAACGAGTTCGGTTTCGCAGCATCGGGCACCTGCCTGGTGTCCGCCCAGGATGCGCGGGGCTCGCGACCCGGTGAGTTCTGGTTCGCCACGGGCGGCCAGTCACCGCGGGTGTTCCACACCACGAACGCCGGACATAGCTGGACCGCCGAGCAGACCCCGGTGCGCGCGGGCGACGCAGCCGGGATCTACAGCATCGCGTTCAAGAACAGCTGGACCGGCGTCGCGGTCGGCGGTGACTACACCGCGCCCACCGATGGCAGCAACGCAGCTGCGACGAAACACGGCAGGTCGCCGTGGAAGGCCAGCAGCAACGCACTCGGTGGCTACCGGTCCGGTGTCGCCTACGTGCCCGGACGCGGGGACGCCGTGATCGCCGTCGGCCCGACCGGCAGTGACGTGAGCGTGAACTGGGGCCGCACCTGGACGACCTTCGACAGCACCGACTACGACGGCATCCACTGTGCGACCGACGGCGCCTGCTGGGCGTCGGGACCCGACGGCGCCGTCGCAAAGCTCAAGACCCCGCACCAGCGGTGGTCGAGGTAGGGGAGGACTGGAAGACGTTGGCAACACTGGAGATCCTGCACTGGAACGACGTCCACGGACGCTACGAGCGGTTGGCGCGTGCCGCCGCCCGAGTACGGCAGATCAAGGACGCCGCCGACCACCCGGTGCTGCTGTTCGACGGCGGCGACATCGAGGAGGCGAGCGTCCGGGTCTCTGCGTTGAGCTACGGCGCGGCCGGGTGGGCGGTGCTGCGCGCGGCGGGCGTGGACGCCGCGGTCGTCGGCAACGGCGGCATCCTGCGCTACGGACCGGACCGATTGACCGACTACGCCGAGGCGTTCGGTCGCGCACCGCTGTTCGGCAACTTCCACCGCGACGGCGCACTTCCCGCAGGAGTCGCGGCTACCCAGGTGATCGACACCGGAGCGTTCCGGGTGGGGATCATCGGCATCTCGGTCCCCCTGATGGACGCCTACTCGGCATTCGGCCTCACCGAGGTGCCGCTCTACACGATGGTCACCGAGGCAGCGGCAGAACTGCGTCGGGACGGCGTCGAAGTCGTCGTCGTGCTGAGCCACTGCGGGTTGCCGCAGGACACCGCCCTCGCGGCGACGCTGGCCGGACGTGTCGACCTGGTCGTCGGTGGCCACACCCACTCCGAACTTCCCGAAGGGACAAGGGCGTTCGGTGGAGTGCCGATCGTGCAGGCGGGCAACTACGCCGAGCACCTCGGGCACGTGCTGTTGGATGTCACCGCCGACGGCGTGACGGTGCGCTCGATGTCCCTGGAGCCCGTGCCGGAGGACGGTCCGGCCGATCCGCAGGTGTTGGCGGCCGTCGCCGAGCAGGAGGCCAGGATCGAGACCTGGCTCGCTGAACCGGTCGCAACATTGCAGGAAGCGGCCGACTACAACCCGGCCGACGGTGGCGGCATCGCCCGGCTGTTGGCTCGAGCGATCCACGAGTCCCAACCGGCGGATGTGACGTTCTTCTATCCGGCGAACTGCGACGCAGCACTCCCGCAAGGGCCGGTGACACGCGGCGACATCTGGGCGGCGACGTCGTCGCCGGCGAACGTGTCGACCATCACCACCACCGGCCGGCGGCTGCGGTCGATGATGCAGATCGGGCTCAGTGCGGAGAACGCCGCACGCACCCCGCGACTGTTTCGCGGGCGAGCGCTCGGTCGGGTGGCGATCGTCGGGGCGACGATTGCCGATGGCGAGATCCTGATCGGTGACCGGCCGCTCGACGACGACGCCACCTACCGGGTGTCCGGTGGGGACGTCGAGGTGTCGTCATACGGCGGTCTCCTGCCGGACAACTCCCCGGACATGGAGATTTTCGTTCCCCAGATCATGCCGGAGTTACTGGAGGCGTATCTCGTTGGCACGTAAGCACACTCATCGTTCACGCTATGGCCGGTACGTCGGCGGGCCGGATCCGCTGGCACCGCCGGTCGATCTGGCCGAGGCGCTCGACGCCATCGGCGAGGACGTCATGGCCGGTTACAGCCCCGAGCACGCGATGCGCGAGTTCCTGCGCCGAGGGGGCCGGCAGCAGCGCGGGCTCGACGACCTGGCCAGGCAGGTTGCCGAGAAGCGCCGCGAACTGCTGGCCAAACACAATCTGGACGGCACGTTCCAGGAGATCAAGAAGCTGCTCGACGAGGCCGTGCTGGCCGAGCGCAAGCAACTGGCGCGCGATCTGGACGACGACGCCCGGTTCGCGGAGATGCGCATCGAGAACCTCCCGCCCTCGACCGCGGCAGCCGTCAACGAGCTGGCCGACTACCCGTGGCGCAGCAGCGACGCCCGCGAGAAGTACGAGCAGATCAAGGACCTGCTCGGCCGCGAGATGCTCGACCAGCGCTTCGCCGGGATGAAGCAGGCGCTGGAGGGTGCCACCGACGAGGACCGGCAGCGGATCGGCGAGATGCTGCGCGACCTCAACGAGCTGCTCGAAGCGCACGCGCGCGGCGAGGACACCGACCAGCAGTTCGCCGACTTCATGGACAAGCACGGCGACTTCTTCCCGGAGAACCCGCAGAACATCGACGAACTGCTCGACTCGCTCGCCCAGCGTGCCGCTGCCGCGCAACGGATGCTCAACTCGATGACACCCGAGCAGCGCGAGGAGCTGATGCAACTGTCGCAGCAGGCGTTCGGCTCGCCGGAGCTGATGCAGCAGCTGGCCCAGCTCGACGGCAACCTGCAGGCGCTGCGCCCGGGGGAGGACTGGTCCGGGTCGGAGGAGTTCTCCGGGCAGCAGGGCATGGGCCTGGGTGACGGCACCGGCGTCATCCAGGACCTGGCGCAGCTGGACGACCTGTCCGAGCAGCTGTCGCAGCAGTATGCCGGAGCTCAGATGGACGATCTCGACCTGGACGCACTGGCCAAGCAGCTCGGCGGCGAGGCGGCCGCGTCGGCACGCACGTTGGCCGAGTTGGAGAAGGCGCTGCGTGAACGCGGTTACCTGACAAAGGATTCCAGCGGAGAGCTGAAACTGTCGCCACGTGCGATGCGCGAGCTCGGGCGTACCCTGCTCAAGGACGTGGTGACCCGGTTGAACGGTCGCGCCGGATCCCGTGATGCCCGGCGAGCGGGTATGGCGGGGGAGCCGACCGGCGCCAGCCGGGAGTGGCAGTTCGGCGACACCGAGCCGTGGGACGTCACCCGCACCCTCACCAATGCCGCGTTGCGCCGGGCCGGCGGCGACGACGACCGGCTGCTCGCGATCGGCGACGTGGAGGTGCAGGAGACCGAGGCACGGACGCAGGCAGCAGTGGCGCTGCTGGTCGACACATCGTTCTCCATGGCGATGGATGGACGGTGGGTGCCGATGAAGCGCACCGCGCTGGCGCTGCACCACCTGATCCAGACCCGCTTCCGCGGAGACACGTTGCAGCTCATCGGTTTCGGGCGGCACGCGCAGACCATGGACATCGACACGCTCACCGCGATGTCGGCCGAGTGGGACAAGGGCACCAACCTGCACCACGCACTGATGCTCGCCAACCAGCATTTCCGCCGGCACCCGAACGCCCAGCCGGTGCTGCTCATCGTGACCGACGGTGAGCCCACGGCGCACCTGGAGCCGGATGGCGAGGCCTGGTTCAGCTATCCGCCGCATCCGCTGACGATCGCCTACAGCGTGCGCGAGCTGGACAACGCCGTCCGCCTCGGCGCCCAGACGACCATCTTCCGTCTCGGCGAGGACCCCGGGCTGGCCCGCTTCGTGGATCAGTTGGCCCACCGTGCCGGCGGCCGCGTCGTCGCGCCGGAGCTCGATGAGTTGGGTGCTGCGGTCGTCGGAGGCTACCTAGGGGGTCGTGGCGGTGGCCCCACCTACGGTGACCTCGGCGGCTTCGGCTGGCGCGGCGGCTGGGTGAGCTGACACCACGATCAGCGCACACACCTCGAACGATCAGCCAGAACGCGGCGCGGGATCAGCGATCTATCAGGTTCCCAACAGGTTTCGCGGGATCGATTGACGTACCGATCGCGCTGGGTGTCTATTGCAAAGGCTGAGCCGACCGGCCGGCGATCGATCTCCTCCACACATCGGTGAGGTGCATTCAATGAAGCAATCCAGGTCGCGCACCAAAGCAATCGCATTCGCAGCAGCGGGAACCCTGGCAGTAGGTATCGGACTCGCGTCGGCGGGCACGGCATCAGCCGCATCCGGTCACCGCCACGCGCTCCAGGCCCGACCGTCCTGGCTGGGGAAGGCACACGCCAAAGGTGCGTTACCGAGCAGACAGACCCTGAGTTTCAGCCTCCTGCTGGGCATGCGCAATCAGGCAGGAGCCGACGCCAAGGTCCGCGCACTCAGCGATCCGTCCAGCGCCAGCTACGGAAAGTGGTTGAGCCTCAAGCAGTTCAACGCGGCATACGGCCCGAGCAAGAGCGACATCGCCGCGGTCACCTCCTGGGCGAAGTCCCAGGGCCTGCACGTCTCTTCGGTGGCCCCGAGCGGCATGCTGGTCAACGTCAGCGGGTCGACCAGCACCGTCGACAAGGTCTTTGCGACGAAGATGGAATCCTTCTCGTTCCAGGGGGTTACGGTTCGGTCGAACACCACGGCGCTGACCTTCCCGAGCAGCACGTCCGCGACGGTCCTGTCCGCGGTGGCAGGCGTCGTCGGGCTGGACACCGGCGCCACGGTCAAGAAGCCCGCGGACACCCTGCCCGGGCCGCCGGCGGGAGGCCGCTACGGCGTCCAACCGTGCTCGTCGTACTACGGCCAGAAGCTGGCGACGAACAAGCCCTCGGCATACGGCAAGAAGTGGCCCTACGCGGTCTGCGGGTACACCCCGAAGCAGCTGCAGAGCGCGTATGGCGTGACGCAGCAACTCAGGAACGGTTACACCGGAAAGGGCCAGACCGTCGTCATCACCGATGCGTTCGCGGCCCCGACGATCGTGCGGGATCTTCGCAAGTACAACGCCACCTACGGGCTGCCGCAGTTCAAGAAGGGTCAGTTCACCCAGCAGACTCCCGGACCCGACGGGTATGACCTGGTCAACGAGTGCGGCGGCAACGGCTGGTACGGCGAGGAGACGCTCGACGTCGAGGCGGTGCACTCGATGGCACCCGGCGCCAAGATCGTCTACGCGGGCGCGCCCGACTGCTCGAGCGGGTTGGACAACACCTGGGCGGCCGCAATCGACAACCACACCGGCGACGTCATCACCAACTCCTGGGGTGACGGGGTGGACGATGTCGCGGACCTCGGCCAGTCGTACATCGACTTCTACCAGCAGTATTCGACCGAGGCCGCGCTGCGCGGGATCACCGTGAACTTCTCGACCGGCGACGACGGCGACGAGACCTCCGGCGGTACCAACCTCGCCGACAAGACGGTGAGCTTCCCCGCCGATCTGCCCTACGTGACCGGGGTGGGCGGCACCAGCGTCGACATCAACCGCCGGGGCCGTTGGGCCGGGGAGTGGGGTTGGCAGAACGCCTACGCGCAGCTGTCGGCGAACGGCAAGTCGTGGGTCTCGCCTCCCGGGGCGTACTCGTCCGGCGGTGGCGGCGGCACCAGCCAGCTGTTCGCGCAGCCGTGGTACCAGAAGGGCGTCGTCCCGACCTCGGTGGCCGACTACTACGGCAACACCCCGATGCGGTCGATCCCGGACATCTCCGCGGTCGGTGACCCGAACACGGGCATGGTCGTCGGTGAGACCCAGGACTTCCCGGACGGGACCTACTGGGACACCTACCGGATCGGTGGCACCAGCCTGTCGTCGCCGTTGATGGCGGGCATCGTGGCGGTCGCCAGCTCCCGGGCACACCACGCACTGGGATTCGTGAATCCGCTGTACTACTCACTGTCCGGCTCGAAGGCGTTCCACGACCTGAAGGCGCCGAACCGGCCGCTGTCGCAGGTCCGCACCGACTACACCAACGGCGTGGACCGGTCCGACGGCCTGCACTTCGAGTTGCAGCGCATCGACGTCCAGTCCTCAACGCTGCACGACACCCGTGGCTGGGACAACGAGACCGGCGTCGGCTCACCGGCCGCCGCGTTCTTCCGGCTCGCGGCGCGCCGGTAGGCCGACCGGGGCGGGAACACTGCAGGACCGGGCGGCCTCGTCCGGTCCTGCAGTGCGCCCGGTGTGCCGGTCAGTCCCCACCGTCGGCCGTGTCGCGCGGAAAGCCGCGGCTGGCATGCGGATCCGCCGGCACGTCATACATCGTGCGAAGCGTGTCGATGACCTCCAGCGCGCGCCTGCTGTGCGGGCTCGCGCAGGACTCGCCCTCGTCGCCGGGGACCGGGTCGAAGGAGTGCAGCACGATCTTCTCGAGCAGTTCCCCGAGGGTCTCGTCGTTGAACTCGGCGAGCCCCTTGAGCACCTTCACCAGGTTCTTGTCCATGCGGACGCCCAGCTGGACCCGGGCGAATTCGGTAACCATGGGACCAAGGTAACTAGGTAACTCATTGCACGCAGCTGATTTTCCGTTCAGCCGGTCCCGGACGTGGCCGCGGCGACGACCGCCGGATCCACGCACGCCTTCGCGTATGCCGCGATCCGTGCCCGGATCTCCCGGCCGAGCAGCCACTGCCCGACGGGTTCGGCGATGAACCGCAACCAGGCCGGTCTGATGGAGTAGGTGTACTTCCACCGGGCGGTCGTGCCGGACACACCATCACGCTCCGCGGGGACGAATCGCCATCCGCCGCCGAAGGTTTCGAAGAACCACGGCCCCTGCTCCATCGTCATGCCGACGCTCGTCGGCGGGCGATAGGAGACATACCTGCTCGTCATCCGCGGACCCACGCGCGCCCGGGTCAGCGTGTGGACACCGACACCGGGGCGTTCGGCGTCGAGCAGCCGCTGGGCCCGGATGAACGGATCCCACCGGAGCCGGACCTCCCCGGTCGTCTGGCTCACCGCGAACGCGACGTCGACACCGACGGGGATCCACACCTCTGCGCTGACCTGTGGCATGCCGAGAGTCTACGGAGGTGCGGTGCCGTCACCCGGGACTCGGCACCCGCCCGATGCCGAGGAGATGCTGGCTGAGATCACGCAGCCCCGGTGCCTGACCGAACCGGCGGGCGAGCAGCATGGCCGCGTCCCGCAGGGTGGCGTCGTGAGTCCGGGCGACCTCCAGCGGCATACCACCCGGGCCTTCGAGGCCGTGCACCTCGACGTCGGTGAGCCCGCCGTCGGTGAGTTCGTCGGCCAACTCCTCGGACAGGTGAAAATGCCCGCCGGGGAATCCTTTTCGCGACACGTCGATGGTGCCGTGCTCCAGCAGGGCGACCCAGTCGGGAGGGTATGGCGAGCGCCGCGCCGGCTCCGGATCCATCGCCGGGGCAATGGTGCTGGTGTAGACGTGCGCCATCGTCCGGGAGATGGCCGCACCGAAGACGTAGCCACCGGGGCGGGTCACCCGCACGGCCTCGCGCACCGCTCGGAGACGGTCCTCGCGCGCGACCAGGTGGTACAGCGGCCCGAGCAGCAGCACGGCGTCCACGCTCGCGTCGGGGTGCGGCAGGTCCCGGGCGTCGCCGAGCTGCACGTCGAACGTGCCGTGGGCGCGGGCGGCCGCCACGTGCGACGGCACCGGGTCGATGAGCGTCACCGTGTCCCCGCGGGCCGCCAGCGGCACGGCGTGCACACCGGTCGCCCCACCCACATCGAGGATCCGCGCACCGGCCGGCACACGTCGGGTGATCAGCTCCTGGGTCCGCTCGAATTCGATACGGCCCTGGTCGGATCGGCCGACGAGGCGGTCGGCCTCGTCGAACCTGTCGCCGTAATACTCCAGGAGCGTCTCGTCGATGGCGCGTTGGGATGGGTCGGACATGCGGACATGCTGCCGTGAGGGCCGCGGCCGGCGCGAGGGGATTTCCGGCCCGGTTCGGCTGATCCGACGCCCGAATCCCATACTGTCTAGCCATCGGAGGGTTTCGACGAGGGAGGTTTCCCGTGTTCGACAGGGATTTCGCGAGTGGGCTGCTCGGTGGCGTCACGTCCGCGGTCATCTGGATTTCCATCACGCTCATGACCGACATGGATCGATCGGTGGTCGGCCTGTGGGGGCTGATCTTCCTGATCGGCGTGACCGTGATCGCGACCGTGATCACCAAGATGAAGTCACGGCAGTCAGGTGCCGACTGACGACTCGGCGAGTTCGTCGGCCGCGACCTGCTCCTCGGACGCGTCCGGAACGCCTCGCAGCTTGCCCGGCCACCAGATCTTGGGCCCGAGGTCGAGGGTCAGGGCAGTCACCAGGACTGCGCGCACCACGATGGTGTCCAGCAGCACGCCGAGTGCCACGGCGAAGCCGATCTCGGCGAAGGTGACCAGCGGGAGGGTGCCGAGCACCGCGAACGTCGATGCGAGCACCAGTCCCGCCGAGGTGATGACTCCACCTGTCGCGGAGAGACCGACGAGCGCTCCGCGGCGGGTGCCGTGTTGCCATGCCTCCTCCCGTACACGCGTCATCAGGAAGATGTTGTAGTCGATCCCGAGCGCCACGAGGAAGACGAAGACGAACAGCGGCAGCGACGGGTCGGTGCCCGCGAACCCGAACAGGTAGTGGAACACCAGCGACGACAGGCCGAGCGCTGCGCCGAACGACACGATCACGGTGAGGATCAGCACCACCGGTGCCACGACCGCCCGGAGCAGGACACCGAGGATGACGAGGACGACCAGCAGCGTCAACGGGATGATCACCCGGCTGTCGTGATCGGTCGCCTCCTGCACGTCATACGTGATCGCGGTCGTGCCACCGACCAGCGCATGTGAATCGGGTATGCCGTGCGCGATGTCGCGGATGTGGTTGACCTGGGCGAACGCCTTGGAACTGTACGGATCTCCCGAGATCGCCGTTTGCAGCAGGGTGCGATCCCCACGGGTCGTCGGCTTCGCCGCCGGAGTGAAACCGGCGGAGGTGAGCGCGCTCGTCGTCCGCTGCGCCCGGGAGGTGTCGACCAGGACGTAGACGGGGTCGGCGCTGTTCTGCGCGTAGTGGCTCTGCAGGACCTTCGTCGCGGCGACCGAGTCCTGGTTGCCGATGAAGCTGTCGGTGGAGGACAGGCTGTGCGAGTTCAACTGGGTCAGACCGAGCGCGCAGAGCAGCAGCAGACCGACCGTCACCAGCCAGACGGCGCGCGGGCGTGGCCGGATGAATCTCCCGACCCGAGCCCACAACCCGCTGCGGGTGGGTTCCGGGCTGCCGTAGGTGGGACGCCGCGGCCAGAACACCCAGCGTCCGACGGTGACCAGCAGTGCCGGCAGCAGCGTCACCATCGCGAGCAGCGCGAAGACGATGCCGAGCGCCGCGACCGGTCCCAGTCCCTTGGTCGAATTCATCTCGGCGGCCAGCAGGCACAGCATGCCCAGGATGACCGTGCTGCCGCTGGCCAGAATGGCCGGCTCGGAGCGGTGCAGAGCGAAAGCCATTGCCTCGTGGCGGTCTTCGTGCCTGCGTAGCTCCTCGCGATATCGCGCGACCAGTAACAGCGCGTAGTCCGTGCCGGCACCGATGACCAGCACGGTGAGGATGCCGTAGCTCTGACCGTTGACGGTCAGCCCCGCGTGGTCGACCAGCAGGTAGATGAAGGCCTGTGCCGCGGTGAGTGCGACGCCCGCGCTCAGGATCGGCAGCACCCACAGCACCGGGCTGCGATAGGTGAGCAGCAGGATCACGATCACCACGCCCAGGGTGCCGAACAACAAGGTGCCGTCGATGCCGGAGAAGGCGGATGCCTGGTCCGCGCCGAACCCGACCGGTCCGCCGAGATGCACGGTCATGCCGTGCGCGCCGTCCGTGGCGATGGCCTTGAGGTGGTCGGCGGTCTTCGGTAGGTCGTTCCAGCCGGTCTTGGGGTCGATGTGCAGCGGCACGAGGGTCTGCAGGGTCGTGCCGTCCTTGGACGGGATCGGTCCGATCACCTTGCCGGCCAGGTGCGGTGTGTCGTCGGTGTATGTCGCCACGTCGGCCTTCGCCTTGGACAGGTCGGCCGCCGTCAGGCCACCGGCGCGGTGGTAGACGAGGATCGCCGGCATGCTGTCGCGATCGACGAACGGACCCAACTGGTCGAAGACCTTGGTCGACTCGGCGCTGGCCGGCAGCCACGACGACGTCTGGTTGTCCTGGGCGCCGGACAGTTTGCCCGCCAGTGGGCCGAGGGTGATGAGCGCCACCACCCAGATCACGAGCACCACGTATTTGCTGCGACGGCCGCAGACCAGTCGGCCGATTCGATTTTCCATCCGATGACCCCTCCGAAGATCACGTCTCGCGACCGGAAGGATTTACTTAGTCTTCCTCAGTATCGCGATATATCGTGAGTTTACCGGAGGGGCGGCGTCTCGCGCAGGTATTTATTTTCGCGGGTGTGGTGTCTGCAGTTAAGGGTTGTCGAGGGGAGGGGTGGCCGGGGTGGTCATAGGTCACCCCAGGGGAGACCTACGCACGGTCCGGGGGCCGGATTCCGGTCGTAGGTCACCCCAGGGGAGACCTACGCACGGTCGGGGGGCCGGATCCCGGTCATACGTCGCCACCGGGGAGACCTGTGCACGGTCGGGAGGCCGGATCCCGGTCATACGTCCCCACTGGGGCGACCTACGCACGCTGCCCGGCCGACCGTACGCCCGCCGGCCACCGCCGACGGCGTCGGGTGACCCGTGTGGGACGCTAACGGCGTGAAATCAGTCATCGGTGTGCTGGCGGTGCAGGGCGATGTCCGTGAGCATGCTCGCTCCCTCGAATCCCTCGGTGCGACAACGCGTTTGGTGCGTCGCCCGGAGGAGCTCGACGGTCTCGACGGCATCGTGCTGCCCGGTGGTGAGTCGACGACCATGGACAAGCTGCTGCGCGCGTTCGAGTTGCGCGATCCGCTGCGGGAGAAGTTGCGGGCCGGGCTGCCGGCATACGGCTCCTGCGCCGGCATGATCCTGCTCGCCGACCGGGTGCTCGACGCGACGGCCGACCAGGAGACGCTCGGCGGCCTCGACGTGACCGTGCGGCGCAACGCGTTCGGCCGGCAGGTCGACTCCTTCGAGGAGGACCTTTCGATGCCGGAGGTGCTGGGGGAGAGCTCCGAGCCGGTGCGTGCGGTGTTCATTCGCGCACCCTGGGTGGAGTCCGTCGGCCCGGACGTGCACGTGCTCGGCACCGTCACCACCGGTCCGGCCGCCGGGCGGATCGTCGTGGTGCGGCAGGGCAACCTGTTCGCCACGTCGTTCCACCCCGAAGTCACCGGCGACCACCGGATCCACGAATATTTCCTCCGTATGACGAGGCGCTGATCACCCCACGAAGTCCTCCTCCGCTTCGCTCCCCGGTACTTCGCGGGGACCCCGACCCGCTCCGCCGATACTTCGCGGGGACCCCGATCCGATCCACAGTCCTACCGGCTGACCCGGCGACTCCGTCGCCACACGCTCCGGGCGATAACATTGCCGGTCGAGTCACCAGCACGTTCGAGTCAGAAGAGGAATCTATGAGCGGTCACTCCAAGTGGGCGACGACGAAGCACAAGAAGGCAGCGATCGATGCCAAGCGCGGCAAGCTGTTCGCCAAGCTGATCAAGAACATCGAGGTTGCGGCACGCTCCGGCGGTGGTGACCCGGCCGGCAATCCGACGCTCTTCGACGCCATCCAGAAGGCGAAGAAGTCCAGTGTCCCCAACGACAACATCGACCGAGCGGTCAAGCGCGGGTCCGGTGCGGAGGCCGGCGGCGCCGACTATCTCGCGCTGACCTATGAGGGTTACGCGCCCGGTGGTGTCGCGCTGCTCATCGAGTGCCTGACCGACAACAAGAACCGCGCCGTTGCCGAGGTGCGCACCGCGCTGTCGAAGAACGGCGGCTCGATGGGGGAGTCCGGCTCCGTCGCGTTCATGTTCAACCGCAAGGGTGTCGTGATCGTCCCCAAGAAGCAGCCGGGCGACGACGCGACCGAGGACTCGCTGCTGGAGGTCGTGCTCGACTCCGGCGCCGAAGAGGTCAACGACCTCGGCGAGTCCTTCGAGATCGTCTCGGAGGCAACGGATCTGGTCGCCGTGCGCGAGTCGCTCCAGGCTGCCGGCGTCGACTACGACTCGGCCGATTCGTCCTTCCTGCCGACCGTCGAGGTCCCGCTCGACAAGGAGGGCGCCAAGAAGATGTTCCGCATCATCGAGGCGCTCGAGGACAGTGACGACGTGCAGAACGTCTACGCCAACGGCGATGTCCCGGACGAGGTGCTCGCGGAGCTCGAAGCCGAGGACTGAGCCGGTGAGCGCCCTGCGCAGGAGCACCCCGAACGCCGAGCAGGTCGACGCCACCGCGGTCACCCGCTTCCTCGACGCGCTGGCGGGCGCCGGCATCGAGGTGCACAGCCTCATGCTGCTGCGGCACGGGTCCGTCGTCGCGGAGGCGCACTGGGCGCCGTACGAGGCCGGCCAGGTCAACCTGCTCTACTCGCTGAGCAAGAGCTTCACCAGTGTCGCGGCCGGGATCGCGATGGGGGAGAACCGTTTTCGGCTCGACGACCCGATCGTCGAGCTGGTCCCCGAGCTGGTCCCCGAGCTGGTGCCCGACGATGTGGCCGACACCTGGCGCCGAGTCACCGTCCGGGACTGCTTGCGTATGGCGACAGGGCATCTCGACGACCCCGAGGTGTACCCGGACGGCGACTGGCTGGCGGCGTTCCTGCGGCTGCCGCCCGAAGCTGAGCCGGGCAGCGTCTTCACCTACAACCAGTTGGCGACCTACACGGTGGCGCGCCTGGTCGAAGCCAGCAGCGGCGTGCGTTTGCTGGACTACCTGCGGCAACGGCTGTTCGAGCCGCTCGGCATCGGTCCTGCCGCGTGGCTCACGGACGGGCACGGACACGACTGCGGCTTCTCCGGAATGCACGTGTCGACGGACGCGATCGCCCGGCTGGGGCAGCTGCTGCTGCAGCGCGGCGAGTGGGACGGCCACCAGCTGGTCCCCGCGGACTGGGTGGAGCTGGCCACGTCACGGCAGATGCCGAACGACGGAGCGCACCGCCGGTCAGGAGTCGAGGAGCCGACCTTCGACTGGGGTCACGGCTACGGCTTCCAGTTCTGGATGTGCCGCAACGGTTTTCGCGGCGACGGCGCGTACGGGCAGTTCTGCCTCGTGCTGCCCGAGCAGGACACGGTCCTCGCGATGACCGCGGAGACGACCGAGATGCAGTCGGTCCTCGACGCCGTGTGGGACCACCTTTTGGCGGGGCTCGGCCGTGGCGGGTCCGACGCAGCCGACGCGCAGCTTGCGAGGCGGCTGACGGAGGCCGCGATCGCCATACCGGCTGGTGACGGATCGGCACACGCACCAGGGGCGCTCGCACGTTCCGGCGGCGACGCCGCACCGTCGGTCGACTCCGTGGCGATCCAGGCGTCGGACGCGGGATGGCTGGCGCAGTTCCGCGCCGGTGACCGGTCCTGGCAGTTGCCGATCGGTGCCGGCGCGTGGGCGGCTGGCGACTGGATGGACGACGCGGGCGTGCCTTTCCGATCTGCTGGTGGCTGGGCGGACGGCAGGTTCCGGGCACAGCTGCGGATGATCCAGACGCCGCACGTGATCGAGCTGGTGGCCGATCCGGCGGACAAGACGGTCGAACTGCAGTGGCGCGAGCCACCGCTGCACGGGATCGAGCCGGCGCACCACAGCATCGATCCGCGAGGCTGACCGCCCGGGCTTCGGTCTGAAACACGCGCTGGACAGGGCCTCCCCGCACTCTGACGAGGCGTCAGGAGCTACCGCCGATCACTTGGGGTGGCATCCTGTCGTAGCCATCGGGACCGTTCTTGCTGCTGCCTTCGAACTTTCCGCATCGTTCACATACCCGGTACGGCCGCCGCTCATCCAATTGCACCGGCCCCCACTGGTGTCGACGCAACACGCAAAGAACTCTCCCCATGACGAACCCCTTTCACAGGCAAATCCAGTGTGTCGAGTCTAGGCCGAGAACCCTCACCAGGTTGAGCTGATCACGGGCGAGACCGAACGATTCGCTGCCGCAACCAAGTCGGTAGGCGATCGGCATGCGGGACGTGTTTGGTGTCAGAGGGTCACAGGCCCATCACACGGCGAAGGCCACGGTCAACCTCATACTGCAGAGTGTCGGGAACGTAGCCGGCCTGATTGTCCAGATCTGATTTGTTGAGCGTGACAACAGCAGCGACGTTCACAACAGAGTCTCGGGGCAGACCAGTAGCAGCAGCAGGCAAAAACACGTTGCCCGGTATCGCCGCCAACGCGGTGTTGGACGTGATCACGGCCACAAGCACTGTTCCCAGGCGACTCGCGTTGAAGCTGTCTGCCTGAATCACCAGGACTGGTCGACGTTTAGCCGGTCGGCTGCCGACGGCTGGGCCGAGATCGGCCCAGCAGACCATGCCCCGCTGGATCACCACTCGTCGTCCGAATTGCGGAGGACTCCATGCGCTGCCTCAACGGCAGCTGCATTGGATTCGTCCGACCCGCTGCAATGAGCCAATGCCGCGTCGATCTGCTGCGTCACCGAGTGCGCGTCGAGTTCGTCAAGGTAGTTGACAGCGGCGCGCGTAAAGAACTGTGAGCGGCTGAGGCCGAGCTCCTTCGCACGACGCGACGCACGGTCGAAGGTCTCGTCCGGTACGGAGATGGCAGTCTTCATGACTCAAATATAACCGGGTATAACCGGTTCTGGTCGGTCGAGCAACCAGACCGTGCCACATGAGATCGCCTACCGGAACGGCGGCGTGCATGGCCGGTCCGAGACGCATGGTCTCGTCCCGGCACGTGAACTGCCGGATCACGCAGCGCAGGTGATGGCCCGAGCGACTCGCCGCGCCCACCTTCGCGGGTATGACGACGCTCCCGCCTAAGCTGACGACGACCGAACATATGTCGGACCACCGTCCCGAAGGAGCTGCCCCACTGTGCGAGTGCTCGGAGTCGACCCCGGCCTGACCCGGTGCGGTCTCGGCGTCGTCGAGGGAGGCATCGGGCAGCCGGTGCGGATGGTCGCGGTCGGCGTCGTGCGCACGCCCGTCACCGACGACCCGGCCGAGCGGCTGCTCAGCCTGCAGACCGAGATCGACGAGTGGATGGAGCGCTACGAGCCCGACTCGGTCGCGGTGGAGCGCGTCTTCGCCAAGGCCAACATCAAGGGGATCATGGGCACCGCCCAGGCCTCCGCCATACCGATGCTCGCGGCGGCCCGGCGCGGGCTGCCGCTCGCGCTGCACACGCCGAGCGAGGTGAAGGCGTCGGTGACGGGCAACGGGCGCGCCGACAAGGCGCAGGTCACCTCGATGGTCACCCGCATCCTGCGGCTGGACACCGCACCCAAACCTGCCGACGCCGCAGACGCGCTGGCCATCGCCATCTGCCAGGTATGGCGGGGAGGCGCCCAGGACCGCATCGCGGCCGCCGTCGCCAGGCAGCGCGCTGCCGCCGGAGCCCGCCGATGATCGCCACGCTGCGCGGCACGGTGCTGCACGTCGGGCTCGACCAGGTCGTTGTCGAGGTCGGCGGGGTCGGGCTGCTGACCCACACCACGCCGGGCACCGCCGCCGCGCTGCGGCCCGGGGGAGAGGCGTCGCTGTCGACCACGCTCGTGGTGCGCGAGGACGCGCTCACGCTCTACGGCTTCAGCACCGCCGACGAACGCGACCTGTTCGAGCTGGTGCAGACGGTCAGCGGGGTCGGCCCGCGGATCGCGCTGGCCATGCTCGCCGTCGCCAGCCCCGACCAGATCCGGGCCGCCATCGCCGGCGGCGACGTCGCCGCCCTGGTCAAAACGCCCGGCATCGGCAAGAAGGGCGCCGAACGCATCGTGCTGGAGCTGAAGGACAAGGTCGGCCCCGTCGTGGGCGCAGGCACCCACGACACGCCGGCAGCGCCGTCCGGCAGCAGCCACGGCCAGGTCAGCGAGGCCCTCATCGGACTCGGCTGGTCGGCCAAGCAGGCCGACGACGCGGTCGCCAAGGTGTCCGCCGCCGACCCGGCCGTCACCGACGTGTCCGCGCTGCTGCGTGCCGCACTGCGCGAACTCGGGCGGTGACGGCACACATGACCGCCGACGGCATCATGGACGCCATGGAGGAACGCGAGAGTGACGGGTCGTATGACGCCTCCGCGCGCATCGTCGACCCCGGAGGGGATGAGGAGGAGCGCCGCGTCGAGGCGGCGCTGCGTCCCAAGCGACTGGCCGACTTCCCCGGCCAGCCGCGGGTGCGCGACCAGCTCAGCCTCGTCCTGGAGGCGGCCCGCCGCCGGCAGCGCCCGCCCGACCACGTGCTGCTGTCCGGGCCGCCCGGACTCGGCAAGACGTCGCTGGCGATGATCATCGCCGCGGAGCTGGAGCAGCCGATCCGCATCACCAGCGGCCCGGCGATCCAGCACGCGGGCGACCTGGCTGCCATCCTCTCCTCGCTCGCCGAGGGCGAGGTGCTGTTCCTGGACGAGATCCACCGGATGGCCAGGCCCGCCGAGGAGATGCTCTACCTGGCGATGGAGGACTTCCGGGTCGACGTGGTCGTCGGCAAGGGGCCGGGCGCCACCGCCATACCCCTGGAGCTGCCGCCGTTCACGGTGGTCGGCGCGACCACCCGGGCGGGTCTGCTCCCGGCCCCGTTGCGCGACCGGTTCGGTTTCACCGGGCACCTGGACTTCTACAGCGCCGACGACCTGGCGCAGATCCTCACCCGCAACGCCACGCTGCTCGGCATCGACTCCACCCACCAGGGCATCACCGAGATCGCCGGTCGTTCCCGCGGCACGCCCCGCATCGCCAACCGGTTGCTGCGCCGGGTCCGTGACTACGCCCAGGTGCACGGGACCGGCGTGCTCGACCGGGACGCCGCGCAGGCGGCGCTGGCGTTGTTCGACGTCGACAAGAGCGGTCTGGACCGGTTGGACCGCGCGGTGCTCGAAGCGTTGTGCCGCCGGTTCGGCGGCGGTCCGGTCGGGCTGTCGACGCTCGCGGTCGCGGTCGGCGAGGAGCCGGACACGGTCGAGACGGTGTCCGAGCCCTACCTGGTCCGGGAGGGTTACCTCGTGCGCACCCCGCGCGGCCGGGCCGCTGCGCCGCTCGCCTGGGAACATCTCGGGCTCACCGCGCCACCCACGGCGGCGCCGAGCGCCATACCCTTGCCTTTGGAGGACGAGGGCGGCGGTCGATTCGGCGGCTGATCCGACACGGGCGGAACCCGACCACCCGTCGGCGACGTTACTCACTTAGACTCACCCGTCGGCCGCCTTGCGCTGCCCCGACCGGACCCGATCTCAAGGACTGACTTTTCGATGTATGCACTGGAGCGGCGATGGGCACGCTGATTCTTGTCGTGCCCCTGCTGTTGATCGCCTGGCTCTTCTGGACCCAGCGCAGGCGTCAGCAGCAGATGCGGTCGGCGCAGGACCAGATCGAGGTGGGGCAGGAGGTCAGCACGACCTCCGGTCTGCTCGGCACCCTGGTCGCCCTCGACGACGAGGAGGGGAGCATCGAGGTCTCCCCAGGTGTGCAGGTACGTTTCGTACGGCGCGCGATCATGCCGCGTGAGCACGTGACCGGCCAGGGCGGTGCTCGCCAGCAGCCCGACGAGGACGACGCACCGAACGCGGTCGACCTCGACAAGCACGACGACCAGACCCCCGAGACGAAGGCCGAATAGGTGGCAACCCGAGCACGTCGTTCCGCAGGGGTGAATCCCCGGCGGGTCCTGGCCATTCTGTTGTTGCTGGTCCTGGCGTTGTATGGCGGCATCGCCGCCGCCTCGCAGTGGGCGCACCCGAAGGGCAAGTGGGTCCCGCTGCTCGGCCTCGACCTCGAGGGCGGCCGTCAGATCACCCTGCAACCGATCGTCGGCAAGGGACAGAAGGTCAACGCCGGTCAGGTGAGCCAGGCGGTCGACATCATCCGCAATCGCGTCAACGGCAACGGTGTGTCCGAGGCCCAGGTCTCCACCCTGAACAACAAGCTGATCGTGGTGTCGCTGCCGGGCAACCCGACCCAGGCGACCCTCGACTCGCTGGCGCAGTCGTCGCAGCTGGCGTTCCGGGCGGTGATCCAGACCCAGCAGCTGCCGGTGGCCACCCCCACGCCGACCGCCACGTCGAGTTCGTCGAGCTCGTCGACGGCGTCGTCGAGCAGCCCCGCCTCGTCGAGCGCGTCCGGCAAGACGTCCGTGAGTTCGTCGACGTCGAAGGCCGGCTCCGCGTCATCGACCGCGAGTTCCACCGCGTCGGGCGCGAACGACGTGCTGCCGCAGGCGTTCCTGGCCGACACGAAGTCGCCGTCCTCCACCGCGTCGTCGTCATCGGCAGCGTCCTCGTCGGCGAAGGCCTCCTCGTCGGCGTCGTCGTCGGCGAAGGCGTCCTCGGCCCCGTCCAGCACTGCGACGCCCAGCCCGACGTCGACCGAGCCGCAGCGGCAGCTGCCCGGCGCCCGTCCCGAACCGACCTCGGCCAGCGACACCGCCTGGGGCAATCTGCCGGTCGACAAGGTCTGGGTCGACAACGGGATGGCCACGGCCGGCGAGACCTACGCGCAGCTGTTCTCCGCGTTCCCGTGCACCGCCGCGCAACACGCGAAGGGCACGCCGTCGATCGAGAAGTGGCGTGAGGTCGCGGCCCAGGCGCCGCAGGACCAGGCGAACGTCGGGTGCAGTGACACGACCAAGTTCCTGATGGGACCGGTGGAGATCACCGGTAAGGAACTGAGCGGCGCCTCCTGGGGCAACACGACGAACACGCAAGGTGTCCTGACCAGCGAGATCGCCGTCAACCTGACGCTGGACAGCAAGGGCAAGGCGGAGTTCGCGAAGGTCACCGAGCGGCTGATGGGCTACACCTACCAGTCGGACCAGAACCGCTTCGCGATCACCATGGACGGCGGCGTGATCACGGCGCCGGGCACGTCGTCGGTGATCACCGACGGGCAGGCGCAGATCACCGGTAACTTCACCGAGTCCAGCGCCAAGACCCTGGCCAACCAGCTGAAGTACGGCGCCCTCCCGTTCTCCTTCAAGGAGCTGACCTCCAGCCAGGTCAGTCCCCAGGTCGGCACCGACCAGCTGCAGAAGGGCATCCTCGCGGGTGTCATCGGCCTGCTGCTCGTGGTGGTCTACTCGCTGCTGCAGTACCGCATGCTCGGCTTCGTCACCGTGGCGTCGCTCTGTGTCGCCGGGGTCTTCAGCTACGGCCTGGTGGTGCTGCTCGGCACGACGGCCGGCTTCCGTCTCACCATGGCCGGTGTCACCGGTCTGATCGTGTCGATCGGTATCACCGCCGACAGTTTCATCGTCTACTTCGAGCGGGTGAGAGACGAAGTCAGATCCGGGCGGCCCCTGCGGGCCGCGGTCGAGACCGGATGGGCACGTGCCCGACGCACGATCATCATCTCGGACATGGTCAACTTCCTCGCCTCCGCCGTGCTGTACGTGCTCAGTGAGGACAACGTCAAGGCGTTCGCCTTCACCCTCGGGTTGTCCACGGTGGTCGACATCGGCGTCGTCATGATGTTCACCCACCCGGTGCTGACCCTGCTGGCACGCACCAAGTTCTTCGGTGGCGGGCACAAGTGGTCCGGTTTCGATCCGGATCGGCTGGGTGCCCGCGGTGTGACGTATGCCGGCCGCGGTCGCGTGACGATCGCCGACCGCAAGGCAGCCGCGGGAGCCGCGACCGCCACCCGAGGAGGGGAGGCCTGATGGCCAGCTTCGCGCAGTTCGGTAACGACCTGTTCACCGGTCGCCGGCAGGTCAACTTCATCGGTCGCCGGCGCACCTGGTACGTCCTGACCGGCATCCTGCTGATCATCGCGGCGGTGGGTCTCTTCGGCCGCGGGCTCAACTTCAGCCTCGAGTTCAAGGGCGGTTCGCAGGTCTCGGTCGCCGACGTCAGCAACAGCAGCAACTTCGACCAGCGGGCGCACGACGCGGTCAAGGCCGCGGTCGGCAGCGACGCGAACCTCGAGGTCACCACCGGGAGTTCGGCCGGCACGACGACGGTGATCGTCGAGTCCAAGAAGCTCGGCAACGGCACGTTGCCCGACACCGACAAGGTGGCGCGGGCGCTGGCCAAGGAGTTCGGGGTCAAAGAGAAGTCGGTGACGTCCCAGTTCATCGGGCCGTCCTGGGGTAGCTCGGTCACCCACAAGGCGATCCAGGCGCTGATCGTCTTCCTGTTACTGCTCGCGATCCTGCTGTCGGTCTACTTCCGCACCTGGACCATGGCCGCGGCCGCGCTCGTCGCGCTGGTGCACGACCTGTTCTTCACCGTCGGCATCTACGCGCTGACCGGCATCGAGATCTCGCCGGCCACCATGATCGGCTTCCTCACCATCCTGGGTTACTCGATCTACGACACCGTGGTGGTGTTCGACAAGGTCCGGGAGAACACCGACGAGGCGATCAAGACCGGCAACCGCACCTATGCGCAGGCGGCCAACTACGCCGTCAACCAGACGCTGGTCCGGTCGATCAACACCTCGGTCGTCGCGCTGCTGCCGATCACCGCGATCATGGTCGTCGGCATCTTCCTGCTCGGTCCGGGCACGCTGCTCGACCTCGCGGTCGCGCTGTTCTTCGGTATCGCCGTCGGCACCTACTCCTCGATCTTCATCGCGACGCCGTTGCTGGTGTCGCTGCGCCACCGGGAGCCGGTCATCAAGGAGCTGGACCGGCGCGCCAAGGCCTACCAGGCGAGCCAGGCGAGCGTCCTGGCCAAGAGCGGCACCCGCGACCAGCACACCCCGGGTGAGTCGGCGTCCGGTGTCATCGAGCCGGAGCGCGCCAAGGCCGCCGCGGCCGCGATGGCGACCAAGACGCGTCGCCGCGAGATCCACCCGCTGGCCAAGCGTTCGGAGGACTGAGCGGTGACCACCGCGTCGGCCACCGCGGCCGGGATCCTCGCTGCGCACACCCGGGAGGTCGCCGACTTCCCCAAACCCGGTGTGATGTTCAAGGATCTGACACCGTTGTTCCGCGACCCTGCCGCCTTCGACGTGGTCCTGGCGGACATCGCCGCCCGGTGGGCCGGTCAGGTCGACGTCGTGGCCGGGGTCGAGGCCCGCGGCTTCATCATCGGCGCGCCGCTCGCGCTGCGGATGGGTCTGGGGTTCGTCCCGATCCGCAAGGCGGGCAAGCTGCCGGGTGACACCCACGCCCGCTCCTACGACCTGGAGTACGGCACCGCCACCATCGAGGTCACCACCGACGCGTTCACCGCGGGCCATCGCGTACTCCTGGTCGACGACGTGCTCGCCACCGGCGGCACCGCGGCCGCCGCCTGCGACCTGGTGGAGGGCGCCGGCGCGCAGGTGGTCGGGCTGGAGATGCTGCTGGAGCTGAGCTTCCTGGGTGGCCGCGACCGGCTGCCCGGCCGCGAGGTCCGCGCCATCTTGGTCGACTGACCACGCCTCACGACCACCTTTCCGGAGCACACTGCTCGCGCCACTACACTCGGTTCATGAGCCAGGACGAGCGCACCAGCAATCCGTCGGGTGCCTCCCGGGTGCGTGCCCGGCTCGTCCGCTTCGGTGCTCCCCGCCCGAGCACCAACCGCGAGATCGAGCCGCTGCTCGCCATCGTCCGCGCCACGCACCCGAAGGCCGACCTGGCGGTCATCGACCGCGCCTACTCGGTCGCGGAGACGGCCCACCGCGGCCAACTGCGCAAGTCCGGCGACCCCTACATCACCCACCCGCTCGCCGTCGCCACGATCCTGGCCGAGCTGGGTATGACGCCACCGACGCTCGCCGCGGCGCTGCTGCACGACACGGTGGAGGACACGCCATACAGCCTGCAGCAGTTGACCGAGGAGTTCGGCGACGAGATCGCCATGCTGGTCGACGGTGTCACCAAACTGGACAAGGTCACCTACGGCGACGCCGCGCAGGCCGAGACGGTCCGCAAGATGGTCATCGCGATGGCCAAGGACATCCGGGTGCTGGTCATCAAGCTCGCCGACCGGCTGCACAACGCGCGCACCTGGCGCTATGTGTCGGCCGAGTCCGCCCAGCGCAAGGCCACCGAGACGCTGGAGATCTACGCCCCGCTGGCCCACCGGCTCGGCATGAACACCATCAAGTGGGAGCTGGAGGACCTGTCGTTCGCCACGCTCTATCCGAAGGTCTACGACGAGATCGCCCGACTGGTGGCCGACCGTGCGCCGGCCCGCGAGGAGTACCTGCGCGGCGTCCGGGAGCAGGTCACCGCCGACCTGCGGTCCGCCAAGATCAAGGCGACCGTCACCGGCCGGCCCAAGCACTACTACTCCGTCTACCAGAAGATGATCGTGCGCGGCCGCGACTTCGAGGACATCTACGACCTCGTCGCGATCCGGGTGCTGGTGGAGTCGGTGCGCGACTGTTACGCCGTGCTCGGCACGATCCACTCGCGGTGGAGCCCCCTGCCCGGGCGGTTCAAGGACTACATCGCGATGCCGAAGTTCAACATGTACCAGTCGTTGCACACGACGGTTATGGGGCCGCAGGGCAAGCCGGTGGAGATCCAGATCCGCACCTTCGCGATGCACCGCCGCGCCGAATACGGTGTCGCGGCGCACTGGAAGTACAAGGAGGACGCCAAGAAGGGCGGCGACCCCGACAGCGACACCGGCCCGGTCAACGACATGACCTGGCTGCGGCAGCTGCTGGACTGGCAGCGGGAGACCGCCGACCCGGGGGAGTTCCTGGAGTCGCTGCGGTTCGACGTCGGGTCGCGGGAGGTCTACGTCTTCACCCCGAAGGGTTCGGTCATCGGGCTGCCGGCCGGGTCGACACCGGTGGACTTCGCGTATGCCGTGCACACCGAGGTCGGCCACCACACCATCGGCGGCCGGGTCAACGGCCGGCTGGTGCCGCTGGAGTCCCGCCTGGAGAACGGCGACGTCGTCGAGATCCTGACCTCCAAGGCGGACGGCGCCGGGCCGAGCCGTGACTGGCTGAATTTCGTCAAGAGCCCTCGGGCGCGCAACAAGATCCGCCAGTGGTTCTCCAAGGAGCGTCGTGAGGAGGCCATCGAGAACGGCAAGGACGCACTGGCCCGCACGATCCGCAAGAAGGGCCTCGGCATCCAGCGGCTGATGTCGCACGAGTCGCTGACGGCGGTGGCCGAGCAGCTGAAGTATCACGACATCGACGCCCTGTATGCCGCCATCGGCGACAGCCATGTCTCACCGGACCACGTGGTCAAGCAGCTGGTCACGATGCTCGGCGGCGAGGAGGGCACCACCGAGGACCTCGCCGAGGCGACCAACCCGGTGCGCCGCAACCGCCGTTCGTCGGCCGCGGATCCGGGCGTGACCGTGGTCGGCACCGACGACGTGTGGGTGAAGCTGGCGCGGTGCTGTACCCCGGTGCCCGGCGACGACATCATCGGTTTCGTCACGACCGGCAACGGCGTGTCCGTGCACCGTCGCGACTGCACCAACGCCGAGCAGTTGCTGGCCCAGCCGGAGCGGCTGATCAACGTCGCGTGGTCGCCGTCGGCCGCGTCGGTCTTCCTGGTGCAGTTGCAGGTCGAGGCGCTGGACCGCAACCGGCTGCTGTCCGATGTCACCCGGGTGCTGTCCGACCAGCACGTCAACATCCTGTCGGCGTCCGTGCAGACCACCCGCAACCGGGTGGCGATCTCGAAGTTCACCTTCGAGATGGGTGACCCCAGCCACCTGGAGCACGTCATCAAGGCGGTCCGCAAGATCGACGGCGTCTTCGACGTCTACCGCATCACCGGCTCCGGGCACCGCAGCACCGAGGCGCCGGCGACCAGCCAGTCCTGACCGCCGGAGTCGGGGGACGCCTCGCGCTGGGGCCGGCGGCTTCGCGTCACCGAGAGTGCAGTTGTGGTCGTTCCGACGCGGGTGGAACGACCACAACTGCACTCTCGCCGGGTGTCCGGTCACCGGTGGACGCCCAGCGCCGCGCCGATCGAGCGAAGCGCCGGCCGCGGGTCGGCGTTGTCGGCGCCGTTCAGTTCGATCACGGCCCAGTCCCCGGTGCGCATCGCGCGTCGACGGACCTGGTCGTGACGCCGCTGCTCGACCGTGAAGTGGTAATCACCGTCGTACTCCACGACGAGGCGCTGCTCGCGCCATACGAAATCTCCGATGCCCAGCCACCGGCCCGCCGGATCCCGGACCTCCACGTTCAGCTCGGGCTCGGGGTAGCCGGCAGCCCGGAACCGTAGCCGCCACAACGTTTCCTGCGGGGAGAGCACGCCGGGCCGGACGAGCTCGAGCGCGTCGCGGGCTCGTCTGATGCCCCGCGCTCCGCTGTGCGCCTCGACGGTATGCCGCAAGGTGGTCGCGAGGTCCGGCTGGTGTTGCAGGATCGCGTCCCCGAGGATCACCAGCTCCTCGAGTGTGCGAAGAGGTGCGAGGTCCAACCAGGTCTCGACCGGGGAGACGACCGGCAGGTCGTGGACGGACCAGATCTCGCGGTGTTGCAGCCCGCGATGCATCACCATGCCGCGCCGTCGGACGAAGACACCGTCCGGCAAAGTCACGTGCAGCCGTGGGTCTTTGCGGTCCGGCAGGCCGAGCAGCGCACTCGCGGTCGCGTGCGAGTAGGCCGACCGCCGGGCCGGCAGCACCTTCAGGTGGGCTGCCGCACGTTCGACCAGGTCCGGGTCGGCCGACGTGAGGCGCAGGCCGCGTGTCGGCGTCGCCAGTGCGCGGTGCCGCAAGCGGCGCAGCGTCACGCCGTGCGCGATCGCCTCGCGCGTCGTGAACGACGTACCGAGCTCCACCGGTAGCGGTGACGGGGTGCGGACCATCGGGGCAGTGTGCCCGGATTCGGGGTGATGCTGCCGGGCGTCATCCACAGGCCGCGATCTGGCGCACCGAGAGTGCAGTTGTGGTCGTTCCGACGCGGGTAGAACGACCACAACTGCACTCTCGGCGGGACCGGGCGCCGGACATTGCCCCGACGCGCAAGACAACCTCGCACCAGCTCGGGACGTCCTTGGAAGTACGGGGAACGGCATCGTGCCGTTCGGGGAACCAAGGGGGAATCATCATGGGCATCTTGCGCAGCCGTCTCGCCATCGCGGGCATCGCCGGCGCACTCGCGGCTTCGGGCGCCATCGCGACGGCCGGGAACAGTTCTGCCACCGGAAGCGCGGCACCGAGCTCGACGTCCGGCTCGACCGGCGGCAGCGCGACCTCGTCCGGCAGTCCGTCCGGCGAAGCCGAACCACACGCGTGGGCGACACCCGGTGCGTGCACCGATGTGCTCGGGTCGGCATACCGGAGCACGGTGTTCCACATCCAGAACACGACGTCCGAAAACGCACAGATGTCAGTCACGTTCGGCAGTTATGGGCGCAAGGGCGAGACGAGCCGCGAGGGCTTCACCCTCGCTCCGGGGGCGTCGAAGACCGTGCCGATGACGTTGCCTGACACGTCCGCGCAGATCCAGCTGCAGGTGACCTGGTACGACGCCTCAGCCGGCGACTCCGACCCGTACATCCCGATCTTCTGGCTGATGCCGGGGTCGTCCCCGGCACCGACGAGCGCGACGCGACTGTGCGCCGCCGGCGCGAACCCGACGTCCGAACCGCCGACGCCGTCACCGGTGACGACCGAGGTGGGTGTCACCGGCTGAGGCCGGAGCTGGAGGCTGTGGACAACGCCAGCGGGAGTGTGCCGGACAGCGGCATGCTCTCGCGGCATGACACTTTCACCACAGCAATGCACACCGATCCGCACCGAGCGTGACCTGTTCGAGCGCTGGAGGATGTTCATGGGCGACGGCGGTTTCGGCCGCCGGAGCCTGTGGCTGATCTTCCTGGACGACCGGGGGCAGCAATCGGAGTTCCTGATGCCCATCGACGACATCCCGATGCTGCCCGACGCACGTGACGTGCGCGCGATCGGCGACCTGATCGGCCGGCTGCGGGAGGAGACCGGCGTGGCGCAGGTCCCGATGCTGATCTCCAGACCGGGCCGCGAGCAGATGACCGAGGGGGACCGGCGGTGGGCGGTCGCGCTCACCGCCGCCGTGCGCGATCAGCACCCGCGCTGGCCGATCCACCTCGCCACTCGTGGCCGGGTGCAGGTGTTCACCCCGGACGACCTGCTCGGCTCGCGGGCGAGCTGAGCCGCTCCCATATCAGCCGAGCAGCACGACGGGTCCGTCGGTGCCTGCACCGGATCCGGGACCGGTGATGCCTGCGAGATCGGCGAACAGCGCTGCGGTCCCGGCGATCCCGTTGAAAAGCGCGAGATCCCCGTCGGCGCCGTGCAGGCCGCACGGCCACGCCGCGGGGTCGTCACCTGCGGTGTCGAGGAAGTCTCGCGCGGCGTCCAGCGCGAGGTCACGGTGCTGTGGCTCGTCGAGCGCGGACGCGGCCAGATCGAGCACGGCGGCCGTTGCGCCCACCCCGTGGCACAGCGTCCAGCCCTCGCCGAGTGCGTCCGCGCCGTACGCGGCCCAGGCCTCGCGCTCGCGCCAGACCTCGGCCCCGCAGGCCTGGACCGCGACCTCGAGCTCGGCGCGGATGGTTTCCCCGGACCACGGGGCCACCAGGCCGAGCGCGGACAGTTCGAGCAGCCGCAGCCGGACAGCGGCCGCACCGGCCGCGCCGTGACACCAGCGAGCCGCCCACACCGGTTGGGCCCCCCGCAGGTCCGGCCAGCCACCGTGCAGCGGGTCGGACCAGCTGGACTCGAAGCGCAGTGCCTCGGCCGCGAGTGACAGCGCGGACTCAGCCAGCGCCGGCCAGCGCCGGGCAGCTTCGGCAAGTGACCAGGCGATCCCGCTGGCGCCGTGCGCCATACCGCACAGGGGTCGTGCCTCGTCACCGTCCTGTGCGGGATCCGGCCAGCCGCGTCCCCACAGTTGCCGCTCGGAGCGCCACCACAGGGCGTCGACGAGTGCGGTGGCCAACTCGGCCGAACCCTGCGGAGACCGGCTGTGCGCCAACAGCACGCCGGCGAGCCCGTCGGTCAGGTCGTTGCTCGGCACGGCTGCCAGCAGCCGTGCCGGATCGCCTTGTGCTCCAGGCAGTTCCGCAGCTGAGTCGAGCAGCGCGATGCCGCTGCGACCCGCGAGCAGACCGACGCCGGGCAGTGACGGACGGTGGCGTACCGCGCGGGCCGCCCGCCGGCCGAGCGCCGACACATCTGGCCGGCCGACCGCTGATCCGATGCGCTGCAGCGTCCACCCGATGCCGGCGTCGCCGTCGTACACCGAAGACCGGCCGGCGGTGCATCGCTCCGGAGTGCCCGCATCGCCCAGCACCCAGGTCGGCCAGCTCACCTGGTCCGCGGACTCGATCACGGTGTCCTGCAACAGGTTCAGGCACGCGGTGACACTGTCACGCAGGCGGTCAGCGATGTCGGCGGCGTCGCTGGGCGCGGCCTGTGCCGGGTTCGCAAGAGTGCTCATGCCAGCACTCCGATCGCGCGCAGGTGCGGTGCGTGCTGGTCGACCCCGTGCTCGTCGAAGACCTCGGCCACGACGTCGGAGAAGGCGGCGCACCGGGCGTCGGCCCGCCAGTAGGCCTCCGCCAGCCACGCGCAGCGGACCTCGCCGAAGCTGCGCCCGTCGCCGGGGTCCTCGCTCCACGCGATGCCCGGTGCCAGCACCTCGGTGAACGGTGGTGTTGCGTTGCGCACGTGCTCGACGCAGGCGCTGTGCAGCACCTCGAAGACGTCCTCCCGGCACCTGTCGGGCAGGTAGAGCACCACGGCATCGGCCCGGTCCAGCGCCACCGGATCGGTGGCGACCTTGAGCGCCCACTGATCGGTGACCCGGGGGACCACGCGGGTGATCTCGTGCACCAGCCGGGCCAGTTCCACCCGCCGCGGCGCGAGGTAGACCCTGGACAGGTCGCGGGGCGTCTCGTCCTGCTGCCAGGCGTCTCCCCAGGTGCGCCACCACCCTTGCTCCTCGTGTCCACCCCGTCTGCGGGTGATGCGCAGCAGTGAGCCCACGACCGGGGCGAGGCCGGCGCCGCCGCCGACGGTGAGGTAGTCGCCACGGCCGAGCGCCCGGCGCCTGGTCTGGTCGGACACGACCGCAGCGCCGTAGGCGCCGACGGCGACCGTCGGCCATGCCTCGGGCGACCACTCCAGTCCGCCGGAATGTGCCGCACGCAGCGCCCAACCGACGGGTGGGTCCCAGCGGCCGGGTTTGGTGCCGCCCGGGCGGGGCGCCGCCCACCAGTGCTCGTAGAGCGTCATGGCGACGTCGTCCGCGTCCGCCATCACCGTGAGCACGTGATGGGCCGCTCGCAACTCGTCAGTGGTGCGTTTGTCCCAGGTCATGGCGAATCCTCCTGCGCCAGAACAGCATTCCGTCGGGCGTCGAGGAGCAGTTCCTCGACGATGGGCTGGTTGTCGGTGTCCGGTTGTGCAGCGTGCTGCCACGCGGTGACGAGCGCGCGCACGGCACGCCAGGCAGGGGAGTACGGCGCGCCGGGACCACCGGAGGCGACATACACCTGCCGGAACGGCTCCGCCGGGAGACCGACCGAGGTGAGGGTCTGCTCGAGGGTGACGACGTCCCAGCAGGGGTCACCACGGCCGGCCGACTCCAGATCGATGAGGGTCACCTCGCCCCGGTCGTCGACGACCAGGTTGGTGGCGGACAGGTCACCGTGCGTCCAGGCGGCGCACCGCGACCATGCCGTCGCCAACGGCCGCAATGCGGCAAGGACGGCTGGTTCGCGCCAGCTCGCGAGCACCGCGTCACGGTCGTGGCTCGCCGGGTGCGTCGTCATCGACGGCAAGGGTTCGGGCAGCAACGGCCAGGGCGGCCGCGCACCGGTGACCGAGCCGTCGATCGGTGCGGTGTGCAGCCGGGCGAGCATCCGGCCGAGCGACTCGGCCAGCCGAGCGGACGACGTCCCCCCGAAGGACATCGTCAGCAGGTCCCGCCCGGCCGCCACACCGGTCCACACCACCGTTGACCCCCCGTGAGGAATCAACGGTGGTGTCAGACCCAGGGCATGCAACCGGGTCAGCGCGAACCGCTCGGCACCGACGACGTCGTCACCGTCGAGCAGGCTCGCCACCCCCGGCTGCTTGCAGTAGGCGATCGGTCGCCCACGTCGTTGCACGCAGTGCACCCCGTTGGTCCGGGGCACGGGCACCACGTGCGCGGCGCCGGAGATCGCATCGCCGCCGCTGAGCAGACCTGCCCGTACGGCGAGGGACAGGATCTCCGGTGTGCCGGTCATCTCAGTCCTGCTCCGCCTGGTCGAGCTCGTCGATCTCTTCCAGCGCGGCGAGGTAGCCCGCCCAGAACTCCTCGGGAACCTCGTCCGTCGACCCGTACCCGTGCCCGTCGTCGTACTGACCGCCCTCCACCGGCCCGGGTCCCGGGACGGGGATGTTGCAGCCGGAACGGGTGAGGGTGCAGGTCGTCCGGGACAGCAGACAGGCGCTCGGTCGAGTCACCAGACAGGTCGTCGGACGGGTGACGGTGCACACGACGGTGCGGGTCAGGTTGCACCCCGGTGCGCGGGTCAGCACGCAGGTGGTCGTCCGGGTGAGGTTGCACACCGCCAACCTGGTGTTCAGGCAGGCGATGATCGGCCGGGTGACCACCGGAGCGACCATCAGGTCGACGTTGAGTTCGTCGAGCACCGACTGGATCGGGTTGGCGAACGTCCAGGTGCCGTCGTCGGATCCGGCGAACAGCAGTCCGACGACGTTGCGGTTGTCGTCCATGACCACCGAACCCGAGTCGCCGTGGTCGGAGAACCTGGCCGACTTGCTGGTGTCGGTCTGGATGCGGACCTGGTGGTGCAGCGTCCGGTTGCCCACATCGCTGCCGTAGTCGATCGAGACCGTGAAGTCCGTGGAGACGATCGAGCCGTAGGTGAGCTCGGTGGTGCGACCACGCTTTCGCACCGCGGTGCCGACCGTCGCCGCCGTGTGACCCGCGACGTCCCCGATGTCCTGAACGGTCGCGCTGGTCGCCTTCCCGGAGTCGATGGTGACGACCGCTCCGTCCACGTCGTCGGACAGGGTCGCCCGGGTCAGGCTGCCGAACTGGTTGGCGCTGGACCCGCCGTCCAGCAGCGACGGTTGGACCATCCGGTCACCCACCGACCACGTGTTGTTGACACAGGCCACGTGGAAGTTGGTCAGCGCCATCGTGGCGCCGTTGCTGCGATCACGGACCATCGCGCCGAGCGTGCCGGCGAAGATGTAGTCACCCTCGGTCGGCACGTCCGGCGGCGCGAGGTGGACGCTGCGCAGCGGGCCCATCGAGATGCCGCCGTGCAGCGTGGCATACACGGTGGTGTCGACCTCCGGGGTCAGCTGCGTGACCGCCTCCATGGCCGGCCCCTGCAGCACGACCTTCATCTGCTGCACATCCGTCGGCACACCGTCGATCTCCTTGGGGACCCGATCGGCCGCGGACAGTTTCGAGTTCGCCTGCTTCTCCTCGACGAAGACGACGATCGACAGTTGACCGGTGTTCTTCCCGTCGGTCTCCTTGTCGGCGATGTCGACGCCGATGACGTTCTTCTTCGCCAGCAGGTCCGCCTCGGCCGCCTGCTTGACGCCGCGGATCTGTGCCCGTGCCTGTGCACGCTCGTCAGCCATGGGAGTCTCCTTCCCGTCGTCGTGCCCGTGTCTCGAGCTCGTCTGACCAGAAGGAGGCGGCGCGGCCGGTGGTGATACGTGGGACCTGCGCAGTCGTCGCGCGCCGGACGCCGACAGAAACTCTTGATGCCGGATGTATCACCGGGGCGATCCGGGCCTCCTGCAGGATGTCGACACCTACCCGAACCCCAGGAACCGGTGGCAGGCCAAGGCTCCCGGCGCCATACTGGGAGGCACCGGGTCCCGCGGTCTCAAGGAGACACCATGAATGATGGCGCCCGCGCTGATTCGTCCACGGCACAATCGGTTTCGCCCGTGGTGCCCATTCCGGCCTCGGCCGCCGCGCGCTTCTCCGCGCGTCTGCTCGATCCCGACCAGTGGCCGGTCGGGGACGACGGTCGGCCCGCTTCGCCGACCCTGTACGTCGGCGACCGGATCGTGGTCCCTGGCTCCTCCGAGCGCAGCGCCGACTCGGCGGTGAAGCTGGTCCAGGAGTTGGTCGGTGACCGCGCGCGGGTCGTGGTGGTCAGGTCACAGACCACGGGGGAGCGCAACTACCGCGAACTCGGGCTGGACGAACGCATCCGGGCGGTGGCCCCGACCGTCCTGCGCCTGGTGCCGACCAGTGCCGATCCGCGACCGGTGGATGCCGCCCAGTGGGTGCTGCGAGCCCGCGATGCCGGCATACCGGCCGGTTTGAGCCACATCATGACCGTTGCCGGCTACCTGCAGGGTGTCGGATACCTCCAAGGCGTCGGTTACCTGCAGGGTGTCGGCTATCTCCAGGGGGTCGGGTACCTCCAAGGGGTTGGCTACCTGCAGGGCGTGGGGGCTGAGGCGGCCGGGGCGTCGCGTGCCCCGGTCAGCTGGGCCGCGCCCGATCCGGCCGACGGCGTCGACAACAGCGACGGACCGGTCGTGGCGTTGCTGGACACCGGGATCGGTGAGCACACCTGGTTCACCCACAGCACCGACCGCAATCCCAGCCTCGGCGGCCAACCCATCGGGTTGCGGTTCGCGCCGGCCGACGACACCGAACAGAGCGGTGTCACCCTCGACCGGGTCAACGGGACGCTCGACCCGCTCGCCGGGCACGGCACGTTCGTGGCCGGCATCGTCCGGCAGCACTGCCCGACGGCGTCGCTGATCAGCGCCCCGGTGATGTATGGCGACGGCACCGCCGACGAGACCGATCTGCTGGCCGCCCTTACCGACCTGTACGTCTACCACCTGCTCGCCTGCGGCGGACACACCGACGCCCGACCGATCGACGTGCTCTCGCTGTCGATGGGCTACTACGCCGAATCGCCGGACGCGGTGGTGCACGGCAGCGCCCTGGCGGCGATCCTCAAGGCGTTCGGGGACGCCGGGGTCAGTGTCGTCGCGGCCGCGGGCAACGACGCGACGACGACGCCGTTCTTCCCGGCCGGCCTGGCCGCGGGTGGCGGCGGCAGCGTGCCGCTGGCCGCCGTCGGCGCCACGGACCCGGGACAGGCGCTGGTGTCGGTGTACTCCAACACCGGCTCCTGGGTCACCGCCTACCGGGCGGCGACCAACGTCGTGAGCACGATGCCGATCACCTTCAACGCAGCGGCACGTGCCACCCTCTCGACCAACGGCGGAAGCCTGCCGGCCCGTGCGTCGGTCGACATGGACGACTACTCGGCCGGTTTCGGCATCTGGAGCGGCACGTCGTTCGCGGCGCCCGCGCTCGCAGGGGACATCGCCGCCGCCCTCGGCTCCAACGCGGGGCCGGACGACGACAGCCGTCGGCACCGCCTCACGGCGGCGGTCCAGTCGTGTCTGGGTGATCCGTCGTGACGGCGGTCGGCTCCCGCCGGGACGGTCTGGCCGACCGGGCCGCCCGCTGCTTCCGCGACTACCGCGGCGGTGACGACCTCGCGATGGGCCGCCTCGTCGATGCCGTCACCCCGGTGATGTGGCACGCGGCCCGGGCCGCGGGTCTCGACGCAGCCACCGCGGAGGATGTGGTCCAGGAGGTGTGGCTGACGCTCTACCGCCAGGCGGACCGGATCGCCGACGCGCAGGCGGTGTTGCAGTGGCTGCTGGTCAGCACCCGTCGCCGGGCGTGGGCGGAGGCGCGCCGGTCGACGCGGGTCCAGGCGGACGACGACTCCACCGATCGGGTGGCACCCGCGGAGGACGGCCCCGAGGCGATGGTGCTGCGGTCGGACTCCGAGCACACCCTCTGGCGGCACTTCCAGCGGCTGTCACCGCGCTGCCAGGCGCTGTTGCGCGTGGTCGCGACCGGCGATCGGCCGGATTACGCAGGCCTGGCGGCGGCGATGGGTGTCTCGGTGGGCAGCATCGGCCCGACCCGGGGGCGTTGCCTGGCGAAGCTGCGGGCGTTCCTGGAAACCGATCGCGGATGGGAGGGCGCGCGATGAGCGACATCGACGAACTGGCAGGACAGCCGCTGGACGCAGCAGACGAGCGGATCCTGCGCTCCCTGGGTGGCATCGTCGCCGCCAACGACCCGGTGCCTGCCGGGCTCCTCGAGCGGGTGAAGTTCGCCCTCACCGTCGAGGCGCTCGGCGCGCAGGTCGCCGAGTTGCTGGAGCCGACCCCCGTCGGGGTGCGGGCGTCATACGAACCGATCACGACGGTGACCTTCAACGGCGACGAGGTGACGGTGCTGCTCACCCTCGACTCCGAGCGCAGACCACGCCGCCGCATCACCGGCTGGCTGAGCACGACCGAGGTCACCGTCCAGGTGCACGGTCCGGACGGCCAGGTCGACGCGACCCTCGACGAGGACGGCCGTTTCGAGGTCGACTTCTCCCGAGCGGGGTTGGTGCACTTGGTGATTCAGCAGACCACGGAACCGCGACCGCAGCCGCTGATCACCCCGCCGATCCAGATCTGAGAGGACCCCGGATCACCACCTCGTATGCCGAGCGCGAACTCGCCCAGGCCCGACGACTGAACACCCTGGGTCAGTGGTCCGCGTCCCGGGCCAGGCTCACGGAGGTCGTCGACCGGCTGGTCTCGGGCGACACGCAGGAGACCGAGATGCTGGGGCGGGTGCTGGTGACCAGGGCGCTCGCGGATCTGCACGTCGGCGGACCGGACGCGGCCCGCCGGACACTGGGGGAGGCGCGCCGTGCGGCGCGGGCTGCGGACTCGCGGTACGTCGTGGCGCTGGCGTTCGTGCAGGAGGGCACGATCGCCATGTATCGGGGGGACTGGGAGGCGGGGCTCGCGGCGCTGGACCAGGTGCACGAGGATGATCTGCGTGCGCCTGCCGAGGTGCTCGCGGTGCTGCTCAACCGTGGTCTTGCCAGCATCACGCTGCGTCGGCCGGCAGCCGGCCGACGGGATCTGCGTGCGGCGCTCAGGCTTGCGCTGCAACAGGATTGGCCGGAAGTCGTCTTCAAGGCCCGGCACAACCTGGGCTGCCTGGAGTTCTTCGTGGGTCACCTGCCCGAGGCCATCCGGATCATGCAGGAGGCGGACGAGCTGCCGGTGCGGGTGGACCGGCTGCAGTCCCGGCGTGACATCGCCACGGCGTTGCTCGAGGTCGGTCTGGTGGACCCGGCCCAGGAACTGTTACGGCTGGCGCTGCGCAGCGCCCGGGGTCGCCACCTGCGACTGGACGAGGGCAACATCCTGTTGGACCTGGTGGGTGCCCAGCTGCTCGCCGGAAACGTCACGGGTGCTGCGCGCAGTGCGGCGGCCGCCGTGCGCGCCTTCCGTTCGTACGGCGACGAGCGGCTCGCCGCGCACGCCGACCTGATGGCGACCGCGGTGGACCTTGCCCGCGGACGGACGAGGGCCGCGCCGCGCCCGGAACTGGTCGACACCCGGACCGCGGCCGGCCGGACCGCGACCCGTCTCACCGCCGAGCTGCTGATCGGAAGCGGCGACCTGGTGGAGGCGGCGGGACTGCTCGACGAACTGGCCGGAGCTCCCGCGGACGGGATCGACACGGTGATGCACGAGCATCTGCTGCGCGCGCGGATCGCCGCGGACGCCGGGGACACCGCCGGCACCGAGCGTGAGTTTCGTTCAGCGGCACGGAAGCTGGCTCGGATGCAGGGATCGGTTGCCAGTCTGGAGACGCGTGCGGCGGTGGCTGTCCACGGTGCCCGCCTCGCTGACTTCAACGTGTCCCGGGCGATGCGCCGCGGTGACCCCGCCGAGGTGTTCCGGGCGGTCGAGCGGTGGCGGGCCGCATCGCAGCGGCTGCCCGCGGTCCACCCGCACCCGGACCCGAGGGTGGCTTCGTTGGCGTCCCGTCTGCGGCAGCTGCGTCACGACGTGCAGGCCGGCGACGACCGGGCGGACCGCCGTGCCGACATCGCTGCCCTGGAGGCCCAGCTCGGCCGACGGTTGTGGTCGGCCGGTGCGTCGGACTCGGCCGTCGGGTTGGCGCCGGTGTCCTACCGCGGCCTGCGCGCGCAACTCGACGCCGCCGGCACGACGTTGCTCTACTACTTCTGGGACGCGGACACGATCCATCTGCTCAGCTGCGGTCCGGGCGGGTCCGCGGTGCGGCGACTGGGTGACACGCGCGTGGCGAAGGGGCTCGCCGAACGCCTGGAGGCGGACCTGCGGGTTCGCGCGCACACCGAACCCGGCGGTGCACTCGGGGCGGCGATCGACCGGGGGGTCGCCCGCACCCTCGAGCGGCTAGACACGCTGCTGCTACCCGGCGACCTGGAGCCACGCACCGATTCGGTGCTGATCGTGCCCACGCCGGAGCTGGGCTCGTTGCCCTGGAGCATGCTGCCGAGCCTCTCCGAGCGCTCGGTGGTGATGGTGCCCTCGGTCTCCAGATGGTGTTCGATCCGCGACCAGGAGACACGGGCAGGTTCCGCCGCGTTCTTCCTGGGACCCCGGATCGCACACGGCCCGGCCGAGATCGAGCAGGTCGAGCGGGTATGGCGCGCCACCGGCCTCGCCGTCACCGGTCATCCAGGGGCGACCACCGTCGACCTGCTCGAGGCGTTCCGGTCGAACGACCTGGTCCACGTGGCCGCACACGGGGTCCACGCACAGCAGAGCCCGCTGTTCTCCCGGCTGGAGCTGCAGGACGGCCCGCTCTTCGCCCACGAGCTGACCGGTGTCGGACGGATGCCGCAGCACGTGGTGTTGTCCGCGTGCGATCTGGGCAGGTCGCGGATCGGTCCGGGCGACGAGCCGTTGGGGCTGGCCGCGGCGCTGCTCGGCCTGGGGGTGCGCAGTGTGGTCGCGGCGGCGGGACCGGTGAACGACGCGCAGGCCGCCGAGATCATGGGCGGCTACCACCAGGGGCTGGCTGCCGGCCTCAGCGCGGCGCAGAGCCTGCGCGCGGCACGGGCGGACCACCGCGGCGCGGCGATCTTCAACGTCTACGGCGCGGACTGGACGGCGGTGCGCGGCGCACCGGAAGAATCCGCCACGCCGGCGGGGGAGAGGAACGCGGTGAGCGCGTCGGCATACATCCGCTGATCGTCCCTGCCGACCAGCTCGCGGACCGAGTGCATCGACAGGGTCGGTGCGCCGAAGTCCACCGTGGTGACGCCGGTCAGCGCCGACGTGATCGGGCCGACGGTCGAACCGCACGGCAGGTCCGAGCGCACGACGAAGCGTTGCACCGGCACGTCGGCCTGCTCGCACGCAAGTGAGAATGCCGCGGCACCAACGGAATCGGTCGCGTACCGCAGGTTGGTGTTGATCTTCAGCACCGGGCCGCCGTTCATCGCGATCTGATGCTGCGGCTCGTGCCGGTCGGCGTAGTTCGGGTGCGTCGCGTGTGCCATGTCTCCGGAGGCGATCACGCTGCCGGCCAGGGCTCGATGCATCGCCTCGCGGTCACCGCCGAGGGTGCGTGTGATGCGCTCCAGCGTGGTCATCAGCAGCGCGGACTGGGCGCCGCGCTCGGAGACCGAGCCGATCTCCTCGTGGTCGAACAGCGCGAGCACCTGCGTCGTCGCAGTGCCCGGCGCCGACTCGTGTGCCCGGATCAGGGCCAGCGTCCCGGCATACGAGGTGGCCAGGTTGTCCATCCGTGCGCCGGCGATGAACTCCTGCTCGCGGCCGAAGAACGCCGCGGGCTGCAGGTCGTAGGTCATCGCGTCCCAGGCGAGCAGGTCGCCGGTCGCGACCCCGAGCCGCTGCGCCAGGTAGGCCCGGAAGTCACCCGGTGTGTCACCGAGACCCCAGTGCGGCACCAGGTGCTGCTGCGGGTTCAGTTGCTCGCCCTCGCGGGCCGACCGGTCGAGGTGTATGGCGAGCCGGGAGATACGGAGGATCGGCTCGTCCACCACGAACAGCCGTTCAGCGACGCCGTGGCCGTCGCGGACCGCGGCGCGTCCGGCCACTCCGAGGTCGCGGTCCATCCAACTGGGCGCGATGATCCCGCCGTACGGCTCGACACCGAGCAGCTGCCAGCCGGCCCGGGCGACGTCCGGCTGTGGCTTGATGCGGAAGTTCGGCGAGTCGGTGTGCGCCCCGACCAGCCGGATCGGGGTGGTCGCCCCGGCGGAGTGCCGGGTCGACCAGGCCAGCAGGGACCCGCCGCGGATCAGGAAGTAGCCGCCGGGCTCCGTCGGCCACTCGTCGCGCTCGTCCAGCCGGCGGAAGCCGGCGCCGCCGAGCAGCCGCGCGGACTCGGCGCACGCGTGGAACGGGGTCGGCGATGCGGCGAGGTAGTCGATCAGGCCGCTACCGACGTCGGGCGCCGCGTTCGTCGCTGGGGCGCCCGTCACTTGTTGGAGTCCTCCAGGCCGCCGCGCGCCTGTGCCAGCCAGGCACGGCGCGCCTGCAGCGAATCCTCGAGTTCCTTCGCCTTCTTGTCGTTGCCGCTCTCCCGGGCCTTCGCGAGGTCCGCTTCGAGGTCAGCGACGGCCTTCTCCAGTTGGTCGACCATCGACTGGGCACGGGCGGCCAACTCGGGGTCGGTCTTCTTCCACTTGGAGTCCTCGGCGTCGCGCACCGCCTGCTCGACCTTGCGCATCGCCTGCTCGATGCGGGACAGGTCCTTGCGCGGCACCTTGCCGGCGGCGTCCCACCGGTCCTGGATGCTGTGCAGCGCAGCCTTGGCGGCACCCAGGTTCTTGACCGGCAGCAGCGCCTGAGCCTCCTTGAGCAGTTGCTCCTTGACCTCCAGGTTGGCCTCGAACTGCTTGTTCTCCTCGGCGACCACCTCGTCCTTGGCCGCGAAGAACGCATCCTGCGCCGCCTTGAACCGGGCCCAGAGCTTGTCGTCGTCCTGCCGGGACGCGCGGCCCGCCTGGCGCCAGTCACCCATCAGCCGCTTGAACGCGGACGCGGTGGGACCCCAGTCCTTGGAGGCGGCGAGGTGCTCGGCCTCGGTGATGAGCCGCTCCTTGCGCGCCTTGACCGCGGCGTGCTCCTCGTCGAGGCGGGCGAAATGGGCCCGGCGCGTCTTGTCGAACCCGTTGCGGGCGTGGCTGAACCGCTGCCACAGGGCGTTCTCGGTGGGTTTGTCGAGTTTGGCCCCGGAGCGCTGCTGGGTCTTCCACTCGTCGAGCAGGGCGCGCATCCGCGCGGTGCTGGACTTCCACTGGATCTTCTGGGTCGGCTGCGCGGCGATCTGTTCCGCCTCGGCGACCAGGGCCTCCCGCTGCTCGGCAGCCTCCGCCCGGGCGGCGGCGCGAGCCTCACCCTCAACTTGAGCCTTCGCCTTCAGGGCGGTCGCGATCTGCTCGACCGTGGCGTCCAGTTGGGCGAGATCGCCGACGACGTGCGCGCTGCCGACCTGCTCGCGCAGGGCACGCAGGGCCTCCTGCCCGTCGTGCGCCGACAGGTCGGTCTGCACCACTCGCTGCAGCAGCAGACCGGCGGCAGCGGCGAGTTCGTCGTACTTGCGCGCGAAGTAGGCGAGGGCCTCCTCGGGCGTGGCCTCCGGGTACGAACCCACCTCGCGGTCGCCGTCCGGCGTGCGCACGAAGACGGTGCCGTCCTCGGCCACCCGCCCGAACGAGGCCGAGTTGCTGGCGACCGTGGGCGCCGGAGCGGGGGCCTGCGGGGTCACCGGAGCCACCGGCGGGTGCGGCGTCGGAGTCGTCGGCGGGTGCGGCACCGGCGCGGTGGGCGGGTGCGGCTTGATCGACGCGGGCGACGGGGCCGGCGAGGCCGGTGTCGGTGACGGTGCCGCCGCGGCCGGCGCCGGCGTCCCGGTCTCCGCCGCGCTCTGCTGCTCCTCCGGCGCCGCCGGCGCAGCGGGTTCGGGCGCGACCTGCTCCGGTGCCGGGTCCGGACGTTCCTCGGTCGTCTCCACCTGGGGCACCGCCTCGGCGGACTCGTCCGTGGGCTGCGGGTTCTCAGGTGACATGCTGTGTTGCTCGCTCATGATCGTCCCCTCCTTCGTCGGGTCCGATCCTTCGCCTGGTCCCATGGGTCGCTCGCTGCGCTCGCTCATGCCTTCTTCTTCTCCGTGACGGTGACCTTGAGGATGCTGATCGGTTGGGTCGGGGCGCCGTCGCCCGTCGAGCTGTTGGTGCCCGTCTTGGCCACCGCGTTGACGATGTCCATGCCGTCGACGACCTTGCCGAAGATGGAGTAGCCGCCGGTGTTGGTGGGCAACTGGGTGTCCTTGTAGACGATGAAGAACTGGCCGCCGTTGCTGTCCGGGTCGTCGCCGCGAGCCATCGCGACGGTGCCCGCCGGGTAGTCGCCGTTCTCGGGGGCGTTCTCGATGCCGAAGCCGTAGCCGGTGGAACCCGTGCCGGTGCCGGTGGGATCGCCGCACTGCAGGACGTAGATGCCCTGCGTGGTCAACCGGTGACACGGACTGTCGTCCCAGTAGCTCTTGGCGAGCTGGAGGAAGGACGCCACGGTCTGCGGCGCCTTGTCGCCATACAACTCGAAGGTGACGTTGCCACAGGAGGTCTGCAGCACGGCAGTGAATGTCTTGCCCTGTGCCGTCCTCTTGGACGGCAGTTGCAGCTGCGGCGCGGACGCCGCCGGCGCGGGTGGCTTCGCACAGTGCAGTGAGGTCCCGACCACGCCGAGGGTGGCCGACGTCGAGGCCGCGCCGGTGCCGCTGCCACCCGGGTTCGCGGTGCTCGACCCGCACGCGCTGAGGCCGACCACCGAGAGGAGGCAGGCGACCCCCAGGACGGACCGTGTCCGGTTCAGACGCAAGGGTCGGATCTCCTCGGTGTTGTCCCTCCGGCGGATGCGCGCAAGGTACAGGGGTCGGGCAAACGTCCGCCAGTCTATGCGGTCCCGTCTGGATTTCCACCGGATAGTCGGCGGCCGATACGTCGTCGTGACCTCCACCCGGCCCCGATAGGCTCGACGGGTGCTCACCGCGTCGTTCCCCGCCACCATCTTCGGCACCAACTGCTACGTGCTCGCGCCCGGCCAGGGCGAGGAGTGCGTCATCGTCGACCCGGGCATCGGGGTCGTCGACACCCTGCGTGACGCCCTCGCCGAGCTGCGGCTGCGGCCGGCGGCAGTGCTCCTCACACACGGGCACGTGGACCACGTCTACTCCGTGACCCCGGTGTGCGCCGGCACCACCGCGGCATACATCCATGGGGAGGACCGGTACCGGCTGAAGGACCCGATCGGCTCCCTCGGCCCGCAGCTGGTCGGGATGTTCGAGCAGCAGTTCGGCAAAGCACCGACGTGGAGCGAGCCCACCGACGTGGTCGAGATCCGCAACCACGAGACGCTGGAGCTTGCCGGTATGACGTTCGACGTGCGACATACACCCGGACACACCGAAGGCTCGGTGCTCTTCGGCATGGAGCAGGTCCCCGACGGACTACCCGCGGAGGCCGAGGTGACCTCGACACAGCTGACCGGTGACACGCTGTTCGCCGGCTCGATCGGGCGGACCGACCTGCCCGGTGGCGACGGCGCGGCGATGACCCGGTCGTTGCGCGACGTCGTGCTGTCGTTGCCCGACACGGCCCTCGTCCTGCCCGGGCACGGCCCCGGCTCCACCATGGCGCGCGAACGCGCCACCAACCCGTATCTCCAGAATCTTTAGGAACATCCACACATGGCAACCAAGGTCACCCCGATCAGTGGCTTCCAGGAATGGCTCCCGGCCGACCGCATCGCCGAACTCGTCGTGCTGGACACGATCCGCGAGGTGTTCGAACTGCACGGCTTCGCCTCGATCAACACCCGGGCGATGGAGACCGTCGAGCGTCTGGCCGGACAGGGCGAGGACGCCGACAAGGAGATCTACGGTGTGCGCCGGCTCGCGGCGGGCCCCGATGACGCCGGCGACACGTCCATGGGGCTGCACTTCGACCTGACGGTCCCGTTCGCGCGGTACGTGCTGGAGAACTCCGGCAAGCTCACCTTCCCGTTCCGCCGCTACCAGATCCAGCCGGCCTGGCGCGGGGAGCGCCCGCAGCGCGGCCGCTACCGCGAGTTCATCCAGGCCGACGTCGACATCATCGACGTCGGGTCGCTGCCCGACCACTACGAGGCGGAGCTGCTGCTCGTCGTCGCGGATGTGTTCTCCCGGTTGCCGATCGGGGAGTACCACATCCACGTCAACGACCGGAAGATCTGTGAGGGCTTCTACCGCGGGCTCGGCATCGAGGACGTGACCGGCACGCTGCGCATCGTCGACAAACTGGACAAGATCGGCGCGGACGGTGTGCGCAAGCTGCTGCTCGAGGCGGGCTGCACCGAGGAACAGGCGAAACAGTGCCTGGCACTGGCCGAGATCCGTTCGAACGACACCGGTTTCGTCGATCAGGTGCGCGCCCTCGGGGTGGAGCACGAGATGCTCGACGAGGGTCTGGCCAAGCTCGCGGGGATCATCGAGGTCGCGAACGAGCACGCACCCGGTGTCGCGGTCGCCGACCTGCGGATCGCCCGCGGCCTGGACTACTACACCGGCACCGTCTACGAGACGATGCTCGTGCGCGACCCCGGCTACGGCTCGATCTGCTCCGGCGGGCGGTATGACGCCCTCGCGAGCGACGGGAAGCGGACCTTCCCGGGCGTCGGCATCTCGATCGGCGTGTCCCGGCTGCTCGGCAAGCTGATCACCGAGGAGGGCCTGACCGCCTCCCGCGAGACCCCGGTGACGGTCCTGGTCGCCGTGAACGACGAGGACTCGCGCCGCGACTCGATGCGGGTGGCGACGGCGTTGCGGGCGCGCGGCATACCGACGCTGGTGGCGCCGAAGGCGGCCAAGTTCGGTAAGCAGATCCAGTTCGCCGACCGCCGGGGTATCCCGTTCGTGTGGTTCACCGGTGCCGACGGCGATCAGGTGAAAGACATCCGCAGCGGCGACCAGCAGCCCGCCGACGCCGCCTCCTGGCAGCCGCCGGCCGACGACCTGCGCCCGTCACTGGTCCTCCCGGAAACCCCCTGAACCGACAGGCTCACATCTCACCCGCAGGCTCACTAATTTCGGCGGATTTCGCCGATCGTTCTGAGCCGGTGGGTGCGTTTGTGGGCCTGTCGGTTCGTGGGTCGTCGGGTGCGTTTGTGGGTCTGTCGGTTCGTGGGTCGTCGGGTGCGTTTGTGGGCCTGTCGGTTCGTGGGTCGTCGGGTGCGGTTGGCCGGGTCGGTTTGAGCCCGAGGTGGCCGAGGTAGGTGTCTGCCAGCGCGGTGATCGTCTCCTCGTCGCCGGCCCGCCACTTCTCGACCGGCCGCGGGTCGACGTCGGCGAGCAGACCGGCCGGCAGCCGGGTCAACGCGTCCAGTGCCAACAGGTCGGCGCCGCCGGGCTGCCGCGCCAGGACCGTGGCGCGGCCGGCGCGGCGGGCGTAGCCGACACGCAGGAACAACCAGCCGAAGACGGCCACCAGCACCGGGACCAGCGCGACCTCGAAGCCGATCGCCGCGCCGAGTTTGCCCAGGTTGTCGGCGAGTTGTCCGCCGGCGTGCTGCAGGCTGGTCGCGGCGTCGGCCGACTTGTCGATGGGTTTGCGGACCTTGCCGCCGATCAGCGGGGTGTGGGACAGGATCTGCGCCGCGTTGTGCAGGTGTCGGGCCAGGTCGCCGCCGCTGCGCTCGATGTTGCGGGCGCCGTCCTGCGACCCGGACACCTGCGAGTGCACGTGCAGGCCGAGCCAGACCCACGCCGCGATCCAGCCGACGGTCAGTACGTCCCATCCCACTTGTCGCAGCGCGCGCGACCGGCGCTCGGCATACAGCTTCACCGGTGTCCTCCTTGCCCCTTCACGTCAGTGCAGACGACGCGCGTGAGAGTGTCGTTCCGTGGCAATGGTGACCCCACTGGAGCGATCGATGCGTGGTTGGCTGGACCACCTGCGCGTCGAGCGCGGGGCGTCGCCGCACACGCTGCGTGCCTACGAGCGTGATCTGCGACGGTATGCCGAGCATCTCGCCGGCAGGGGCATCGACACCGCGGACCGGGTGACCGAAGGCGACATCACCGACTTCCTCGCGACGCTGCGCGAAGGAGACGCCGACCACCAGCCGCTCGCGGCGTCCTCGGCGGCGCGGACCATGGTCGCGGTGCGCGGTTTCCACCGGTTCCTGACGCTCGAAGGGGACGCCCGGATCGACGCCGCGGCGGCGGTCTCCCCGCCGAAGCCGCCGCGCCGGCTGCCGAAGGCGATCCCGCTGGACCAGGTCGAGCGGCTGCTCGCGGCCGCGAGTGTCGGGGACACCCCCGCCTCGCTGCGGGACCGGGCGCTGCTCGAGCTGCTGTACGGCATCGGCGCCCGGGTCAGCGAAGCGGTCAGCCTCGACGTGGACGACCTGGACTTCGAGTCGGCGACCGTCCGGGTGCTCGGCAAGGGCGGCAAGGAGCGGGTGCTGCCGCTGGGCCGGTATGCCGCGGAGGCGCTCACGGCATACCTCACCCGGGCGCGCCCGGCGCTCGCGACCAAGGGCACGGGGACACCGGCGATCTTCCTGAACCAGCGCGGCGGGCGGCTGTCCCGGCAGTCGGCGTGGAACATCATCCAGGCCGCGGCCGCACGTGCCGACCTGCCCGGACACCTCAGCCCGCACACGCTGCGGCACTCGTTCGCGACGCACCTGCTGGACGGCGGCGCCGATGTGCGGGTGGTGCAGGAACTGCTGGGGCACGCCTCGGTGACGACGACCCAGATCTACACGATGGTCACCGTGCAACAGCTGCGTGAGGTGTTCGCCACGTCGCACCCCCGCGCCACCTGACGCCGTCACCCGGGACCGGGTACGGCGAATGGTCACCGCGGCGAGCCTCCCATCCCGCCGGGACGGTCGGATGTATTAGGTTTGACCGCGATCGCCGAGAGGCCGAACGAGTTACGGGAGCGCGCAGTGAGTTCGAAGGAGCAGGTCGGGCCGACAGGACGTCCGCTGCCCACCTTTCCCAAGCCCGCGGAGCTGAAGAGCCACGGGCCGGCCCGCATCATCGCGATGTGCAACCAGAAGGGTGGCGTGGGCAAGACCACCAGCACCATCAACCTCGGGGCGGCCCTGGCCGAATACGGCCGCAAGGTGCTGCTGGTCGACTTCGACCCGCAGGGTGCGCTGTCGGTCGGCCTGGGCATCCGCGCGCACGAGCTGGACACGACGATCTACAACCTGCTGGTGTCGCGCGACGACGACATCCACGACGTCATCCAGCACACCGCCGACGCCAACCTCGACGTGTTGCCCGCCAACATCGACCTGTCGGCCGCCGAGGTGCAGCTGGTGGGTGAGGTGGCCCGCGAGATGGTGCTCGCCCGCGTGCTCCGCCCGGTCGTCGACGAGTACGACGTCATCCTGATCGACTGCCAGCCGTCGCTCGGCCTGCTCACGGTCAACGCGCTGACCGCCGCGCACGGTGTGCTGATCCCGCTGGAGTGCGAGTTCTTCGCGATGCGCGGTGTCGCACTGCTGGTCGAGACGATCGACAAGGTCACCGACCGGCTCAACCCCAGGCTGGAGATCGACGGCATCCTCGCGACGATGTATGACGGGCGCACGCTGCACAGCCGCGACGTGATCCGCTCCGTCGTGGGGCATTTCGGCGACAAGGTGTTCCACACCGTCATCAGCCGCACGGTCAAGTTCCCGGACGCGAGCCTGGCGGCGGAACCCATCACCACCTATGCATCCGGCCACGGTGCGGCCGAGGCGTATCGGCAACTGGCGCGCGAGCTGGTGGCCCGCGGCGACGCGGCCTGACCATGGATGTCACCGACCGCGCTCCTTCCGATCAGGTGGAGCCGGACACTGACGCGAGCCGGCCGCCCGAACCCGGCGGAGTGGCATCGCCGGTCGACGCGGTTCCCGGCGGTGTCCTCACCCGCCGTGCGGCGTCCTCTCCGTTCGAGGTGCACCTGGACGTGTTCTCGGGACCGTTCGAGCTGCTGCTCGGGCTGATCTCCAAGCACAAGCTGGACGTGACCGAGATCGCGTTGGCCAAGGTCACCGACGAGTTCATCGCGCACATCCGGAATGCCCAGGAGCAGCAGGCCGACTGGGACCTGGGGCAGGCGTCGGAGTTCGTGCTGATCGCGGCAACCCTGTTGGACATCAAGGCTGCTCGGCTGCTGCCGGACCTGCGGGCCGATGACGACGACGACCTCGCGCTGATCGAGGCGCGGGACCTGCTGTTCGCGCGGCTGCTGCAGTACCGCGCATTCAAGGAAGTCTCCGCCGACTTCGCGGAGCGGATGGCGTCGGCGGGTCGTATGACGGCTCGGCAGGCCGGGTTGGAGGAGCGTTTCGCGAAGCTGCTGCCCGAGCTGATCATGAATGTCACACCCGACCAGCTGGCTCGCATCGCCGCCACCGCGATGACGCCGCGGCCGGAACCCACGGTGGGTTTGACCCACCTGCACGCCCCGGCGGTGAGCGTGCGCGAGCAGGCGGCGATCGTGATCGGCGAGTTGCGGGACCGGCGTCAGGCCAGTTTCCGGTCGCTGGTGTCGGATGCGGACTCGACCCTGGTGATCGTGGCTCGTTTCCTGGCGTTGCTGGAGCTCTACAAGGAGTCGGCGATCACGATGGAGCAGCCGGAGGCGCTGGGGGAGCTGATGGTGCACTGGACCGGTGACGATCGTGGAAACGTCGAGGTGAGCGCGGAGTTCGACGAACTCGACCACGACACGCCCGCTGACGGTGACCCGGCGAACGACACCGACGACGGCACGGAGGAGATGTGATGAGCGCCGAACAACCACCGACCGAACCGGACGTCGACGACGCCGGCGAGGCGACCGCGGAGGAGCAGGCTGCGGCCCCGGAGGAAGCAGTCCTGAACCTCGACACGATGCCCGGTGGCGCGCGCAGCGCCATCGAAGCGGTGCTGATGGTGGTCGATCAGCCGGTGACCGCGGCCGAACTCGCGACCGCACTCGAACTGCCCGAGCCCGAGGTCACCGAGATCATCGAGGACCTGGAGCGCGAATACGCCGAGCAACAGCGGGGATTCACGCTGCGTTGCATCAACGAGGGCTGGCGGGTCTACAGCCGCCCGGACTACGCGCCCGCGGTCGAGAAGTTCCTGTTGGACGGGCAACAGGCCAAGCTCACCCAGGCCTCCCTGGAGACGCTGGCGGTGATCGCGTACCGGCAGCCGATCTCCCGGTCCCGGATCAGTGCGGTCCGCGGGGTCAACGTCGACGGTGTCGTGCGGACCCTGCTGACCCGCGGGCTCATCGTGGAGGTCGGCTCCGAGGGGGAGCAGGGTGCGATGCTGTACGGGACGACTCCCTATTTCCTGCAGCGACTCGGGCTCTCCTCGCTCGACGAGCTGCCGGCACTGGCGCCATACCTGCCCGATGCAGATGTGGTGGACGAACTCATTGCGCAGGGACACGGATGACAGGCAACAGAAGAAGCAATCAATCCGGCGGCGGAGCCGGCCGGCGCGGGCATCGCGGCCAGGGCGGCCGGACCGGCGGCGCGGGACGGCCCGCGCGCACCCGCTCCGGCGGTGGTGCACGCCGCCCGCAGCAGTCGGCACCCAAGACACCGAACACGCCATACGTGGACGTGCACGACCCGGACGGAGTGCGGCTGCAGAAGCTGCTGGCGGCCGCCGGCGTCGGCAGCCGGCGGGTGTGTGAGGACCTGATCCGGCAGGGCCGGGTCTCGGTGGACGGCAACGTCGTGAAAGAGCTCGGGGTGCGGATCGACCCGCTGCGGCAGACGGTGCACGTCGACGGCGAGCACATCCAGCTGGACGAGTCGCGCGTCTACCTCGCCTTCAACAAGCCGCTCGGTGTCGTGTCGACCATGCACGACGAGATGGATCGGCCCTCGGTCGGCGACTACGTGGTGCACCACAAGGAGCGCCTCTTCCACGTCGGCCGGCTCGACGTGGACACCGAGGGGCTGCTGTTGCTCACCAACGACGGCGAGCTGGCCAACCGGCTGCAGCACCCGTCCTACGGCGTCCCGAAGACGTATGTCGCGATGATCCCCGGGCCGGTGCCGCGGGCACTGGGCAAGCAGTTGCGCGAGGGCGTCGAGCTGGACGACGGCAAGGTCGCGGTCGACTCGTTCAAGGTGGTCGACTCCACCCCGGGCTGGGCGCTGGTCGAGGTCGTGCTGCACGAGGGCCGCAAGCACATCGTGCGGCGCATGCTCGAAGCGGTCGGTCACCCGGTCGAGTCGTTGTCGCGCACCGATGTCGGGCCGGTCCATCTCGGTGAGCTGCGCCCCGGCAAGATGCGTCCGCTCACCCGTCAGGAGGTCGCGGGGCTCTACAAGGCGGCGGGGCTGTGAGCGCCGACGCGGGTCGAGTGCCGGGGGAGTCGGAGAGCGGAGGTGTATCGAGACCGAGCCGTCCTACCGTTCGGATCGTCGGCACCGGCCTGATCGGTGCGTCGATCGGTCTTGCGTTGTCCCACAAGGGTTTTCGCGTGTTCTTGACGGACCCGTCGCCGACCGCGCAGGCGCTGGCCGCGGATCTGGGCGCCGGGCAGGTCGACGACGAGACCGATGCCGACGTCGTGCTCGTCGCGGCCCCGCCGGATGTGGCGGCGGCCGTGGTTGCCGAGCAGCTGAAGCGGTGGCCGTCCGCGGTGGTCGCCGATGTCGCCTCGGTCAAGCAGCGGGTCGCCGAGGAGGTGCGCCGGCTGGTCGAGCCCGGCCAACTGCACCGGTATGTCGGCAGCCACCCGATGGCCGGCCGCGAACGATCCGGCGCCGTTGCAGCACAAGCAGACCTGTTCGAGGGACGCACCTGGGTCGTCTGCCCGCAGCAGGAGACCGACCCCGACGCGGTCGTCGTGGTGCAGGAGCTCGCCAGAGCCACCGGCGCCGCCGTAATCACCATGCCGGCCGACGAGCACGACGCAGCCGTTGCCGTCGTCTCGCACGTGCCGCAACTCGCGGCGTCGGTCGTCGCTGCGCAGCTGCGTGAACTGCCCGAGGACGCGATCGCGTTGTCCAGCGGAGGGATTCGCGACGTGACGCGGATCGCGGCGAGCGACCCGATGCTGTGGACCCAGATTCTTACCGGGAACGCCGCCGCGGTGCAGCCGGTGCTGCAGCGCGTCATCGAGCAGTTGACGGTCGTGTCCCGGTCGCTGGAGCAACTCGCCACGGACGACACCGCCGGCGGCAGCCGGGGCGCGGTCGCCCGGCTGATCTCCGACGGGCAGCTCGGTCACGCCCGGATCCCCGGCAAGCACGGTTCGGCGCCGGCGACATACGCCACCCTCATCGTGCCGATCCCGGACGAGCCGGGTTCGTTCGCCCGCCTCTTCAACGACGTGGGCGACGCGGGTATCAACCTGGAGGATCTGCGCATGGAGCACGGCGTCGGCGCGATGGTCGGTCTGGTCGAGCTGTCGGTGCTGCCCGCCGTGGTGGACCGGTTGCGAGAGGTCTTGGAACACAAGGGATGGAGCGTTCATGAGTGAGCGCAGCGAACGATCAGAGGGCTCAGGGCGAATGGCGGGACCCGACGAAGGAGGGGGCTGGCATGAATAAGCCGCTGGTCATTGCGATCGACGGCCCGTCGGGCACGGGCAAGTCGAGCGTCTCGAAGGCGGTCGCCAAGCACCTGGGCCTCAGCTATCTCGACACGGGGGCGATGTACCGGGCGCTGGCCTGGTCGTGCGTGGCATCTGCGATCGACCTGGACGACGCCGAGTCGGTGGCGCAGCACGCGCGGACGTTCGACCTGCGGATGGGCATGGACCCGGCCGCGCCGTCGGTCGGTGTCGGTGACCGGCTGATCGACCGGGAGATCCGCCAGGACGCGGTGACGTCGGTCGTGTCGCGGGTGGCCACCAACCTGGACGTGCGCGCCAACATGAAGCAGCGGCAACGTGATCTGATCGCCGAGGGCAGCGCGGCGCGCGGCGGGTGTGTGGCCGAGGGCCGGGACATCACGACGGTGGTGGCACCGGATGCACCGGTCCGCATCCTGATGACGGCCAGCGAGGAAGCGCGCATGTCCCGGCGGTCCCGGCAGCTGCGGGTCGCCGCCGAGTCGACCCGGTCCCAGATCGTCGATCGCGACCGGACGGACTCGACGGTCTCGCAGTTCACGACGGCCGCCGACGGGGTGGTGACGATCGACACGTCGCACATCGACTTCCGGCAGTCTGTGGAGGCGGTCCTGCAGGTGGTGAAGGAGGTCACCGATGGCGACACAGAGTTATCGACCACGGCGGGTTGACGGCTACCGCAAGTTCGGCGTGCGCCTCGGGCGGCTGCTGTATGACGTCGAGATCCTCCACTCCGAACGCATGCCGAAGACCGGCGCGATGATCGCCGTGTCCAACCATGTGGCCTTCCTGGACGGCCCCGTGGTGTTCGTCTACGCACCCCGGCGGCTGCGGTTCCTGGTGAAACGGTCGTACTTCTCCTCCGCCTGGGGCGTGCTGCTGAAGATGACCGGTCAGATCCCGATCGACCAGAACACCGCCGATCGGGAGGCACTCGCGACCGCTCGCCAGGTGCTCGCCGACGGCGGCGGCATCGGCATCTTCCCGGAGGGCACCCGCGGTTCGGGTGCAGTGCAGACCGCGCAGCAGGGTGCTGCGTTCCTCGCGCAGGCCACCGGCGCGCAGATCGTGCCGGTCGCTGTCTTCGGCACGCGCGGTGCCGGCGGCAAGGACTCGTGGCCGAAGCTGCGTGGACCGCTTCGCCTGGTGGTCGGCGAGCCGTTCATCCTCACCAAGCGGGTCGGTGTGCCCGGCCGTGAACGACTGCGGATCGCGACGGAGGAGTTGCGCACCAAGCTGGCGGCGCACGTCGCCGAGGCGGCACGGGAGACGGGCCTGGCCCTGCACGCCGGGACGCCCGAATAACGCTTGCGGCCGCCCGTCAGGGATGATGGGGCAATGTCTGATTCCACCCACGACGAGTCCGTCGAGAATGCGCTCCGGGTCGGCCTGGACGATTTCGAGCTGAGCGACGAGGACCGGGCACTGCTGTCCGCCGACGGTGTCGGCGCTGACGGCGAGGAACAGGCTCCTGCGCGGCCCGTGGTCGCGATCATCGGCCGGCCGAACGTCGGCAAATCGACCCTGGTCAACCGGGTCCTAGGCCGTCGCGAGGCCGTCGTCGAGGACGTGCCGGGCGTCACCCGGGACCGTGTGGCGTATGACGCCGAGTGGTCCGGCCGGGACTTCACCCTGGTGGACACCGGCGGCTGGGAGGTGGACGCCAGCGGCATACACCTGCGGGTTGCGGAGCAGGCGGAGGTCGCGATCGAGCTGGCCGACGCCGTGCTGTTCGTCGTCGACGCGAAGGTCGGCGCCACCGACACCGACGAGGCCGTCGTCCGGCTGCTGCGCCGCTCCAAGAAGCCGGTGGTCCTGGTCGCCAACAAGGTCGACGACCAGAAGACCGAGTTGGAGGCGGCCGCGCTGTGGTCGCTCGGGTTGGGCCAGCCGTGGCCGATCTCCGCGCTGCACGGCCGGGGCACCGGCGACGCGCTCGATGCGCTGCTGGAGGTGTTGCCGGAGAAGTCGGCCGTGTCGGCATACGGGCGCGGGGGACCGCGCCGGGTGGCCCTCGTCGGACGACCCAACGTCGGTAAGTCCTCGCTGCTGAACAGGCTGGCGGGGGAGGACCGTGTCGTGGTCGACAACGTCGCGGGCACGACCCGTGACCCCGTGGACGAATTGATCGAACTCGGCGGCAAGACCTGGCGATTCGTCGACACGGCGGGCATCCGCCGCCGGGTGCACCTGACCCGGGGTGCCGACTTCTACGCGTCGCTGCGCACCCAGGCGGCGATCGAGAAGGCCGAGGTCGCGGTCGTCCTGATCGACGCCGAGGACAACATCGCCGAGCAGGACGTGCGTGTCGTGCAGCAGGTGATCGACGCAGGGCGCGCGCTCGTGCTGGCCTTCAACAAGTGGGACCTGCTGGACGAGGAGCGCCGGCACTACCTGGAGCGGGAGATCGAGCGGGACCTGTCCCAGGTCGCGTGGGCGCCGCGCGCCAACATCTCCGCGGTGACCGGTCGCCACATCGACCGGCTGGTGCCCGCGCTGGAGGTCGCGCTCGACTCCTGGGACCAGCGGGTGCCCACCGGACGCCTGAACTCCTTCCTCGGTGAGGTTGTGGCCGCGCACCCACACCCGGTGCGCGGCGGCAAGCAGCCGCGGATCCTCTTCGCCACCCAGGCGTCGACGCGCCCGCCGCGCTTCGTCGTGTTCGCGTCGGGCTTCATCGAGGCCGGCTACCGCCGCTTCCTGGAGCGCCGGCTGCGCGAGGAGTTCGGCTTCGAGGGCACCCCGATCGAGCTGTCGGTGCGGGTGCGGGAGAAGCGGCGTCGCTGACGCGCCTGCCGATTGGGTCGCACGGTCGGTCGTGCGATATCGTTTCGGACGGCCCGAGAGGGCAACGGGCTGTAGCGCAGCTTGGTAGCGCATCGCACTGGGGGTGCGAGGGTCGCAGGTTCAAATCCTGTCAGCCCGACCCGGTGATGTCTCAGGACATCGGAGACACCCGGATCCACGTTTTGTGGGTTCGGGTGTTCTTGTTTCGGGAGTCGTGGTAGTCCGCAGCCGGGGGCGACATCGCACGCTGAATGTCGGTGGTCACTCGTAGCGTGCGCCACATGTCACCGTCGCCAGGCTATACAGATGACGAGCTCCGACGGGCGGTCGACGTTTCGCACTCGTGGCGCGAGACGTTGCGGCACCTCGGCCTCGCCGGCACATCGTCGGCTGCGATCAGATCGGTCCGACGACACGCGGACCGGCTTCAACTCGATTACACCCACTTCGCGGGAGGCCGTCACTGGAGCGACGCCGAGCTGGCGAAGGCTGTTCTAGACGCTGCGACGTGGACGGAAGTTGCGCGCCGACTGCAATTGACAGGTAGCTCGGCCACGGCAACCCTGCAGCGGCACGCCGGGCGGCTAGGGCTGGAGATCGCGCACCTCGCTCAATTGCCCTTGCATGAGAATTGGGCCCAACCACAGCTGGCGAACCTCAGGCGTGCAGGCTCGCTCATCGCCGCTGCGTGGTACACGCTGTGTGGTCAGGACGTCTCGTGGCCGCTGGAGCCCTGCCGGTACGACCTCGTGGTCCGGGACGGTGCACGGATGCGACGGGTACAAGTGAAGACCACGACGGTGGCGTCCGAAAGCGGCGTGTGGCAGGTGAATGTCTCGACGACAAGTCGCCGCAGCCGCAGAATTTACACAGCTGATGAGGTCGACGATTTCTTCGTGATCGACGGAGAGCTGAACTTCTACGTCATTCCGCTCGAGAGCATGGTCGGAATGCACGGACTGTCGTTGAGTGCCTACGAGCGGTTCCGTGTCCGCAGCGGGACGGTACCCCACTCGCTGATCTCACCTGCACCGGCGCCAACATGAAGCGTGACCTGCCAGGCAGCAACGGGCCTCCCGCCGGACCGCGCGGCCGCGTTCAATGGGCCGCCAAGGAGCCCTGAACGGCCGGCCGAAGCAGACCTCCGTCGTCCCGGCTGTGCATCAGATCGAACTGCATCCGTATGTCGCGCAACACCCCACTCAGGACTTCGACGCCGCACACGGCATACTCACCCAGGCCTGGTCGCCGATCGGCGGGATCACCTTCTACCGGAACACTGATGGCAGCCGCGGCACCCTCGACGACCCGGTGATCGGGTCGATCGCGCGGACGCACGGCAAGAGCCCGGCCCAGGTGATGCTCCGCTGGCACGTTCAACAGGGGCGCTCGGCGATCCCCAAGTCGGTCAAGCCGTCCCGCATTTAGGAGAACCTCGCGATCTTCGACTTCGAGCTCACCGACGCCGAGCTCGCCCAGCTCGACGCCCTCGACACCGGGGGCCGCACCGGTGACCCCGACCGGATCACCCTGGAGACGTTCGATCGCACCATCCCCGAGGTGTAGGCGACGTGCGGGACCGGGGTGACCTCGTCACCCACGGCGTGGTCAACGGCACCGATATCTCCACGTGCCGGCCCGCGTGGACCGGCGCCGGTGCCCTGCCGATGGATCAGTGGCAACCACCACGGCGATCAGCGATGCCACCGCGACCACCGCCCAGAAGTCGAGCGCCCACCGCCAGTCGTGGGCGCCGACCGACGGCAGCACGATCGGCTGCCGGAACAGGTACCGCAGCCCGACGTCGAGCATCATGACCCCGATACCCAGCACCCCCGCGATCGCGGCGCCCGGAGTGGCCTGCCCGCACCTCCGCAGGACGGTCGCGACCGCGGCACCCGCGACGAGTGCGCCCAGGCCGAGCAGCACCGCCACCGCGCGGTGACCGGAGGCCGGCCCGGGCCGGGCCGGCGATCCGACGTACCAGGCGAACACCACCCACACCCCGGCCAGCGGCAGCAGCGGGAGTGATCGGGTCGCCGTCCGCCAGCGTAGGTTGCGCGGGGCGGCGTCCACCACGGCGGCCGCCGGTTCATCCATCGACAGGGCCCCGCAGGCGACGAGCAGTCCGACGGCGACCGCGAGGCCGGGCCACAGCCGGGGCCAATGTCCGATGAGGACCAGGACCGGGACGAGTACGACGACCCCCGCGCCCAGGTCGCGCCACGGTGTCGCGCGGGCGACATACGCCTGCACCGCCGCCATCCGCTCGACCATCGCGCCCGCCTCACTGGTGCTGCGCGGCGACCCCGGACGGAACCGGCAGATACCGCGGGTCGTGCGCACCGGTCGCCATCGACAGCGTCAGCGACGCGACGGTCAGCACGGCGAGGACCACGGCGACTCCCCTCAGCCGCCTCCGCTCGGCCGTGCGGTCGTGCCGAACAGCGGCGAGGACCGCCAGCCCGGTCAGGCCGATCGCGTAGACCAGCCACCACACCGCGTTGCCCGGCAGGTAGACCGCGGAGCCGTTCTCGACGCCGGTGGCCTGGAAGGAATCCCATCGATCATGGCGAATGTGAAGTATCCGCTGGAGTTGCGTGAGCGTGCGACCCGGTTGGCTGTGGAGGCCCGTCGTGACCCCGATACCCGTACCGGCGCGATCGCTCGGGTCGCCGAGCAACTCGGGGTGCACAAGGAGGCGTTGCGGATGTGGGTCCGGAAGGCCGAAGCAGCGGATCTACCGGTCGAGCCGGAAGACTCCGAGGCGCGGATCCGGTTGCTGGAGAAGGAGAACCGGGAACTACGTCGTAGTAACGAGATCCTGAAGTCGGCCGCGGCTTTCTTCGCGGCGGAGTTGTGCGCCACGAGGCGCCGTGTTGTCGAGAGGCGGTGGGAGACCGTCTCCGCCGGGTTGTCGTAGCAGCTTGGTGAAGCCTGGGGGCAGCCTGGTGCGGGTGGTGACTCGCGCCGGGTGGCAAGCGGCCCCGACAAGCGCAGGGCGTGCCGGTACTGCCAGACGGTGCGGGCCTGTGAGGCGAGGTCAGAGGGTACAGCGAGAGCGAACCAGTGGTTGACGCCCCGTAATCGCGAAGCCGGCTCGAACCTGGTAGATCTGGGCCGGTGCGCAGCGCACGCTCATCGGGCACCGTGTGGTGACCGGTGGGTGACTTCGAAGCCGTGTAGCTCTGACGGTGGGAAGGCTGCGGTGAAGGGCTACGGCGTAGCCGCAGCGATGCTGCCGGGGTAGAGCTGGGTGCCGGACTGGCTGATCGAGACATGGTGAACGTGGGAACCACCCCGTGGTGCGAGAGCCCGTTGTCCGGGCTCGGGTCGGTCACCACCGGTGCGCCGCGGGGTGGGGCGGAGGCCTGGTAGTAGTCGCGGGCGTGACGACCCGCCGTAGGAGTCCGGGAAAGCCGGGCACAGGGCGAAGCGGGCCAGCAGGTCGAGCAGGTTGTGTCACTGGAAGATCAGGAGGTTCCCGTCCCACATGGGCGGGTGTCGATGGTGAATACCGACGAACTGGAAGCTGCGCTGTTCACGGCGCAGCAGCGGGTACTGAAGATTCAGACCAAACTGCATGGTTGGGCGCTGCGGGATCGTGATCAGCGGTTTCGTGACGTGTTCAACCTCGTTGCCGATCCGGCGTTCCTTTTGGTGGCGTGGGATCGGGTCGCGGGAAATACCGGCGCACGTACTGCCGGGGTCGACGGACGAACTGCCGTCAGTGTTGCGGACGGGATCGGTGTGGACGTGTTCCTGGCCGATCTTCGGGCGGCGTTGCGTGACGGGACGTTTCGGGCCTTACCGGTGCGGCAGCGGATGATTCCGAAGCCGTCCGGTGGGAAGCGACGGTTGGGGATCCCGACCATCGCGGACCGGGTGGTGCAGGCGTCGGTCAAGCTGGTGTTGGAGCCGATCTTCGAGGCGGACTTCCTGCCGTGCTCGTACGGTTTCCGCCCGAACCGCCGCGCGCATGACGCGGTCGCCGAGGTGCGTTACCTGGCCAGCCGCCCACGCTGTTACCAGTGGGTGCTGGAAGGAGACATCAAGGCGTGCTTTGACGAGATCGACCACACGGCCTTGTTGGGGCTGGTGCGTCGTCGCGTCAAGGACAAGCGCGTGATCGCGCTGGTGCGGGCGTTCTTGAAGGCCGGGCTGATGGATGAGGCCAGGGCCTTTGAAGAGACCACCGCGGGTACCCCGCAGGGTGGAGTGCTGTCACCGTTGTTGGCGAACATCGCGTTGTCCGTGCTGGATGAGCACATCGCGGCTCACCCGGGCGGGCCGCGCGCCAGTAAGGACCAGCGACACCGGCGTCGCCGTCACGGGCTGCCGTCGGTGCGGTTGGTCCGGTACGCCGATGACTGGTGTCTGATGGCCAAAGGCACTCGGCAGGACGCGGCTGTTCTTCGCGAGCAGATCGCCGTCGTGCTGGCAACGATCGGGTTACGGCTCTCGCCGGACAAGACGTTGATCACCCACATCGATGAGGGACTGGACTTCCTGGGGTGGCATCTTCAACGCCACCGTAAGAGGGGAACCAGCCGGTACTACGTCTACACCTACCCCTCACGCGCTGCGGTGCGGCGCGTGACCAGGAAGGTCAAGTCGCTGTCCCGGCAGGTCGGCACGAGCCAACCACTGGCCGAGCTGCTGCGACGCGTGAACAACGCGGTCCGTGGCTGGTGCGGCTACTTCCGGCACGGGGTGTCGTCGCGCGTGTTTTCCTACCTCAACCACGTCGTGTGGTCGCGGGTGTGGAACTGGATGCGGCGCAAGCACCGTCACGCCACGTGGAAGGACCTACGCCGCCGGTACTGCGGCGGCAGGTGGTGGCCCGCGGACGACCGGGTCGTCTTGTACGACCCGGCCAAGGTCCGCACGAACTGGTACCGATACCGCGGAACACTCATCCCCAGCCCCTGGCCACAACCGGCCCAGGGGCAGGCTGCCTGAGCAGACCTGTGGAGAGCCCGGTGCATTGAAAGGTGCACGCCGGGTTCGGGAAGCGGCCCGGGGAAACGGAATCCGCCCCTGCGGCGGACACCGCGCCCCGGGCCGACTTTCACCGACCGCCCATCCAGGTAGTCGTCGCGTTCATCGACGAGCACCGGCACCGCTGGGGTGTCGAACCGATCTGCCGCGTCCTTTCCACCGAACTGGACGTCAAGATCGCCCCCGGCACGTACTACGCCCACAAGAAGCGACCGCCCTCGGCACGCGCCCGCCGCGATGCCGAGTTGAAGGAGGAGATCATGCGCATCCACGCCGACCGGCGGATGCGGGTCTACGGGATCCGCAAGATCCACGCGCAGCTGAACCGCGACGGGATCGACGTGGCCCGGTGCACCGTGGAGCGACTGTGCAAGCAGCTGGGCATCCGCGGCACGGTACGCGGGAAGTTCCCCCGCACCACCCGGCCGGCACCAGAGACCGGCCGGCCCAAGGACCTGGTCGATCGGCAGTTCGTCGCGGCCGCCCCGAACAAATTGTGGGTCGCGGACATCACCTACGTGCGCACCGACGCCGGCTGGGTGTACGTCGCGTTCGTGCTGGACGTGTTCTCCCGGATGATCGTGGGCTGGCAGGCCTCCACCCGGATGTACACCGACCTGGCGTTGGACGCGTTGAACATGGGCCTGTTCGCCCGCCGCCGTGACGGGCATGACGTCAACGGCCTTGTCCACCACAGTGATCGGGGCGTGCAGTACCGGGCGTTGCGGTACGCCCACCGGCTGGAGGAGGCCGACGCGGTCGCGTCCGTCGGGTCCCGTGGGGACTCCTACGACAACGCGATGGCCGAAGCGCTGAACTCCTTGTACAAGGCCGAACTCATCCACCTCGACGGCCCCTGGGACGGCATCGACGACGTCGAGACCGCGACCGCGGACTGGGTTGCTTGGTTCAACCACCACCGGATCCACTCCATGCTCAACTATCAACCTCCGGTCGAGGTCGAAGCAGCGTACTGGACGCAACACGCGACCACCGCAGCATAAGAAAATCAAACCCGCTGAGCCTCAACCAAACCCGGGACTTGACAGGACGCTCAGATCGAGGAACGCTTGGCCCCTTTCGCCGATGCGGTGGCACGACTGGTTGAAATCCCCGGGATCAAAGCCACCGCAGCGGCAGTCATCCTTGCCGAGATCGGGACCGACATGACCCGCTTTCCCACCGCCGGGCACCTTGCGTCATGGGCGAAGTTCGCCCCCGGGATCAAGTCCAGCGCCGGCAAGAACAAGGGCAACGGTTCCACCGGTCACGGCAATCGTTACCTGGCCCGCGTGCTGGGCGAGGCGGCGGTCGGCGCTGGCCGGACGAACACCTTCCTCGGCGCCCGCTACCGCCGGATAGCGCGCCGCCGCGGCAAGAAGAAAGCCATCGTTGCCGTAGGACGATCACTCCTGGTGATCATCTGGCACTTGTTCTCTGACCCCGAAACCCGCTTCAACGACCTCGGCATCGACCATTACGACAGGCACGTCTCGACCACCACCAAACGCCGAAACCACGTCCGCGGCCTCCAAGCCCTCGGATACCACGTCATCCTCGAACCAGCCGCCTGACCGCACAACCTCACAAACCACCCCGACCGCGTCGAGGCCACTGCCGCCTGCCTGGTCACCTTCATTCTCGGACTAGGCACCCTGACCTGCGCAAACGCTAAATACAGTCACATTTTTCGGCCGGACATCGGCTGGGTCACGGACATGAGACGCCAAGGCGCGCTATCCCGCTGGGATGGGCACCGTCGTGAGCTGTGCCGTGACCAGCACCACGATCTTGGTGGCAACCCGGCGTATCCGCGAACAGAATATCTTGAAAAATGCCTGTGTGCGATCTGAAAGCTTGGTATGTTCTGCCGCAGCGAAGCCGCGCACCGCTGCCTAGCTTTGATGACAGGGGGTAGCCCTATGGCGAGGAGAGTCAAAATGCGACGGACGAATCTTTTGCAGTGGGAATCTGCACACTATTAGCGTTCGGTGGGGCATCAGGGGGCGCCACCGCGCACGCTAACAGTGATCGTTCAAGTAATGCCGTCCAGATTCCCAGACCAGAACTGATACCCGCACCGCCTCTGGCGAAAAGCGACCAGATCCTGGCCGGCGTCGTGAGCCCTACGGTCAGTCAGATGTCGTTCACCATTGAGGATTACCAAGGGCCGGACGACGGATACGCAAACTCCTTCTCATACGTACTGGACTCCCAGGCACCGGTTTCGGTGTCCAGCCTGTACAACCCGGACACCGATACCGAGAACGCGTCGATCTCCATAAGCCCGTCTCCATCAGGACACCACACCATGACCATCTGGGCGGTAGCTCTTCGGGGGACTCGATCTGACCCGGTGACAATCACATGGGACGTGGGCTCTGCACAATCCACAGCCCCTGACTCCTCGGACCTTCCGACACCAATCGAGGAACAGGCGCAAGCGATTGAGCAGTACATTGCAGACAACGGCCTTGACTCCACCGTCACCCTAGTAGACATCCGGCCGACTGGCGACGCTATTGATATCTACGGCAAGGGAACAATTCCCTCCGGCCTTTCTGGGTATGTGGCGAGCATAGGGGGCAGTACGACTACGTCGTACAAGAGTGTTCCCTTCTCCCACGATGAACTTGACGCAGCCGAACAGCAACTAATGGGCGCACCCGGCGTACTTGGGGTATCGATCGCGGACAACATCGCTGGACTAGTGGTAACTCCGGATGCATCTTATAACTCGGTACCCCTGGACAACGCGTGACGGCGAGTCAGGAGGCTGCGATTCGATCGTCCAACACGTCTGGGGTCCCAATGACAGTCAATCCAGCTGAAGACGCTGCCGCAGGAGCCTGGGCAATGGCCCCAGCCGCAACACGCAATAATGACAGCAACCCGGTATATGGGGGGGCCTTGATTCGCAACCCCGCAGGAGGATCGTGCTCCTCAGGAATTCCAGTAAAGTGGGGAAACTCCCACGGAATTACCACAGCAGCTCACTGTACTGAGGGGACCTTCCGTACTGCACGCGGAAGTAAGATCGGGTCGACCGCGAAGAGCAAATGGACAGCTGATACCCAGGTCATCCATGCGAGTTCCCCGGGTCATTCGCGCATGTGGGTAGGTTTTTGGAACTCCGATATGAGTGTTCACGTTTACCACGTGGCGCGGCCCGCCCGCGGCTCTCGCCAGTGTGTTTCTGGCGGCGTAAGTGGAATAACATGCGGACGAAGCTACGTAGAAAAACTGCTCTACGGAGGTTACATCCGGTACCCATTCTTACAGTCGACCTGGAATCTCGGCCCGGTGTTCTTGGTGATAAACAAAGACAAGTACACGATTGGCCGCGTAGGAGATAGCGGGAGCCCGGTCGGGACATTCACGTCCAGCGGCTCATCATTCAACGTCAACGGGTTCTTCCTCGGGACGTACCCTAAGCGATGCGCTGCACCCGGCAAGGGAAATCCAGGTGTGAGAATTTCGGGGTTTGCATGCGAGGGTATATCGATAATGGCCTCCGACGCGCTTAAGAGGCTTGGCGTCAGTTCATATTGAGAGAAGCAGTGGAGTCGAAGAATACATCAACTAAACTGTTTGACCAAACAGTGCGAATGATAGATCTGGTCGACAACGACGGCGTCATTCCCAATATTTATGCAATCAATACCGAATTTACAGGACCCTGTATCGTGCGATTTGATGGAGATAATACTTCGCTCGATCAGTGTTCAGGCCTATCTTCTGATGTAGTTGTGTACTATAATGCCGATGCCGAGGACCCGGGGAGTACCCGAGTTCCAGGAGTAATTTTGATCCAAAATTCGAAATTTATTGCATGTACGTTCGCGAACATTAGCCAGGCAGTGCCAGTTGTAGAGAACCCCGGTGCCATATCGGGATAGTTCGGGTGCGAGTAGCAGTGCTGCAGGATCGTGCGTTTAGGGACGCGCTCGTGACTGGTCAGGGCTCGTGGCCCGCTCCACAAGCGGGTGCGCTGGTACCCCGAGTAAGCCCGGAGCTTATGAACGTGTCCCGAAGGGGCAGGTAACAGGAGCGTAAGTACTACCAGCACCGCGATGGCACATGCGAACCGAGCTCAGAACGTGCGGGGCCTCTGACTCTCCGATGGGACCACGGTGCTGTGCCGTCACGCCTCGGATGGTATGCCGACCACACCGCTCAATCCGGTTTCAGCCGCCGGCCCACCGCTTCGGCCGCTTTTTGACTCCTTCGATGCCCCGAGACCGCTCGTCGGGCACGCGGCGTGGTGTCTCGAACGACCCTGGAGCGGGCTGGGGCGACACGGCCGGCCGACCAGTTGGGGTGCCGTGCCGGATGCCCTCGACTGCGCGCTGAGCGGCTGGCGACAAGCTGGTCGACCGGGCAGGGTCGTACAGCAGGTGATCGATACTCACCGCTGCATGCAGTTGCTCCAGACGTTGCGTTGCGGCGCCGACGGCCGCGTACATGTCCGCCGTTGCACGACGTGCGGCCGCAAGCTCCTGGCGGGCACGTTGTGCGTCCTCGATCGCTTTCATGGTGCGTCCGAACTGCTGCATCACCGCGAGCCAGCCGCGGTGGCTGTCGGGGCTGGACGCGCGCATCGCCAAGATGACCCGGCAGGCAGCGAGCTCCGCCCGGGACGGCCCCGCCGGTCCCGCCGGCGGACTTGAGGTCCGCGGTCCGGCTACTTGTGTCAGCTGGTCCGCGCCGCGCCCCCGCAGGTACTCGATTTTGACTGGCTCGGCCGACTGGTCGGCCTGCTTCTCGGTCTGGAAGACCGGCGGCAGTGACATCGCCGAGGCAACGCCTGCGGCGCGCAACATTTGCTCGTTCCAAGCCTGGGTGTCGCCCGCGTCCAGGTCGCGCAGCTCGTTGGTCCACTCCCGCAGGTGTTCTGCTGCTTCCTCGAGCGCGGGTGCGGCGTCCTCAACTTCCTGGGCGGCTTCCGGTTCGGTCTCTTCGGCCCACAGACGCCGGGCCTGCTCCCGCGAAGCATCATTCTCGTTGTCGGCCCACCGGGGCCGCAGCTTGCCGAGGGTGAGGTCTCGTGCGAGCTGAGAGGCGGTGTACCACCGGCGGGCGTCACTGTCGGTCAGCCCGACCTTGTACCCGGTGACTTTCGTGTCGTCGTTGGCGTCATACCGTGCCGCCTCGATCTCGACGTCGTTGTGCACCACGGCGTTGAGGAAGTCGGCTTCCGTCGAGGACGACTCCGCCGCTGCACGCACGGCGCGTTGCAGCAGCACCCGCTCGGGGACGATCGGCTGACCTTGCCGGGTGTCTTTCGCAGCGGTCGCTGCCTCGTCGATCGTGTACGCAGGCAGCTGCTGGCCGTCGGGGGAGTACGACGGCGGCGCACCAGTGCGCACAGCAAGTCGACCAGGGCGTCGGTGATCTCCCCAGACCGCGTCCAACACAACGCAGCCAGCAACGTCAGCCGCACCGGAAGCCGGCGCGGCCCGCAGGTCCGAGGGGTACGAGCGTGCGGCGCGCGCCCGCCAGCCCATCACCTACCGCTCGGAGGCGTCGGTGAACAGATCCACCGGCAAACCCAACGCCGTGACCACGGCCAGCTTGTCGACTTCTCGCAGCAATGTCTCCAACCCGACCTGTCCCGGGTCGGCTTTCAACTCGGCGAGCAGCCCCGACTCACCTGGCGAAATCAAGGCATCCAACCGGTGCGCGCATTCCGCACCCAGTCGAGTGACGGTCTGCTCGCAGAACGCCGTCTCGAAGGTGGCGCGGGCGGCGCCGATGATCCGATCCACGCGACCCGGCGGCTCGATCTGCAGCTCACGGCAGCGGACCAGCAGGGCCTCCCGCAGCTGTTCATCGCGTTGCTCGACCGGACACACCTGCTCAGCAAGCCACGCCGCGAGAGGCTCTTCGTCGGCACGAGTGAACTCACGGAATCCGAAGGCCTCCCGCACCTGTGCGCGGTGATACTTGATGGCCCGACCGACCCACTCGTACCTCGCCAGCGCGGCCGGGTCGACCTGAACCTGCTCGGCCAGATACTCCAAGGCTGCAGCGGGCAGCTCCGCCGCGGCTGTTGGGAACGCTGCCTCAAGCTCGACGAACTTCAGTAGCGCTGCGAAACCAAGCCTGGTGGCGCCGGACTTGTTGCCGATCAGCCGCCAGTCCTCCTCCACCAGCGTCCACGACCCGACGAGCTCCTCCGGCGACCACTCCATCCGCATGTCCACGAACGTACGGCCGGACTATGGAGTCCCGACGGGTTAATCACGGGTTACTTTGCCCACTGGGACACGTTCGGGAGTCCCGGGCCGTCTGAGGGTATGCCGGCGGGCCCCCGCCCACCGCGTGCTCACCGGCGGCTGGTTCGCTGATCTCCTGACCAGCCGTGCGATGCCCGAAGGAGACGCCCCATGGAAGTTGTCATCGTCGAGACCGATCGGGAGGCCGCCGTCATCGCGGCCGACGCGATCAGCCGGCTGTTCCGGGAGAACCCGAGCGCGGTGCTGGGCATCGCCACGGGTTCGAGCCCGCTCGGCATCTACGACGAGTTGGGGCGACGGGTCACCGGTGGCGAACTGTCGCTGGCGGACGCGCGGGCGTTCATGCTGGACGAATACGTCGGACTGCCCGAGGACCACCCCGAGCGGTACCGCAACGTCGTGGCACGGGATTTCGTCGCGAAGGTGGACATCGACCGGGCCAACGTGCACGGACCCGACGGGCTCGCGAAGGACGTGCCGCAGGCGTGCGCGTCGTACGAGCAGCAGATCCGCGACGCCGGCGGCATCGACCTGCAGATCCTGGGCCTGGGCACCGACGGACACATCGCGTTCAACGAACCGGGGTCCTCGCTCGGCTCCCGCACCCGGATCAAGATGCTCACCTCACAGACCCGCTCGGACAACGCGCGCTTCTTCGACGACCAGGTGGACGCGGTGCCCCAGCACTGCCTCACCCAGGGGCTCGGCACCATCAGCGAATGCCGGCACGCCCTCGTGGTGGCGACCGGCCGGCACAAGGCGCAGGCGGTGCACCAGGTGGTCGAGGGCCCGGTGACCGCCATGTGGCCGGGCAGCGTGCTCCAACTGCACCCGCACGCGACGATCATCGTCGACCGTCCGGCCGCGTCCCGGCTGCAACTCGCGTCCTACTACGAGGAGATCCAGCGCGGGAAGCCGGCCTGGCAGGGTCTCTGAGGACCGGTCACCCGCCGAACGCCGCGGCGGTCGACGAGGACGGCACGCCCAAGCCGGTGCACGGGTCCCAGCCCGCTGCGGCGGAGTAGCGACCGTTGCTGCCCGAGGTGATGTCACGCAGCGCGGCGACCGGCTGGCCGGCAGTCGCACCGGCATACAGGGCAGATTGGGCGAGCCCGGGCCGTTTGCCGGTGACCTGCGCGATGCGAGCGATCAGCCCGGCCCACAACGGGGCGACCGCGGACGTGCCGCCGATCACCGTGGCGGAGCCGTCGACGTAGACCCGGTAACCGGTCTGGGGATCGGCGTCGGCCGCCACGTCGGGCACCCCACGGCCCCCCTTGCCGCTCGCCGCGGTCGGAACACCGGCCGTCGACTGCCATGACGGGACGGCGAAGACGTCACTCACGCCACCGCCGGTCGCGCCACCGGATCCGCCGTCGTTCCAGACGGTTTCGCTCTGTACCGTGCCTCCGGAGGCGTGCAGCGAGGTGCCACCGCAGCCGAGCGCATGGGGGCTCGACGCCGGGAAGTCGACGTGTGTGCCGCCCCCGCTGGTGTCGTTGTCGCTGCTGCCGTGGTCGCCGGCCGCGACCGTCACGGTGATGCCGAGAGCGACCGCATCGGCGAACGCGTCGTCCATCGAGGTGCGCGCCTGCGCGGTCCACTGGTCCTCGCTCTGACCCCACGAGATGCTGATCGCGACCGGTGTCGGAGACGCATGGGTCGCGGTGGTGATGGCGTCCAGGAAACCGGCGTCGGTGTTCGGCGCGAAGTAGACGACGACGGACGCCTTGGGAGCGATCGCGCCGGCGACCTCGATGTCGAGCAGCACCTCACCGTCAGCCCCCTGCGGATCCTGGCCGGGGACGTTCTCCGCGCCGTCGACGCCCTGGGCCGTCACCGTCGGCGTCGCCAGCCCGAGACCGTTGAAGTAGGTGTCCAGGTCGGACTGCCCGAAACCGCCGCCGAGCTCGATGATCGCGATCGTCTGCCCGGAACCGTCCGCCTGCGGCATGCCATAGACGGTGGCCAGGTCGAGCGGCGTGTATGACGAGCTCACCGCCGACGTGTTGGCCACGATGTGCCGCGTGGCTGCCTGGGGGCGGTCGTCGAGGCCGAGCACCGCAGTCACGACGCCGCGCAACGCCGAAGGCACCGACAGGGTCCCTTCGCGCACCCGCCGCGAACCGCCGCCCCCGGGCTCCTCCAGCGTGCGCAGGTCGGTGCCGAAGAACCGGGCGACGTCGGAGGCGGGGCCGGAGACACGCACCGTGCGCGATGCGGGATGCTCCTCCAGCACGGTGAGTCCGGCATCGGTGACCGCCGCGCGGACGGCGTCGAGGTCGGCCGGGTCGGCGCCGTAACCGGCGGCGAGTTCGGCGCTGGTCAGCGGCGCGGCCGTCGGGTCGTAGGCCGGGAGCGCTGCACGCCGGCGCAGCACGAGGGTCGCGGGCACCTCCGCCTCGGGTGCCACGGCACCGGTCGTGCGCTGCAGCGCGGGGCGGAAGCTGTCGGGCAGCTCGACCAGTTCAATACTCATGTTCCGAGTATGTGCCTGTGGTCGGACAGAGTGGGGGATGCGGCCGCGGGATAGCTTGGGGGAGAACGGACGAGCCAACGATCCGGAGGGACAAGGATGACGGAGCGACGCAGTTACACGGTGGATCTGATCGCGGGTGACGGGATCGGGTTGGAGGTGGTGCCGGCTGCGACGCGGGTGGTGGATGCGTTGGCGGCGCGTCATGGTTTCGGTGTCAGCTGGCGGGAGCGGGAGTGGGGTTCGGAGTATTTCTTCGCGCACGGGCGGATGATGCCGGTGGACGGTATCGAGCGGTTGTCCGATGGGGACGCGGTCTTGTTGGGTGCGGTGGGGCATCCGGAGTTGCCGGATCATGAGACGTTGTGGGGTTTGTTGATCCCGATCCGGCGGGAATTCGTGCAGTACGTCAATCTGCGTCCGGTGCGGATCCTGCCGGGGGTGGTCTCCCCGTTGCGGGATGTGTCGCAGTTGGACATCGTGGTGGTGCGGGAGAACGTGGAGGGGGAGTATTCGGCGATCGGGGGCCGGGCGTATCGCGGGGGTGCGGAGGAGTTCGCGGTGCAGGAGGCGGTGTTCACCCGGGGTGGGATCGCCCGGGTGGCCCGGTTCGCGGCGGAGTTGGCGTTGGCGCGTGGTGGTGGCCTGACGTCGGCGACCAAGTCCAACGGGATCATTCATTCGATGCCGTTCTGGGATGAGGTGGTGGCCTCGGTGGTGGGGGAGTATGACGGGGTCGGGTTGCGTAGTGTGTTGATCGATGCGTTGGCGGCGGCGTTGGTGTTGCGGCCGGGTGATTTCGATGTGATTGTGGCGTCGAATCTGTTCGGGGACATCCTGTCGGATCTGATCGCGGCGTTGGCGGGGTCGATCGGGATCGCGCCGAGTGCGAACATCAATCCGCCGCGGGAGCATCCGTCGATGTTCGAGCCGATCCACGGGTCGGCGCCGGATATCGCGGGTCGGGGCGTCGCGAATCCGGTGGGTCAGTTCTGGTCGGCGTCGATGATGCTGGAGCACCTGGGTGAGCGTGCCGCGGCGGCCGGGTTGATGGACGCGGTCGAGGACGTGATGCGTGCCGGGACCCGCACCCGTGACCTGGGTGGGAGCGCCGGCACCGAGGAGTTCACCTCCGCCGTACTGTCCACCATCAACACCTGACCCTCGGGGTCAGGTCGAGGGGCAGGCCGCCGTCTTGCGGTATGCCGTCTGGGCCTTCTTGTAGGCGGCCAGTGGCTTCTCCGCGTTGTGGACCCGTCCGAACCACTCGGTGAAGTAGGCGTCCGGATCCTTGGACTTCTCCTCGGTGTGCGTCATCTGGGTCTGGTGCCCCTTCCATTCCGCGTACACCGGCTCGGCCTTCTTGAGCACGTCGAGCATCGCTGCGGAGCGATCGCTGCACTTCCGCACGGTCTGCTGCGACGCTCCGGCGCCGGACCGCAGCCCCGTGCAGGCCTTCTGGTCGGCCTTGTCCCACGCCTTCTTCGCCGTGTCGTACTGCGACAGATCGCCGGGTCCGGCCTTCTTGGTGCGGTCCCAGATCGCGTGAGCCTGTTCGGAACTGATCCTGCCCTTGTCGTAGTCGGTCTGCGCATACACGTGGCCCGACCAGTCGGCGTAGTTCTTGTCCGACGCCGCGACGAGTTTCTGGCCGGCGCCGATCGTCGCGCGGCACGCGGTCAGCTTCGCCAGTTCCACGGAACGGGTGCTCGTCACGCTCGGCGTCGTGGCCGCAATGGTCTGCCTCGATGACGGCGACGATGACGAGGTGCCGGGTGCTGTCGGCGTGGTGGCGGACGTCACCGGCGTGGTCGGCGATGTCGCCGGCGTCCGGAGTGACGACGCGGTCGTGGAGTGTGTCCCGTCGGTGGAGTCGCCGCCCCCGCGGGACAGGCCCCAGGCCGTGCCGCCCGCCGCGACGCACACGACGGCGGCACCCGCGACGATCGGCCAGACCTTGCGGGACTGGCGTGCTGGACGGTGCCGCCCGGCTCGGCGTTCGGTCATGGCAGGAACTCCCCTCGTGCGGGCCGATGGCGAGCCCCTCCACCCCGGCGGGCAGTTGACGTCTGCGGTCCACCGGTGCCGGTCGCCACCCGAGACAGAGGCTATCGAAAATGGCGGCGAGAACTCGGCGGATTCGGCCAGATCGGCACTGCCCGCCGGGCCCCGGCTGAACACCTGACCAGCGAATTCCTGCCCGGCCGACTGGACAGGTGACTAGTGCGCGGCGCGAATGCACCGGTGCGGCCTACCAGGCCAGGTCCTCCCGGGTCGGCACGAAGGGGTCCCAGAGCAGCCGCATCCCGGCCTCGTCCGGTGTCCGGTCGGCCTTGCGCTGGTTGCACGGTTCGCACGCCGCCACCGCGTTGTCCCAGGACGTCGCGCCGCCGCGCGATTTCGGGACCACGTGATCCATGGTGGTCGCGACCGGCTGCCCGCAGTAGGCGCACTGCCCGTGGTCGCGTTTGAGCACGCCCGCCTGGCTGTAGACCGGCGTGCCGTGCGAGAACTGCTCCCAGGTGATCTTGACGCTGGCCTCGGTGAGCTTCAGGCCACCGCGCTTGGCGTAGGCCCAGGTCATCTTCACGTAGCGCAGCAGCCGCAGCACGGTGGGCTTCGGGAACGGCCCGAAGGTCTCCTCCGGGTGTGACTCCTCGACCGTCGCGACACCTCGCCAGAGCATGTTCATGGCGTGCTTGACCGACACGGTGTGCAGCGGCTCGTACCCCGCGTTCAGGACCAGGACCGACATGGCTCGACTTCACTCCTCTCCCAAGGAATGGTCACCGTCTGATGGCGCGATCGCACCCCATTATCGGTGAAGAAGCCGCGGATTGCCCGGAGGGTCCACGCAACGGCGATCCCGGAAAGACCCTTCGCGAGGCTCTGTGCAGTGGTGGGCGCATGATGAACGGAGCGCATTCCGCACGTCATGGTGCGGCTGAACGGGAGAGTCCATGGGACGCATCACCAGCAGACACAAGGTCCTTCGCATCGACCTCGACCGCGGGTCGACGAGTCGGGTGGAAACGGTCGCGGTGGAGGAGCCGCTCGAGATCCGGATCGACGACGAGGTGCTCACCGTCACCATGCGCACCCCCGGCCACGACATCGAGTTGGCCCACGGGTTGCTGCTGGCCGAAGGCATCATCAGTACCCGCGAGGACGTCCTCGTCGCGCGCTACTGCGTGGACACCACCGAGATGAACGTCCTGCAGTTGCAACTGCGCACGGCGCCGGGTGTGCCGGCGACGGCACAGCGCCGGCTCATCTCGCACGGGGGGTGCGGGCTGTGCGGCAAGACCAGCATCGACGCGATCACCGAGTCCCCGGTGTATGACGCCGCGGCGTTGACCGGCGCCGACGTCCGGGTCCCGGCCGGGCGGATCGCGCAGCTGCCGGAGCTGCTGCGCGCCGGCCAGGACGTGTTCGACCGCACCGGGGGCGTGCACGCGGCCGGACTGTTCGGCGCGTCCGGCGACGCGCTCGTGATCCGGGAGGACATCGGGCGGCACAACGCGGTCGACAAGATCACCGGGTGGGCGCTGCTGCAGGGCCGGCGGACGGCCGAGTGCGTGGCGATGGTGTCCTCCCGCGCGTCGTTTGAGATCGTGCAGAAGGTCGCCATGGCCGGCATACCCGTCCTGGCGTGCGTGTCCGCACCGTCCAGCCTGGCGATCGAGGCCGCCGACCGGCTCGGGGTGACCCTCGTCGCCTACACGCGCGGGCACCGGATGACCGTGTGCAGTCACCCGGACCGGGTCGTCCTGCCATAACGATCCGGACCGGCCGGGCGACGCTCGGGGGATGTCGTCGGCGGCGACAGGGGCACCACATAGCCTTGAGCCGTGAGTGACTCGTTGCCGCTGCATCGGCAGGTCTGGACGGTGCCCAACCTGCTGTCCATCGGGCGACTGGTCTGCGTCCCGGTCTTCCTGTGGTTGATCGCCACCGACCACCGGCTGTGGGCGCTGTGGGTGCTGGTCGGCTCCGGCATCACCGATTACCTGGACGGCAAGATCGCCCGCAAGTACGGCCTGGTGACCCGGCTCGGCCAGTTGCTCGACCCGGCCGCCGACCGCCTCTACATCCTGTCCACGATCGTCGCGCTCGCCTGGAAGAGCATCATCCCGTGGTGGCTGGTCGCCGTGCTGCTCGTGCGGGAGGTGATGGTGTTCGCGCTCGGCCCGACGCTGCGCAAGCACCGCCTGCCCATCCCGCCGGTCCATTTCGTCGGCAAGTCGGCGACCTTCTGCCTCATCTACGGTTTCCCGCTGGTCCTGCTGGGCAGCCTGGACAACGTGTGGGGTCACGTCGCCCGCCCGATCGGCTGGTCCTTCATCTGGTGGGGCACGGTCCTGTACTGGCTGGCCGGGGTGATGTATGTCGGGCAGGTGCGCGGCATGGTCCGGACCCGCCAGCAGGCACCGGCGGAGCAGCAATGAGGAACGAAATGCCTACGCAGCGTGCACGAGCCTCGGTCGCCCGATGACCGCGTCGGGACAGCGACCGACCGGCGCTCCCGGGGCGGACCACGGCCGCACCGACCCGGCCTGGTCGATGTCGTTGATCAACAACCTGATGCAGGCGCCGCTGGACCCGGGCTACCGCGCGGCCGCCGACCGTCGGCGGGCCGAGGGCAAGCCCGCGGCCGTGGGTCTGCGCTCGCCGCTGCTGATCGTGACCCTCGTGGTGATCGGCCTCTGCCTGGCGGTCGCCGCCCATGCCCTCCGGGTCCCGCAGGCCGCCTCGGACAAACGCCGCACCGAACTCATCGACGGCATCAAGGCGCGGCAGAGCACCATCGACGCCGACAGCCGCACGATCAACTCCACCCGCAAGCAGATCAACGCACTGCAGGCGAAGGCGTTGCAACACCAGAACGACACCTCGCTGGCCGATCGGCTGCGGACCCTGGAGGTGACCACGGGAGCGGGCGCGGCACGGGGACCGGGCCTGGTCCTCACCGTGGACGACGCGCCGGGCTCCGGCACCGACGCCGAGGGGAACCCGCGCACGGACACCTCGAACACGGGACGGCTGACCTCGACGGACCTGCAGATCATCGTCAACGGACTGTGGGCGGCGGGGGCCGAGGCCGTGTCGATCAACGGGCAGCGGATCGCCAGCCAGACCGCGATCCGCTTCGCCGGCGAGGCGATCCTGGTCAACTTCCGTGCCCTCAGCCCGCCCTACGCGATCTCGGTGATCGGCGGCCCGAAGCTGGCCGACCGGTTCCGGGGCGACGCCGGCGGTGCGTACCTGCGGGCGCTGGTCAGCGGCTACGACATCCGCGAGAACCTCGCGTCGAAGACGTCCGTCGCGGTGCCCGCCGCGGCCACGGCACCGCTCGTGCACGCCTCCGCCGTCACCTCCCCGCCCTCGTCATCGTCCACCACCCAAGGAGGGTCATGATCCCGGCCATCGGACTGGTCGTCGGCCTCGTCGTCGGCATCGTGCTGCACCCCGACGTGCCGCTGTCGCTGCAGCCCTACCTGCCCATCGCGGTGATCGCGGCACTCGACGCCGTCTTCGGTGCCGTGCGCGCCGTACTGGACGGCATCTTCGACGACAAGGTGTTCGTGGTGTCGTTCCTGTCCAACGTGGTCGTCGCCGCGCTGATCGTCTATCTCGGCGATCAGCTCGGTGTCGGTTCGCAGCTGTCGACCGGGGTCGTCGTCGTGCTCGGCGTCCGGATCTTCAGCAACGTCGCCGCCATCCGCCGCCACCTCTTCCACGCGTAGATGTCGCAGGAGCAAGCGCCCGAGGCGCAGGAGTCGGTGCGGACGGGGTGGCAGCGCCTGTGGCGTGCCGGTCGGCCGCGGCTGACCCGCGCCAACGTCTACATCACGGTGCTGGCGGTACTGCTCGGCTTCGCGATGTTCGCCCAGGTGCACGAAACGCGGTCCTCGGGTCTGGAGAACCTGCGCCAGGAGGACCTGGTCGCACTGCTGGACAGCGTCAACCAGCAGTCGCTGAAGCTGAGCAAGGAGGCCGGCAACCTCACCGACACCAAGAAGAAGCTGCAGGACGACAACGGCGACCAGGCCGCGCTGAAGGCGGCGACCGCCCGGCTGCAGACGCTGGGGATCCTCGCGGGCACCCTGCCGGCGACCGGGCCCGGCATACGGATCACCGTCAAGGACCCCAAGGACGTCGTCAAACCCAGCGACGTCCTCAACGCCGTGGAGGAACTGCGGGACGCCGGTGCCGAAGCGATGCAGATCAACGACGTGCGCATCGTCGCCTCGACCTACTTCGCCGAGTCGACCGACGGCCGGCTGGTGGCCGACGGTACGGCGCTGCAGGCGCCGTACACGATCGTCGCGATCGGCGATCCGCACACGATGGCGACCGCGATGGAGATTCCGGGAGGGGTCGTCGACGCGTTGAAGCAACTCGGGGCCACCCCGTCGGTCGCCTCCGCCAAGCACGTTGACGTGACCGCGTTGCGGGCGGTGAGCACGCCTCGTTACGCTCAGGCAGACAACCCGTGACCCGATGCCCGTCATCAGGCCCCACCCAATCCGTTTAGCGTTCAAGGAGACTCATGAGCGACCTCGAATACCCAGCCGACGTGCGCTACACAGCGGACCACGAGTGGGTGAAGGACCAGGGCGACGGCGTCGTCCGCATCGGCATCTCGGCGTTCGCGCAGGACGCGTTGGGCGACGTGGTCTACGTCAGCCTGCCCGCCGTCGGCGACACGGTCGCCGCCGGTGACGCGTGCGGTGAGGTCGAGTCGACGAAGTCGGTCAGCGATCTCTACGCGCCACTGGCCGGGGAAGTGACCGCGATCAACGAGCAGCTCGACGCCACGCCCGAGCTCGTCAACAACGACCCCTACGGCGAGGGCTGGATGTACGAGCTGAAGCTCGCCGACGCGTCCGCGCTGGACGGGCTGCAGGATGTGGATACGTACAAGGCATCGCTCGGCTGAGCGTACGATCAGCATTTCCGACACATCCCGCCCACGACCCCCGAGGTTGATTCGATGACCAACGACGACAGCGACATCGCACCGGGCGATGCGGAGCGTGGCGAGCAGGCCACCGCGCCGCAGGCCGGCGGGGACGCCACTGCCCGATTCACCGCCGTCCCGGCGGGGGAGAGTGTGGTCGAGCGGCCCAGCAGTTCCGAGGTGCGGCTGTCGGCGTCGGACCAGGCGACCGTCGACGCCCTGCGCCCGGGCACCGCACTGTTGCTCTCGCTGCGGGGACCGAACGCGGGCGCCCGATTCCTGCTCGACGACGCGGAGGTCAGCGTCGGGCGGCACACCAGCAGCGACATCTTCCTCGACGATGTGACGGTGTCGCGGCGTCATGCGGTGTTCCGTCGCACCGACACCGGCTACGCCGTCACCGACATCGGCTCGCTCAACGGCACCTACGTCAACGGCGCGTTGGTCGACTCGCACGACCTGCAGACCGGTGACGAGGTCATGGTCGGCAAGTTCCGTCTCGTCTTCTTCGGCGCACCGACGTCGTGACCGCGGGGGCGTCCGGCCTGTCGATCGGCGCCGTCCTGACCCGGCTGCAGGAGGAGTTCCCGGACCTGACCTTGTCGAAGGTGCGGTTCCTCGACGCGCAGGGTCTGGTCTCTCCGGAGCGCACGCCCTCCGGTTACCGCCGGTATGCCGAGCGGGACGTCGAGCGGCTGCGCTTCGTCCTGCAGTGTCAGCGCGACAAGTACTGGCCGCTGAAGGTGATCGCGGAGGCCCTCGACGCCTTCGACCGCGGGCTGCGCCCGGCCGAGGAGCAGGACATCCCGCAACCGCCGGCCCGCACCTCGGACCCGGCACTGGGAGCTGCCGCCGGACAGGCCCCGCGGGAGGAACGCGACGTCCGGCTCACCCGGGCCGAGCTGCAACGGGCGACCGGTCTCGACCTGCGCGCACTGGTCGACCTGGAGTCGTTCGGTCTGATCAGGACCGACGACG